>NZ_JBFTKS010000146.1:0-349 GCF_056396065.1 Allobosea sp. 05T433 | reverse complement strand
GGCCTGCGCTGGCGGTGACGCCGGCGGAGATCAAGGCGAAGGGCAAGCTGGTCGTGGGCATCCAGGGCGACAATCCGCCCTGGGGCTTCGTCACCAGCGCCGGCAAGCAGGATGGGCTGGATGCCGATATCGCGGCGCTCTTCGGCAAGGAGCTCGGCGTCCCCGTCGAGTTCGTGCCGCTCGAGGTCAATAACCGCATCCCGGCCCTGACCACGGGGCGCGTCGATGTGCTGTTTGCGACGATGGCGATGCTGCCCGAACGGGCCAAGGTGGTGCAGTTCAGCAAGCCCTATGTCGCCAACACGATCGTGCTGATCGGGCCGAAATCGGCGGTGATCAAGACCAAGAC
>NZ_JBFTKS010000145.1:0-352 GCF_056396065.1 Allobosea sp. 05T433 | reverse complement strand
GGCACAGTCTTGACGACGCCAAGCTATACAGGGACTGGCGGCACGATCGGGCTGAACACTTTCCTCGGAACTGACGGCTCGCCTTCCGATCGCCTCGATGTCGGCTCGGCGACCGGCAATTCGCTTCTGAGCATCGCCAACGCCGGCGGGACCGGTGAATTGACGACAGGCAACGGCATCCAGGTGGTGCGCGCGGTGAATGGAGGAAGCACCGCCGGTGCCTTCGCGCTCGGTGGCGTCGTCGCGGCGGGCGCCTACGAATATCTCCTATTTCAGGGCGGTGTGACGGCCGGCACCGAGAATGACTGGTTCCTGCGGAACCAGCTCATCCCGACGCCCCCCGGCGTGACGC
>NZ_JBFTKS010000144.1:0-355 GCF_056396065.1 Allobosea sp. 05T433 | reverse complement strand
TGATTGGCCTGTGTGCGGCGATCCCGGGGATGATTATCGCCGGTCCGCTGTGGGGAAACTTTATCAGCCGTTACGTTGAGCTGCACATTCCGGACGACATCACCGAGCCGCACCTGGGCGAGGGTAAAATGCCGTCCTTCGGCTTCAGTCTGTCGCTGATCCTGCTGCCGCTGGTGCTGGTGGGCCTGAAAACCATCGCTGCACGCTTTGTGCCGGTGGGGTCAACCGCTTACGAATGGTTCGAATTTATTGGTCATCCGTTCACTGCGATTCTGGTGGCGTGTCTGGTCGCGATTTACGGCCTGGCAATGCGTCAGGGCATGCCGAAAGACCGCGTGATGGAGATCTGTGGTGC
>NZ_JBFTKS010000143.1:0-366 GCF_056396065.1 Allobosea sp. 05T433 | reverse complement strand
ATTATCCGACAAGCCTCTGCGCCACGCTGCGCGATAATGAGTTCCCGCCAGGGGTCTGGCTTCTCTGCGAAGTCGGCGCTGAGCCGCTTCATGATCGGGTCGGATGGAGAGGCGTCTCAATCTTTTTATCGAGCTGCCAGCCTGGACTGACGCTCAGGCCCGCCTCGAGATTGCCTGCCCACGCGTYCCTGGACGGGACCTCGATCCGCGCAGCGACGCGGAACTCTTTTGCTGGTTCAGGCGGCCTCAGCCTCCCAGCGATACGGCGTGTTGTCGACCCACATCCGATGCAGGATGACCGCCAGGCGCCGGGCTACCGCCACGGTCGCCTTCGCCATGCCTCGACGACGGGCGACGGCAAGCCCC
>NZ_JBFTKS010000142.1:0-370 GCF_056396065.1 Allobosea sp. 05T433 | reverse complement strand
AGCAGGTGGTCGAGCCGGTGTTCGGGCAGATCAAGCAAGCCAGAGGCTTCCGGCAGTTGCTCCTGCGCGGTCTCGATCAGGTCCGAGGCGAATGGGCAATGATCTGTACCGCTCACAACCTCCTGAAGCTTGCAAAAGCCTCAAGATGACGACCGGGCACCGAAATCTCGCGCCCAGCCTTCCCGTCATAATCGCCCCAAAATCGTTACTCGGACGGGCTCCTAGGTGTGCGGTCTCGGGATGAGATGGTGCGGATTGATTTTGAAGGGTGACGGGTCACTGATCCAGGCGTCGCAGATGGCCTGATAGGGCGTTCGCCATCGCAGCGCCTTGAGATGCTTGGCGAAGTTGTAGGCGGTAACGAAGACCA
>NZ_JBFTKS010000141.1:0-371 GCF_056396065.1 Allobosea sp. 05T433 | reverse complement strand
TGGCCGGCCTCCCAGTCGGCGGTGATGATCGGGGACGAGGTCAGGTACCAGCCGCCGTGGAAATTGTAGTTCACGAAGGGCTGCAGCGTCATCGCGTTGACCGCGCTGCGGTTGCTCTTGCCCGCGAAGGACCAGACATTGTTGACGAGAACGCCGACGACCCAGGGGCCTTCGATGGCCAGGGCGACGAAAGCCGGACCCGCCGAGTACTTGCCGGCGGTCAGGGTCTTGTCGGTGCCGGTCGGGAATACGAAGGTCGGCCCGATGCCCCAGATGATGCCGTGCGTCGGCTGCTTCGGCGAGAAGAAGAAGCTCGGGTTGATGTCGCCGAGGCCGAACTCGCGGTCACCATTCACCGTCAGGGCCGGTTG
>NZ_JBFTKS010000140.1:0-372 GCF_056396065.1 Allobosea sp. 05T433 | reverse complement strand
CCGAGATCCGCGCCCCGATCGCCGGCATCGTCAACGAGTTGACCGTCTTCACCGTCGGCGGCGTCATCACCCCGGCCGCCCGTCTCGCCACCATCGTACCGGGCGAGGCCAAGCTCACCGTCGAGGTCAGGATCGCGCCGACGGATATCGACCAGGTCAGGCCGGGCCAGCCCGCCCGCCTGCGCTTCTCCGCCTTCGCCAAGAATTCGACCCCGGAACTGCCGGGCACCGTCAGCCATCTCTCCCCGGCGACCACCCGCGACCCCACCACCGGCGCCAATTTCTACACCGGCGAGATCCAGATCGACGGCGATCTCGTCGCCGCCCTCGGCGACCGCAAGCTCCAGCCCGGAATGCCGGTCGAGGTGAGGT
>NZ_JBFTKS010000139.1:0-375 GCF_056396065.1 Allobosea sp. 05T433 | reverse complement strand
GAACAGGCCGAGATATTTGTTGCGCTCGAGCTCGACCAGGCGCAGCTCCTCGACCTTGGCGACCTGGCGCGCCTCGAGGCCCTTCACCTCCTCGCCGGACTGGACGATGCTGATCTCGAGCTGTTCCTTGCGGCTTTCGCGGTTGGTGCGGTTGCCGTCGAACAACCGCGTCTCGCCCTGGATGATCTGGCTGGCCTCGTCGGAGAATCTGGCGAACTCGGCCGGGAAGGTGATCGCGGCGAGGTTGTCGCGCTCGGCGATCAGGCGGGCCTTGCGGCCGAGATTTTCGCCGAGCTGCGAGCGGATGATCGAGAGCTCGGCCTTGGTCTGGACATCGTCGAGCCAGAACAGGGTCTGGCCAGCCTCGACCCGGTC
>NZ_JBFTKS010000138.1:0-380 GCF_056396065.1 Allobosea sp. 05T433 | reverse complement strand
GCGCACCTCACAGACTTCGTTGCCGCCTACAATTTCGGCCGCCGGCTGAAGACCCTTAGGGGGCTCACACCCTACGAGTTCATCTGCAAATGCTGGACTTCAGAGCCAGAACGATTCAGGCTCGATCCAATCCATCAAATGCCGGGACTRAACAYCTAGGAGCCCGTCCGAGTAACGATTTTGGGGCGATTATGACGGGAAGGCTGGGCGSGAGATTTCGGTGCCCGGTCCTCATCTTGAGGCTTTTGCAAGCTTCAGGAGGTTGTGAGCGGTACAGATCATTGCCCATTCGCCTCGGACCTGATCGAGACCGCGCAGGAGCAACTGCCGGAAGCCTCTGGCTTGCTTGATCTGCCCGAACACCGGCTCGACCACCTGCT
>NZ_JBFTKS010000137.1:0-383 GCF_056396065.1 Allobosea sp. 05T433 | reverse complement strand
CCGGCAAGCAGCGGGGCGCGGTTGCTGCGCGGGCTCCCGGGGCCACCGGGACCGCCGGGATTCTCGCCACCGGGTCCGCCAGGGTTCTCGCCGCCCGGGCCGGAATGGCCGCCCGGGCCGGGGTGGTGGCCACCCGAGCCGCCGCCGGCCGAGGCGATCCCCTCGAAGTCATGGCCACCGCCAGAGCCGGCACTGCCGGAGAGGCCGCCGCCATGGCTGAGCGTCAGGTTGTCATTGCTCGCCGGATCGCCGAAGACATCCTCGAGCTTGGCCGGCGAGAAGCGGCGCAGCGGCAGCTGCTCATAGTCGATCGGCGGGGAATCGATGCCGAGGAAGGCGGCAAGCCCGGCCGTGCCGACAGCCTGGCCGCCGGAGCCGAGCGC
>NZ_JBFTKS010000136.1:0-389 GCF_056396065.1 Allobosea sp. 05T433 | reverse complement strand
GTTGGAGGCAACGGTGCAGGGCGCTGCGGCTGAGGCCGGGGATGGTGTCCTTCAGGCAACCCAGCACGTCGTCCAGCGGCAGCAGTGTCTTCTGCCGGAAGGCCACGACGATGGCTTCCTCGGCCGGCGTCAGCACCGTACTTCGAGGGGCCTTCGGTCCCATGGGCGCATCGGATGTGGTGGTCCTTTTGCGCCACTTGAGCACAGTCTTCGGATTCAAGCCGTAGCGGTCGGCAAGGGCCCGGCTGCTCTCTTTCGACCCTTGGAGCTCGGCTCGAACACGCGCCGTCGTGCGGGCGCTGCCATGAAGAACGCTTCCCATAATGCATCCTCCTCCTGACGACTCAGGATCGATGATGCACCATCAGATTTCGGGACTACACATCTAG
>NZ_JBFTKS010000135.1:0-415 GCF_056396065.1 Allobosea sp. 05T433 | reverse complement strand
GGACCGGCGGCTGCATGGCGGCATTCGCTGGCACGGTCTGATCGGTGCCGAGCACGATGGCCATGGCGGCTGCACGCTTGCCCTCCGAGGTCGTCTCGGCGGCGATCAGCGGATGGGTGCCATAGGCTGCGATGAAATTGACCACGGATAGCGGGTGCTTGATGTGCTGGGTGAAGTCGGCCCAGCTGGTATAGGGCTTGAGGTCGGCGCCGCCGGTCGTGGCATAGATTTGAGCGCGCGCGTCGTTCAAGCTCGGAATGCCGGTGTCGCGAGCCCGGGCGAGGTTCAAGGCGGGAAGATCGAGCGGCAGTCCGAGCAGATTGTTCCGCAAGGCTTCGACGACGAATTCGTCGATTTCATTGCCGACCGAACGAGACATGCCGCGGATCAGCGCACCGGTTGCCACCTCGTCGCT
>NZ_JBFTKS010000134.1:0-416 GCF_056396065.1 Allobosea sp. 05T433 | reverse complement strand
ATGGGTGTAATGCGCTTCATCATGCAGCACTGGCAGGAGCGCCAGCGGCAAGTCGATATCGAAGTTCTCTGGCCGGCATGTCTGCGTAACTCGCGCGACATTGACTGTGCCCGGCGTGCCTTCACGATCCACGCTCTGAACGACCCGGCATGGGCGGTGCTCGGCACCGTCGAGATCCTGCGCCAGGTCGCCCTGCTCCCGCCACCCGAGGATGCCCCGTGAAATGTGTTCGATCCGAGGCTCCCATGCCATCGGGCGGTAGAGCGCGATCCCAGTGAGCCGTCCTTCGCGGCGTTTCAGCAGCCCCGCTGAGGTCTGGCATTCATCATGGTTGGTTTATCCGGTTCTACTGAAATTAATTGCACATAAGCGTGGGAAAAAACCCCGTAGCCACCAGCTTGGGAGCCATGGCGCTA
>NZ_JBFTKS010000133.1:0-417 GCF_056396065.1 Allobosea sp. 05T433 | reverse complement strand
CCCGAGGCGGCCGCCGCAGCCCTTGTGGAAGCCGCCCGCACCAGCGAGACCGGCCCGATGCTCGGCGTTCTCGGGCTCAAGGGGCGCGACATCGTCTTTTCCGGCGACGAGGTCGCCGACGCAGCGGACAGGGAGCGCTTTCTCTCGGCCTATCAGGCCAAGCACCAGGTCGAGGTCGACGGCGACAAGGCGACATTGCTCGTCGGTCAGAATGACTTTCCGTTCCCGATCCCGATCCTGCGCAAGGACGGTGAGTGGCGGTTCGACACTGAGGCCGGGCGCAAGGAAATCCTTTTCAGGCGCCTCGGGCGCAATGAGCTCGATGCGATCCAGGTCAGCCTGGCCTATGTCGACGCCCAGAACGACTATGCGAGCAAGGACAGAACCGGCGCCGGGCCAGGCTCCTATGCCCAGCGG
>NZ_JBFTKS010000132.1:0-419 GCF_056396065.1 Allobosea sp. 05T433 | reverse complement strand
GATATCGTGAAGTCCCGCGTTGACCGGATGATCGAAGGATTGGGCATCGATGTGCCCGACAACCCCCTGCATGATCGCTATTACGGCCTGATCGATTTCGAGTTCTGGGCGAACAAATATGTCGGCCCCGAGGTGGTGAGCTACATGAAGGAGCACGTCCACCCGCTCGACATCGTCTTCCGCCTCGCCGAGGACCACGGCATCGTGCTCTTGAACGGCGGCGGCTTCCACGCCCCCGATTGGTCGGTGCGCGTCTCCTTCGCCAATCTCGACGACGAGGTCTACAGCCAGATCGGCCGCGCTACCCGCGCGGTGGCGCGTGGCTACCGCCAGGCCTTCGATGCCTACAATCTCGCTCTCGCCAAAAAGCCCTGACGCGCGAGAGCGGCAGGAGTGAAGGTGTGGGCAGGTGATTTCCT
>NZ_JBFTKS010000131.1:0-440 GCF_056396065.1 Allobosea sp. 05T433 | reverse complement strand
TCGTAGGGTGTGAGCCCCCTAAGGGTCTTCAGCCGGCGGCCGAAATTGTAGGCGGCAACGAAGTCTGTGAGGTGCGCCTCGAACTGGCGATGATCGTCATAGTGGAAGCGCTTGACGGTCGCTTCCTTGATGGTGCGGTTCATCCGCTCRACCTGCCCGTTGGTCCAGGGRTGCTTCACCTTGGTGAGGCGATGCTCGATGCCATTCTCGYGGCACCGCATGTCGAACATGTGGGTGATGTAACGAGCTGTCGGCCCGTCGGCGTAACGAGCCGGGAAGGTGAACTGGATTCCGTAGCACATTGGGAAGAGGCTCGACCGTTGCCTGACGGCGCGCGAAGCCTTGCGTAGCGCAGCGCGCCGTCACGGCGGTCATGGCCGGCCAGCAGGTCTCTAAAGTGAGGTTGTCGAGACAACACTTTGGAGCGAGGCCAACCATGA
>NZ_JBFTKS010000130.1:0-452 GCF_056396065.1 Allobosea sp. 05T433 | reverse complement strand
TTCGTCGAGACGTCGACGACGCCATCGGCGGCCACGTCGGCGCGAAGCGCCGTCAGGCTCGCAAGCGCGCTGCTGATCTGGGTCTGTACAATTCCCGCAGCCGTCACGGCCTGCCCGTAAGCTAACGCCGTTGCCGCGGCGAAGGGAGCGGCCGCGGCCGCCGCATCACGCGCGGCCAGGATCAGATCGGCAGCGGCTGCCGCCACGGAAGACCCCGGCGTCAGCGAAATACCCCCGGCCGCCGCGCTCCTTTCGAGGGCCGCGATCAGGGCAGATCTGTTGGTCAGCGTCTGATCGACGATCAGGTTCGAGATGATGCGAGGATCGGCATCCGCGACGCTGTGGACGTTCACACCCGGCTGGTTGCTCGAGGTGGTGATGGTGGGGTCGTAATTGGTATTGGTGACGACCGGTGCTCCGGGGGGGCCGAGCGGCATCATGTCGCCATCGGC
>NZ_JBFTKS010000129.1:0-453 GCF_056396065.1 Allobosea sp. 05T433 | reverse complement strand
AAGCCAATGATCGAGCCGCGGCATTGGCTGCGCCAACGGTAAAGAAGCGGAAAAAAGCCATCGCCGCCTGAGCGCCAGGCGCCGGCGCGACGGCGGGCCGGGCCTGCCGCTTCCCCCGAAATCGAGCGGATGACCGGTGTCGGCCTTCGAGTGGCTCCTGCCTCTCGGTTTGACGCTACCCTGTTGAAAATGGCCCGCCGCTCCGAAAGGGGTGGCGGGCCTTCTCTTTTGGGGCGGTAGGGGTCAAGCAAAAGCGCCCACGGCGGGGTCATAGAGCCCGCCGTCGATCGCTTTGGGTCATTATCCGACAAGCCTCTGCGCCACGCTGCGCGATAATGAGTTCCCGCCAGGGGTCTGGCTTCTCTGCGAAGTCGGCGCTGAGCCGCTTCATGATCGGGTCGGATGGAGAGGCGTCTCAATCCAATCTTTTTATCGAGCTGCCAGCCTGGACTG
>NZ_JBFTKS010000128.1:0-454 GCF_056396065.1 Allobosea sp. 05T433 | reverse complement strand
CCTTAGGGGACCTTCGACGATGCATGCAATGGGGGCTTGATGGCCTGAGCGACCGCTGCGGCGATCTTCTGCGCTACGCCACTTTCGAGATCGATGATGTTCCCGGAATGCAGGTCGGCCTCGTAAATAGCGGACCAGCGAATGGCGGCCGTTTCTCCATCTACGAGCCGGCTGGTTATTCTGAGCTTGTTATCGGCAGCACGGATCATCCCCTCAAGGATGTGCCGGGCRCCGAGCTGACGCCGGGCAGCGGATGATCGCTGCGCCAGGTCATCGGAAGCCTCGCTTCGGACGATTGTCAGCCCCTGAAACGTAGCGAGCTGCGAGAGCATCTCTTCGGAAAGGCCGGCAGCAAAAACACCGGCGTCTGGCGTTGGGGACAGGTTGACGAATGGCTTTACGAGAAGAGAGAGACCCGGGGTGCTTGTCGATGAAGCAGCCGGTCGTGATGAAT
>NZ_JBFTKS010000127.1:0-456 GCF_056396065.1 Allobosea sp. 05T433 | reverse complement strand
CGAGCCGGGAGGCATCGTCGATGCAGACATGGGCGAACTCCCAGCCCGCCCCGACGCTGCGGCCGGCGCTGCGATCCCCGGTGACGCGATGCCCCGGCTCCCTGAACCGGTTGAGCTTCTTGATGTCGAGATGGATCAGTTCGCCGGGGCGAGCGCGCTCGTAGCGGCGCGCCGGCTCGGCCGGGTCGAGGTCGCGCATCCGGCTCAGCCGCGCCCGCCGCAGGATCCGGCTCACCGTGGCCGGCGAGACCTTAGCCTGCTTGGCGATGGCCTTGCCGCTCAGCCGCTGGCGCCGCAGCGCGATGATCTGCTCGACCTGGCCTGCCGGCGTCGGGCGATGCAGCCGGCGCGGACGCGACGAGCGGTCCGCCAGCCCGGCCATGCCCTCGGCGGCGAAACGGGCGATCCATTTATGGACGGTCTTGAGGCTGACGCCGGCCGCCCTGGCGATCACGC
>NZ_JBFTKS010000126.1:0-487 GCF_056396065.1 Allobosea sp. 05T433 | reverse complement strand
TCAGGTTGTCCGCCCCAGCCGCCCCGAGCAACACGTCCGCATCGGGCGTACCGACCAGAACCAGTCCGGCGTCCGGCTGCGTTGTCTGGCCGGTTCCGCCACCATTGCCGGTCTCGGTGCCGGTGCCGCAACTCCCGCCGCCGCCGTTCCCGGTCTCATTGCCGGTGCCGCCACCGCCGTTCTCGGTCTCGTTGCCGGAACCGCTGCCGCCGCCATTCTCCGTCTCGCTGCCGGAGCTGTTGCCGCCGCCGTTCTCGGTCTMATTGCCCGAGCCGCTGCCGCTCCCGTTTCCGGAACCACCACCATTACTGCCGCCCCCGCCAGTCGATCCGCCGGCGGCAGCTGGTCCGGTCACGTGCATTTCATCCTGGGCACGCATGCCAACCAGATGGTCGGAGCCGCCGCCCGTATTGAGCACGACGTGGTGGGCCGATTCGAGAGCCGTCACGTCGACCGTGTCGTCACCTGTGCCGGAGTTCACCGTGAT
>NZ_JBFTKS010000125.1:0-501 GCF_056396065.1 Allobosea sp. 05T433 | reverse complement strand
GCCATAGGCTGCGTCCGCGACCAGCTTCTCGGGCCAGGTGCCGAACCTGTCCTGGGTGCGCTCGATCATGGTCCGCGCGGCGCCGACCTCGGCCTGCCGCACAGCCGTGGTCGCCTCCACATCCATGATGACGGCGTGCTTCAGGTCGATCAGATAGTTGGTCGCATAGGCGAAGAAGGCTTGCCCGCCATGGGCAGCCGTCCAGCGTGCGGCAGGGTCAGCTGGCGAGAGGAACTTGGGCACGACCGGCGTCGCCGCGCCGAAGGCCGCATCGTCCAACACGGCCAGATACTCGCGCACCGCATGGTTGGCGGCCTCGGGCGCCAGCCCATCCTTGCCGGGCACGCCGTTCTGGCGATTGGCATCGGCCTTGATCAGGCTGGCGTCGACCGCAAATCCCTCGCCACCGACCAGCCCTTCCGCCATGCAGCGTCGAACCGTCGTCTCGAAGACCTCGCGCAGCAGATCGCTGTCGCGGAAGCGACCGTGCCGGTTCTTCGA
>NZ_JBFTKS010000124.1:0-503 GCF_056396065.1 Allobosea sp. 05T433 | reverse complement strand
GTGATCGTGTCGTTACCTGCGCCGGTCGCGACGTTCTCGATGCTCCAGAGCGTGTCGGTGCCGCTGTCCGTGCTGACCGCGCTGCCGCGTCCGAGCAGGCCGTTGCCGAGATCGACCGTCAGGTTCGCCATGATTGCCGACATGTCGAGCGTGTCGATGCCCGTGCCGCCGTCGCTGTCATCGCCGAAATAGACGTCGTTGCCGTCACCGATCGCAGCCACGAACACGTCATTGCCCGCACCCGCCACCACCGTGTCGTCGCCGGCCCCGGCCGTGATCCGGTCGTCGCCGGTGCCACCGAAGATCCGGTCGTTGCCGGCCTCGCCATCGATCAGGTCGTTGCCGGCCCCGCCGAGCAGCACGTCGTCGCCGGCCCCGCCGAAGACCACGTCACGGCCCTCCCCGGCATCGACGAAGTCGTTGCCGTCGCCGGCCGAGATCGTGTCGTTGCCGCCCGCTCCGATCAGGACATCGTCGCCGCCCTGGCCGATCAGGTTGTCCGC
>NZ_JBFTKS010000123.1:0-510 GCF_056396065.1 Allobosea sp. 05T433 | reverse complement strand
TCAAATCCATCCACGACAATCATCAGGAACGACCCAGGCAAATCACCTCGCACCTGCCGGCTTCAAATCGGAACAGGGTGCCGGAATGAAATCGGAACAGGGTGCCGAATTCATATCGGAATTGCCCGCCGAATTCGTCGGAATCCGCAATAAGGCGCTGGTCGAGGTTCCGCACGACGGTCGCGGCTGCGACGCGGCCATTCAGGGCTAGCTGGCAATGCCCAACCGATCAATGGCGCTCGACCAGGTCGGATCAACCTTAGCCAGGCCACATCACGTGGCCGTGGGTGTAGTCAGCGTGACTTGCTGTATTCCTGCCAAGCAACCAGAAATTCGCTCTCGAGCTCTTGATTGAATGTGGCTAGTGGATGGAATCTAACGCTTGGTGCCCACGCCTGACGGCAGCGATGATTTTGTCGGGGTCAGCGGTCCAGGAGAAGGGCTTGGGATCGGCGTTGGTCTCGGCCAGGAAGCGATTGATGGCGGCCTGGAGGTCGACGATCGAGCGGA
>NZ_JBFTKS010000122.1:0-514 GCF_056396065.1 Allobosea sp. 05T433 | reverse complement strand
CTGACCTCGACGGTGAGCTTGGCCTCGCCCGGTACGATGGTGGCGAGACGGGCGGCCGGGGTGATGACGCCGCCGACGGTGAAGACGGTCAACTCGTTGACGATGCCGGCGATCGGGGCGCGGATCTCGGAGCGCGAGAGCCGGTCCTCGCTGGCGAGCCGCCGGTCGCTGAGCTCGGAGACCTTGGCCTCGACCTGGCGCAGCTCGCGCTGGGCCTCGGTGCGGGCGGTCTCGTCGACGGCGATGATCTGGAGGCGGGCATCGCTGACGCGCAGCCGGGCGCGGGCGATCGAGGCTTCGATCTCGCCGCGCTCGCCGAGCAGGCGGGCCCATTCGCGGTTGATGTTGTAGACCTTCGTGCCGTCGATGAAGCCCTTCTGGAACAGGCCGAGATATTTGTTGCGCTCGAGCTCGACCAGGCGCAGCTCCTCGACCTTGGCGACCTGGCGCGCCTCGAGGCCCTTCACCTCCTCGCCGGACTGGACGATGCTGATCTCGAGCTGTTCCTTGCGGC
>NZ_JBFTKS010000121.1:0-535 GCF_056396065.1 Allobosea sp. 05T433 | reverse complement strand
GGCGGTCGTTGCGGGGTCGGGGACCACGAACGCAACTTCCGACACGATCGCCAATATCGAGAATTTCATCGGCGGGAGCGGCAACGACTCGATCACCGGTGATGCCAACGACAACGCGCTCAGCGGCGGGGCCGGTAACGACGCGCTGATCGGCGGTCTGGGCAACGACGTGCTCAGCGGCGGGGCCGGTGCCGACACGCTGAACGGCGGAGCAGGCAACGATCTGCTCGATGGCGGCGCCAATCCCAACACTACGGGCGACGTCATGACCGGCGGTGCCGGCGACGACACCTATGTCATCGATGATGTGACCGGCACGGCGGCTCAAAGGGACCAGGTCATCGAGGCTGCAGGCGCTGCCGGCGGCATCGATACGGTGACCGGATCGGTCAATCTCGACCTCGCACTTTATGCCAATGTCGAGAACGTCACGCTGACGGGAACCGCGAATGTCAACGCGACTGGCAATACCGGCGACAACATCCTCACCGGCAATGCCGGCAACAACGCACTGACCGGCGGCGCCGGCACGGAT
>NZ_JBFTKS010000120.1:0-535 GCF_056396065.1 Allobosea sp. 05T433 | reverse complement strand
GTCGTTGCGGGGTCGGGGACCACGAACGCAACTTCCGACACGATCGCCAATATCGAGAATTTCATCGGCGGGAGCGGCAACGACTCGATCACCGGTGATGCCAACGACAACGCGCTCAGCGGCGGGGCCGGTAACGACGCGCTGACCGGTGGACAGGGCAACGACGTGCTCAGCGGCGGGGCCGGTGCCGACACGCTGAACGGCGGCGCAGGCAACGATCGTCTCGATGGCGGCGCCAATCCCAACACTACGGGCGACGTCATGACCGGCGGTGCCGGCGACGACACCTATGTCATCGACGATGTGGCAGGCACGGCTGCTCAACGGGACCAGGTCATCGAGGCTGCAGGCGCTGCCGGCGGCATCGATACGGTGACCGGAGCGGTCAATCTCGACCTCGCACTTTATGCCAATGTCGAGAACGTCACGCTGACGGGAACCGCGAATGTCAACGCGACTGGCAATACCGGCGACAACATCCTCACCGGCAATGCCGGCAACAACGCACTGACCGGCGGCGCCGGCACGGATGGAT
>NZ_JBFTKS010000119.1:0-555 GCF_056396065.1 Allobosea sp. 05T433 | reverse complement strand
CGGTGAACTCGACGACCCTGAAGAGCGCGGTCTGGGCGACCGCGACGGTCTCGTCGCTGACCTCGTAGCTCAGCGTCACCGGGCCAAAATAGCCGGGCGCCGGGGTGAACTCCCAGCCACCCTCGACCGCGGTCAGCGTGCCGCTGGAGGCGGTGAGATGCCTAACCACGAGCGTATCGCCATCAGGATCCAGCGCCCCTGCGAGCAAGCCGATCGCGGTGATCAGCAGCGTCTCGCACCGCCCGATGCTGCGCAGGTTGACGACGCCGGCGAGTTGCGGCGCCCGGTTGCTGCGTGGCCCGCCGGGGTTTTCACCGCCGGGTCCGCCAGGGTTCTCGCCGCCCGGGCCGGAATGGCCGCCCGGGCCGGGGTGGTGGCCACCCGAGCCGCCGCCGGCCGAGGCGATCCCCTCGAAGTCATGGCCACCGCCACCGCCGGCACTGCCGGAGAGGCCGCCGCCATGGCTGAGCGTCAGGTTGTCGTTGCTCGCCGGATCGCCGAAGACATCCTCGAGCTTGGCCGGCGAGAAGCGGCGCAGCGGCAGCTGCTCATAGT
>NZ_JBFTKS010000118.1:0-587 GCF_056396065.1 Allobosea sp. 05T433 | reverse complement strand
GCCGGCGGCGGCTCGGGTGGCCACCACCCCGGCCCGGGCGGCCATTCCGGCCCGGGCGGCGAGAACCCTGGCGGACCCGGTGGCGAGAATCCCGGCGGTCCCGGTGGCCCCGGGAGCCCGCGCAGCAACCGCGCCCCGCTGCTTGCCGGTGTGGTCAGCCTGCGCAGCATCGGGCGCTGCGAGACGTTGCTGATCACCGCGATCGGACTGCTCGCAGGGGCGCTGGATCCTGATGGCGATGTGCTGGCGATCCGCAATCTCACCGCCTCCAGCGGCACGCTGACCGCGGTCGAGGGTGGCTGGGAGTTCAGCCCGACGCCCGGCTATTTTGGCCCGGTGACGCTGAGCTATGAGGTCAGCGACGAGACCGTCGCGGTCGCACAGACCGCGCTCTTCAGCGTCGTCGAGTTCACCGAGATCAACGGCACGGCCGGCGATGACAGCCTGACCGGGACCGAATGCGCCGACCTGATCGACGGGCGCGACGGCAATGACGTGATCGATGGCCGCGGCGGCTCCGACATCCTGCATGGCGGCGCCGGCAACGACTTCATCCGCGGCGGCGCCGGCAATGACCTGATCTATGC
>NZ_JBFTKS010000117.1:0-620 GCF_056396065.1 Allobosea sp. 05T433 | reverse complement strand
GTTGCGGGTGAAAGTCTTGTCGATATTATCGGTCAAGATGCATCCTTGCTGCCAATCGGCCTTAGAACGGTCGATGGCAGTAACAATCATCTCCTTCCAGGTCAGAGCCAGGCTGGCGCTGCGGACGGAATCTTCCCGCGGCTGCTGACCCCGACCTACATCAATGATGCCGATGGCGACATGATGCCGCTCGGCCCCCCCGGAGCACCGGTCGTCACCAATACCAATTACGACCCCACCATCACCACCTCGAGCAACCAGCCGGGTGTGAACGTCCACAGCGTCGCGGATGCCGACCCTCGCATCATCTCGAACCTGATCGTCGATCAGACGCTGACCAACAGGTCTGCCCTGATCGCGGCGCTCGAGAGGAGTGCGGCGGCCGGTGGTATTTCGCTGACGCCAGGGTCTTCCGTCGCGGCAGCCGCCGCCGATCTGATCCTGGCCGCGCGTGATGCGGCTGCCGCGGCTGCTCCCTTCGCCGCGGCAACGGCGTTAGCTTACGGGCAGGCCGTGACGGCTGCGGGAATTGTACAGACCCAGATCAGCAGCGCGCTTGCGAGCCTGACGGCGCTTCGCGCCGACGTGGCCGCCGATGGCGTCGTCGACATCGCGACGAA
>NZ_JBFTKS010000116.1:0-631 GCF_056396065.1 Allobosea sp. 05T433 | reverse complement strand
GCGCTCGGCTCCGGCGGCCAGGCTGTCGGCACGGCCGGGCTTGCCGCCTTCCTCGGCATCGATTCCCCGCCGATCGACTATGAGCAGCTGCCGCTGCGCCGCTTCTCGCCGGCCAAGCTCGAGGATGTCTTCGGCGATCCGGCGAGCAACGACAACCTGACGCTCAGCCATGGCGGCGGCCTCTCCGGCAGTGCCGGCTCTGGCGGTGGCCATGACTTCGAGGGGATCGCCTCGGCCGGCGGCGGCTCGGGTGGCCACCACCCCGGCCCGGGCGGCCATTCCGGCCCGGGCGGCGAGAATCCTGGCGGACCCGGCGGTGAAAACCCCGGCGGGCCACGCAGCAACCGGGCGCCGCAACTCGCCGGCGTCGTCAACCTGCGCAGCATCGGGCGCTGCGAGACGCTGCTGATCACCATGGTCGGCCTGCTCGCGGGAGCGCGCGACCCCGATGGCGATGCGCTGTCGATCCGCAATCTCACCGTCTCCAGCGGCACGCTGACCGCGGTCGAGGGTGGCTGGGAGTTCACCCCGGCGCCCGGCTATTTTGGCCCGGTGACGCTGAGCTACGAGGTCAGCGACGAGACCGTCGCGGTCGCCCAGACCGCGCTCTTCAGGGTCGTCGAGTTCACCG
>NZ_JBFTKS010000115.1:0-670 GCF_056396065.1 Allobosea sp. 05T433 | reverse complement strand
TCAGGTTGTCCGCCCCAGCCGCCCCGAGCAACACGTCCGCATCGGGCGTACCGACCAGAACCAGTCCGGCGTCCGGCTGCGTTGTCTGGCCGGTTCCGCCACCATTGCCGGTCTCGGTGCCGGTGCCGCAACTCCCGCCGCCGCCGTTCTCGGTCTCGTTGCCGGAGCCGCTGCCGCCGCCRTTCTCGGTCTCATTGCCCGAGCCGCTGCCGCCGCCATTCTCCGTCTCGTTGCCGGTGCCGCCGCCGCCGCCATTCTCGGTCTCGTTGCCGGTGCCGCCGCCACCGCCGTTCTCGGTCTCGTTGCCCGAGACGCCGCCGCTCCCGTTACCGGTGCCGATGCCGCCATCATCGACGACGACGGTCTCGAAGATGTTCTCCGGCAGATTGGCCAGGCTGGTATTGCGGGCGATGATGTCCGAGAACTCCTGGCCCTCGATGAAATTTTCGTAGAAGTCGAAATTCTCGACCCGGTCGAGATAGTAGAACCGGTCGGCCTCCTGCAGGCGATCGAACTGCTCCTGCAGCACGACCCAGAAGGTCTGCCCGACCATGCCGCCATTGATATGCGTCTCGGCAAGGCCACCGACCCAGAGATCGACCCGGTCGATCCCCTTCACGATGCCGGTGCCGTCGGCCTGGATGGCCACGCTGATATTCGAGTTGATCGC
>NZ_JBFTKS010000114.1:0-762 GCF_056396065.1 Allobosea sp. 05T433 | reverse complement strand
TGGTGATGAAGACCTCGACCGGCATTCCGGGCTGGAGCTTGCGGTCGCCGAGGGCGGCGACGAGATCGCCGTCGATCTGGATCTCGCCGGTGTAGAAATTGGCGCCGGTGGTGGGGTCGCGGGTGGTCGCCGGGGAGAGATGGCTGACGSTGCCCGGCAGTTCCGGGGTCGAATTCTTGGCGAAGGCGGAGAAGCGCAGGCGGGCGGGCTGGCCCGGCCTGACCTGGTCGATATCGGTCGGCGCGATCCTGACCTCGACGGTGAGCTTGGCCTCGCCCGGTACGATGGTGGCGAGACGGGCAGCCGGGGTGATGACGCCGCCGACGGTGAAGACGGTCAACTCGTTGACGATGCCGGCGATCGGGGCGCGGATCTCGGAGCGTGAGAGCCGGTCCTCACTGGCGAGCCGCCGGTCGCTGAGCTCGGAGACCTTGGCCTCGACCTGGCGCAGCTCGCGCTGGGCCTCGGTGCGGGCGGTCTCGTCGACGGCGATGATCTGGAGGCGGGCATCGCTGACGCGCAGCCGGGCACGGGCGATCGAGGCTTCGATCTCGCCGCGCTCGCCGAGCAGGCGGGCCCATTCGCGGTTGATGTTGTAGACCTTCGTGCCGTCGATGAAGCCCTTCTCGAACAGGCCGAGATATTTGTTGCGCTCGAGCTCGACCAGGCGCAGCTCCTCGACCTTGGCGACCTGGCGCGCCTCGAGGCCCTTCACCTCCTCGCCGGACTGGACGATGCTGATCTCGAGCTGTTCCTTGCGGC
>NZ_JBFTKS010000113.1:0-762 GCF_056396065.1 Allobosea sp. 05T433 | reverse complement strand
GTTCTCCGACACGTAGTCGTCAAGATACTCGGGAAGCAGGACACCCTGCCGACGGTCTTCACTCTCAACGAAGCGCTTCATCTAAGCTCCCGGAGCATCACCTCCAGGAATCCTAGCCGACTCGGCTCTTTTCACACAGCCTCGGTGGAAAGCTGAACTTGAAGACCTGCCCGGTAGCTGCCGTCGGCGGATAACTGGATACTTGGCGATATGTGGCTTATGAGCACAAGGATGAGAGCCGCTCTAGTTATCGGTTTGTTGCTGACCACGCCCCCTCCGGTCCGGGGTGAGAACACTCCCTATGAGGTGCTGCGCGCGATATATACCTTCCAAATCCAAATCCGGATTTGCGGGATCATGTTTGCAGGAGACATGCCTGTGGAACTCAGCTCACAGGCCCTGAGACTACAACAATTGGCAGGGCTGGATGACGCGGCTGTCGGGCAGCTTGTGAAAGCGCTATATTCAGACATGCGAGCGCAGATCGACTGTGGCGAGGTTCGAACTAACACTATCCCGACGGCATGGAAGCTTATCCAAAGCGCCCACCACATTCGATAACTGGAAGCGTCGTGCGCAAGCCCTCGGAGCCGCGGCTTCAAAGGTCCGAAACGGGTGGAGGCTGTGTGAAAAGAGCCGAGTCGGCTAGGATTCCTGGAGGTGATGCTCCGGGAGCTTAGATGAAGCGCTTCGTTGAGAGTGAAGACCGTCGGCAGGGTGTCCTGCTTCCCGAGTATCTTGACGACTACGTGTCGGAGAACA
>NZ_JBFTKS010000112.1:0-793 GCF_056396065.1 Allobosea sp. 05T433 | reverse complement strand
CGACGAAGTCGTTGCCATCGCCCGCCGAGATCGTGTCGTCGCCGCCCGCACCGATCAGGACATCGTCGCCGCCCTGGCCGATCAGGTTGTCCGCCCCCGCTGCCCCGATCAGGACATCGCTCAGCCCCGTCCCGACATGCGTCCCAGGAGCCGTCCCCGGACCGGGAGCCGGCGTGCCAGCCCCGTCGTCATCGTCGTCGTCGTCACAGCCGCAATCGTCGTCGTCGTCATCGTCGCCATTGCCGGCACCGTCGTCATCGTCGTCATCATCGTCGCCATCTCCGGCGCCGTCGTCGTCATCGTCATCATCGTCGCCATCACCGGCGCCGTCGTCATCGTCGTCATCGTCGTCGCCGTCTCCGGCGCCGTCGTCATCATCGTCGTCGCCATCTCCGTTGCCGGTGCCGTCATCGTCGTCATCGTCGTCATCGTCGCCGTCGCCGTCACCCGTGCCGGTACCGTTGTCGCCGTCATCGCCAACGACGGTCTCGAAGATGTTCTCCGGCAGATTGGTCAGGCTGGTATTGCGGGCGATGATGTCCGCGAACTCCTGGCCGTCGATGAAATTCTCGTAGAAGTCGAAGTTCTCGACACGGTCGAGATAGTAGAACCGGTCGGCCTCCTGCAGGCGGTCAAACTGTTCATGCAGCACGACCCAGAAGGTCTGCCCGACCATGCCGCCATTGATATGCGTCTCGGCAAGGCCACCGACCCAGAGATCGACCCGGTCGATCCCCTTCACGATGCCGGTGCCGTCGGCCTGGATGGCCACGCTGATATTCGAGTTGATCGC
>NZ_JBFTKS010000111.1:0-833 GCF_056396065.1 Allobosea sp. 05T433 | reverse complement strand
CGTCGAGTACGAGACTGCGAACCGTCACTATGCGCATGTCGACTGCCCCGGCCACGCCGACTACGTGAAGAACATGATCACGGGTGCGGCGCAGATGGACGGCGCGATCCTGGTCGTGTCGGCTGCCGACGGCCCGATGCCGCAGACGCGCGAGCACATCCTGCTGGCGCGCCAGGTCGGCGTTCCGGCGCTGGTGGTGTTCATGAACAAGGTCGACCTGGTCGACGACGCGGAGCTGCTCGAGCTGGTCGAGATGGAGATCCGCGAGCTGCTGTCGAAGTACGACTTCCCGGGCGACGACATCCCGATCACCAAGGGCTCGGCCAAGGCTGCGCTGGACAACGTCTCGCCCGAGATCGGCCATGACGCGGTGATCGAGCTGATGAAGACGGTCGACGCCTATATCCCGCAGCCGGAGCGTCCGATCGACCAGCCGTTCCTGATGCCGGTCGAAGACGTGTTCTCGATCTCGGGCCGTGGCACGGTGGTGACCGGTCGCGTCGAGCGCGGCATCGTCAAGGTCGGCGAGGAAATCGAGATCGTTGGCCTGAAGGACACCGTGAAGACGACGGTGACCGGCGTCGAGATGTTCCGCAAGCTGCTGGACCAGGGCCAGGCTGGCGACAACATCGGCGCGCTGCTGCGCGGCACGAAGCGCGAGGACGTCGAGCGCGGCCAGGTGCTGTGCAAGCCGGGTTCGGTGAAGCCGCACACCAAGTTCAAGGCCGAGGCCTACATCCTGACGAAGGAAGAGGGCGGCCGCCATACGCCGTTCTTCACCAACTACCGCCCGCAGTTCTACTTCCGCACGACGGACGTGACCGGCGTGGTGT
>NZ_JBFTKS010000110.1:0-833 GCF_056396065.1 Allobosea sp. 05T433 | reverse complement strand
ACCACGCCGGTCACGTCCGTCGTGCGGAAGTAGAACTGCGGGCGGTAGTTGGTGAAGAACGGCGTATGGCGGCCGCCCTCTTCCTTCGTCAGGATGTAGGCCTCGGCCTTGAACTTGGTGTGCGGCTTCACCGAACCCGGCTTGCACAGAATCTGGCCGCGCTCGACGTCCTCGCGCTTCGTGCCGCGCAGCAGCGCGCCGATGTTGTCGCCAGCCTGGCCCTGGTCCAGCAGCTTGCGGAACATCTCGACGCCGGTCACCGTCGTCTTCACGGTGTCCTTCAGGCCGACGATCTCGATTTCCTCGCCGACCTTGACGATGCCGCGCTCGACGCGACCGGTCACCACCGTGCCACGGCCCGAGATCGAGAACACGTCTTCGACCGGCATCAGGAACGGCAGGTCCAGCGGACGCGCCGGCTGCGGGATGTAGTCGTCGACCGTCTTCATCAGCGCCACGACCGCGTCATGGCCGATCGCCTTGTCGCCATTGTCCAGCGCGACCTTGGCCGAACCCTTAGTGATCGGGATTTCGTCGCCCGGGAAGTCGTACTTCGACAGAAGCTCGCGGATCTCCATCTCGACCAGCTCGAGCAGCTCCGCGTCGTCGACCAGGTCGACCTTGTTCATGAACACCACCAGCGCCGGAACGCCGACCTGGCGCGCCAGCAGGATGTGCTCGCGGGTCTGCGGCATCGGGCCGTCGGCAGCCGACACGACCAGGATCGCGCCGTCCATCTGCGCCGCACCCGTGATCATGTTCTTCACGTAGTCGGCGTGGCCGGGGCAGTCGACATGCGCATAGTGACGGTTCGCAGTCTCGTACTCGACGTG
>NZ_JBFTKS010000109.1:0-874 GCF_056396065.1 Allobosea sp. 05T433 | reverse complement strand
CATTTCATCCTGGGCACGCATGCCAACCAGATGGTCGGAGCCGCCGCCCGTATTGAGCACGACGTGGTGGGCCGATTCGAGAGCCGTCACGTCGACCGTGTCGTCACCTGTGCCGGAGTTCACCGTGATGGTGTTGAAGCGCAGATCCGAGGGGGTCAGGTTGCCGACCACGAGGACGCTGTCATTGCCGCCACCGGTATTGATCGAAATCTCTTCGATCTGATCCAGCTCGGCCACGACCGAGGCCGTRCCCGTGCCGTTGCGGGTGATCACGATATCCGTGTTGGCRTTGAGATCGCTGGCGAGATTGCCTGCGACTTTCAGCCACTCGAACCTGGAATAGATCGAGAAGACCTCGTCCGAATTGTCSCCGGTGATGCTGAAGGCATCGCCGACCGTTCCGTTGGCCCCGCCATTGACGACRTCGCGGCCATCGCCGACCCGCCAGACGATGGCGTCGTCACCRGYGCCGGCATTGATCGTATCGTTGCCYCCGAGGCCGAAGATCAGGTCGTTGCCAGCCGAGCCGGTGATCGTCGTCCCGGCTGCCGTTCCCAACTGGGTGGTGTAGGCCGTCGCGCCGAACTGAACCTTTTCGATCGTCGTCAGCGTGTCGCGGCCATCGGCATCGCTTGTAATGGTCAGCACGCCCGCRTTKGTCGTGGTGAGGGTATGGTCGAGCACCGATCCGGTGAACACCGCCGTATCCGTGCCGGCGCCGCCGGTCAGTGCGTTGTTGCCGGCATTGCCGGTGAGGATGTTGTCGCCGGTATTGCCAGTCGCGTTGACATTCGCGGTTCCCGTCAGCGTGACGTTCTCGACATTGGCATAAAGTGCGAGGTCGAGATTGACCGTGCGAGGTCGAGATTGACCG
>NZ_JBFTKS010000108.1:0-932 GCF_056396065.1 Allobosea sp. 05T433 | reverse complement strand
ACGTTACGCTGACCGATGGCACCCGACAGCTGAGCGGAGCCCCAGCCCTGGGTCACGTTCAACGCACCGACGAGGTCCGGATACTSGCTGCCCTCRAGGRYCGGAGCAGCGCCGTTGAAGRCGAGGGCGTTGCGGACGACCGCGTTACGGCCGGCCAGGCGGTCTTCGAGCGAGATCGTGGCCGAGAAGCCCGAGCCGAAGGTCGCGGTGTAGGCCAACAGGTTCGGGCTGTTGTCCGAGCCGCGGAGCGAGCTGAAGCCGAGGTCGTTRGCGTAGAAGTCGAAGAACGACTGCGCGCGACCAGCGGTGATCGGTCCGAACTGGATGAAGCCCTTATCGAGGCTGATGCCAGTYGAGTTGCTGTTGGCGCCAGCAGCGCCGTTGGCGAAGATCGCGCCGCCGTTCAGCGCGCCGTAGCCGTACGGGCCGGTCGAAACCGTGACGTCATAACGGATGAAGGTGCGCAGGGTGCCGTAAGCGGTGGCGGTGCGCAGGTCGATGTTCAGACGACCACGAGCGCGGGTGCCGTACGARTCCTGMASGTCGCCCCAACGCTCGCCGAAGGTGTACTCAGCGCGGAGACGGCCGCCGATGCGMAGGCAGCTATCGGTGCCSGGGATGTAGAAGAAGCCGCTRCCATAGGCGGTGCAGACGCGAACGTATTCGACCGGAGCGGCCTTCCGCGAGGGAAGATCGGCGGCCTGAGCCCCGGCGACCGCGGCGAAGCCGGCGGCAGAACCGAGGAGGAGGCTCTTAACGAGCTTCATTGGTAACCTCCAAAAGAGTTTCGAGACCCTCGGGCTTCGGCGTGTTCTTGACGATCGGCCCCAGGAGACCAAACCGGCGAACCCGCCTATCCCGGTCTTTCGCCCACGTCCCTGAACCATTCAGAGGCGAAGACGAAAAACAGCGACCGGGAACGTCCCGACGCA
>NZ_JBFTKS010000107.1:0-1001 GCF_056396065.1 Allobosea sp. 05T433 | reverse complement strand
CTAGAGCGGATCGACATTCAGCGTAGCCATATCATTGCTGCGGCGAGGTGGACGAAGCCTGTGAAGTGGATGGTTCTGCGGTCGTAGCGTGTGGCGAAGCGGCGGAAGTGCTTGAGGCGATTGAAGCATCGCTCGATCCGGTTGCGGTGTTTGTAGATCTCGCCGTCGTGAGGGATGAAGACCTTGCGGTTGCGCTTGGACGGGATCACCGCCTGTGCCTTCATTGCGGCAATCTGGTTGCGCAAATCGTTGCTGTCATAGGCTTTGTCGGCGAGCRCCGCATCGGCTTCCTGACCTGCGAGGAGATCGGGAGCGGCTGTGATGTCGCTGGCCTGGCCGGGCGTGATGCGCAACCGCAAGGGCCGACCGAGCCTGTCGGCGAGCATGTGGACCTTGGTGGTCAGTCCCCCTCTGGAACGCCCCAGCGCCTGGTCCTTGGCCCCCCTTTTCCCGCCGCCGCTTGCTGATGGGCGCGCACGATGGTGCTGTCGAGCATCAGATATTGGTTATCACGGTCGGCRGTCAGCGCGTTGAACACCGCCTCCCACACCCCGGTATGGCACCAGCGACTGAAACGCCGATGCACCGTCTTCCACTTGCCATAGCGYTCGGGCAGGTCACACCAGTGGGCACCAGAGCGCAGAACCCACAGACAACCGTTCACAAACAGGCGGTTATCCGAGCCCGTCCGACCTGGATCGCTCGWCTTGCCGGGCAGCAAGGGCGCAATCCGCAGCCATTGCGCCTCATTCAGCTCGTAGCGCTTGATCCCCATCATTGGCTCCGCGTCTCAACACGGAACCCCATGAATCAGACATCGCGCCAGTTGTGAATCCTGAATGTCGATCCGCCCTAGTGGTCTCTGCCTGACGGAAGAGTCCTGCTTGGGATTCCCCTCGGTCGGCGCGTATGCGAGTCTGGCGCATGCGCACCGGGGTTTCGATCACCATCACGCCGTCTGATCGCCACCGCCTTGAGGCGGTGGCCAAGGACCGCAACGC
>NZ_JBFTKS010000106.1:0-1033 GCF_056396065.1 Allobosea sp. 05T433 | reverse complement strand
TCGAAGAACCGGCACGGTCGCTTCCGCGACAGCGATCTGCTGCGCGAGGTCTTCGAGACGACGGTTCGACGCTGCATGGCGGAAGGGCTGGTCGGTGGCGAGGGATTTGCGGTCGACGCCAGCCTGATCAAGGCCGATGCCAATCGCCACAACGGCGTGCCCGGCAAGGATGGGCTGGCGCCTGAGGCCGCCAACCATGCGGTGCGCGAGTATCTGGCCGTGTGTTGGACGAAGCGGCCTTCGGCGCGGCGACGCCGGTCGTGCCCAAGTTCCTCTCGCCAGCTGACCCTGCCGCACGCTGGACGGCTGCCCATGGCGGGCAAGCCTTCTTCGCCTATGCGACAAACTATCTGATCGACCTGAAGCACGCCGTCATCATGGATGTGGAGGCGACCACGGCTGTGCGGCAGGCCGAGGTCGGCGCCGCGCGGACCATGATCGAGCGCACCCAGGACAGGYTCGGCACCTGGCCCGAGAAGCTGGTCGCGGACGCAGCCTATGGCTCAGCCGACAATCTCGCCTGGCTGGTGCACGAGCGCGGGATCGAGCCRCATGTTCCCGTGTTCGACAAATCCCAGCGTCGGGACGGCACCTTCAGCCGATCCGACTTCGCCTATGATCATGATCGCGATCTCTACATCTGCCCGGGCGGCAAGGAGCTTCGGCAGTTTCGCCGCCCCTTCGCGGTGCCGCGCGACGGCATCGATCGTGAAGGCCTCATGCGCTACAGAGCCGTCAAGCGCGACTGCGATGCCTGTTCCCTGAAGCCGCGCTGCTGTCCGAAAGAACCTGCCCGCAAGCTTCTGCGCTCCATCCACGAGGGCGCCCGCGACATGGCGCGCGACATCGCTGCCACCGATGCCTACGTCACCTCGCGACGCGAACGGAAGAAGGTCGAGATGCTGTTCGCGCACCTGAAGCGCATCCTCAAACTCGACCGCTTGAGACTGCGAGGACCATGCGGTGCCCGCGATGAGTTCCTCCTCGCAGCCACTGCCCAGAACCTCAGGAAAATGGCGAAGCTGATGCCGGT
>NZ_JBFTKS010000105.1:0-1055 GCF_056396065.1 Allobosea sp. 05T433 | reverse complement strand
CTAGAGCATTTTCACGTTATTCCGGCTCATATCCGGCAGCCCTGAAGTAGTTTTTGCATTCGTCGGGAGTGAAGGCGTCGAGGATTGTTCCGATGGTTCGCCAGAGGCCTTCGACGGTTCGCTCGGCTGCTTTTCGCAGGAGCGCCTTGAGCTTGGCGAAGGCGTTCTCGATCGGGTTGAAGTCAGGGCTGTAGGGCGGCAGGAAGACGAGGGCGGCTCCGGTCGCCTCGATGGCCTGGCGCACCGCTTCGCCCTTGTGGGCGGGCAGATTGTCCATGATGACGATGTCGCCTGGCACAAGCGTCGGGGCGAGAACCTGGCCCGCATAGGCCAGGAAGGCCTCGCGGTTCATCGGCCCGTCGAGCACCATCGGCGCGGTCATGCCGGTGAGGCGCAGGCCCGCGACGAAGGTCGTCGTTTTCCAATGGCCGTGAGGAAGCCCGGCGCGCAAACGCTGGCCGCGCGGCGCCCGTCCGCGCAGGCGCGCCATCTTGGTGCTGGCGCCGGTCTCGTCGATGAAGATCAGGCGGGCCGGGTCGAGATCGGGTTGGCTGTCGAACCAGGCTTCACGCCGCTCGGCGATGTCGGGGCGATCTTGCTCGGCCGCGTGCGCGGTCTTTTTTTGACGGTCAGGCCACGCTGGTCGAGGAACTTCCAGAGCGTGCCGATGGCGGCCTTCAGGCCGTGCTTCTCAAGCAGCTTCGCCTGCATTTCGGCCAGCGTGATGTCGCAGTCGGCGTCGATCAGGCCTTGCAGATACGCCCCATGCGGATCGAGCTTGGAGCGCTGCGGCTGACCCTGCCGCCGCGCCGTGCGCTCTCCGGTTTCCCGCGCCCGGCGCGCCCAGACGATCGCCGTCGCGATGCCGATCCCGAACCGATCGGCCGCATGGCGGGCAGGCAAGCCCGCCTCGGTCGCCGCAATCACTCGCTCACGCAAATCCTGGCTGTAAGCCCGTGCCATCCCGGCCTCCCGCGTCAGACAAGGAAGGAATCGCACTGTTCGCGGCGCTTGGGAATCCCGGCAGAATCGGAAAACCATGAACCTGCTCTAGC
>NZ_JBFTKS010000104.1:0-1250 GCF_056396065.1 Allobosea sp. 05T433 | reverse complement strand
TCATCTTGAGGCTTTTGCAAGCTTCAGGAGGTTGTGAGCGGTACAGATCATTGCCCATTCGCCTCGGACCTGATCGAGACCGCGCAGGAGCAACTGCCGGAAGCCTCTGGCTTGCTTGATCTGCCCGAACACSGGCTCGACCACCTGCTTCCTGAGGCGGTAGCGGCTCCTGCGGCCAGCCCGCTTCAGCCGTGCGGCCATAGCGCTCATCAAGGGCATCTTCGTCAGTCTACGGCGCCCGACCGCGTTCCCCTCGCCGTGGCGCGCACGGCCTGGGGCGAGGTAGCCCGCAATCCCTCTCTCCTTCAACGCGGCCAGGTTCACCTCGCTGGCAAAGCCCGCATCGCCCGAGACCTCACGCGGCTTGCGCCCAAGATGGACGCGGACATCGTCGATGAGCGGCACGAGGGCGCGATAGTCGGCGGAGTTGGTCACCAACCGGTGGGCCACGATGATCTGATGGGCGGCATCGACCGCGATCTGGCCATTGTAGCCCTGCACGAACCCGTCGCGCGTGGGCAGGATGCGGCTGTCCTGGTCGGTGAWGTTGCGCTGCGCCCGGTCGGGCGGTCCACCGTCCTCGCTCCGCAACGCCCGGCCCTGCCAGCGCATGCCCGACGATGCGCCTGGTCCGCTCTCGTCCTCCGGATCCGGCGGATCGGCAGCCTCTGCCTCCAGCGTCTCCTTGGCAGCTCGGATCCTCTCCAGCCGACGCTGTTTGTCGGCCATCCAGTCCGGTGTCTCGTCCCCACGTCGGTCCGCGCCATGAACCTGATCCTCGGTCGCGTCGGTGTCGCGCGCCTGATCGAGCCATTGTGCRACCTCGGCGGCCAACGCAGGCTCCGTCGTCTTCATCCGCCCGTAGCTCATGGCCTTATGGCGCGAGGCGTTCGCCTTCAGTTTGGTCCCGTCGACCGCCACGTGTGCGAACTCGACCAAACCGGCCGCCCGGCACAGACGCAGCACCTGCACGAACAGGTCCGATAGGACCACGAGGTGGCGCTTGCGGAAGTCGGCGATGGTCCGGAAGTCCGGCCGGTTCAGGCCGGTCACTGCCATGACGTCGACCCGCTCCTCGCAGGCGCGGGCGAGCTGACGCGAAGAGTACAGGCCACGGCTGTAGCCATAGAGAAGCAGGGCCACCATCATGCCGGGATGGTAGGGCGGATAGCCGCGCTCCTCGGTGTAGCTGTCGATAATAGCCGAAAGGTCGAGCCCTTCGCGCACCGTGTCACGGACGAAATGCGCCA
>NZ_JBFTKS010000103.1:0-1350 GCF_056396065.1 Allobosea sp. 05T433 | reverse complement strand
CTGAGTGGGGAATGCAGACGCACGGTCGGCGCAGGAGCGAGCGCGGAGATGCCTCTTGGGTTCCCTCTGTCCGGCCGCCCACGCCGAACGCATCAGGCAGGAATTCCCGGCATCAGGTAGCGAAGGCCACCTGAGGCCTACTAAGCATCTGAATCGGGAAGGTTTCGTGCTTCTCGGTGATTCCAAAAATTTGTGACGAGTGGAAGGCATCGATGGGCAACTCCCAGCACTGACCTCGCCGGCTCCAGGGCCCGCCCGGACGTTGCCGATTAGCAGACGTTCCGAGAGTCGCGGGCGGGTGGAGAGCCGAAGTTGGCTGTCTGCCCCGAACCGGACATTTGTGCCTTGGGGCGGATAGCTTCCCCAAGAGTCCGCGATCCTCCCGTCTCCTACTGGTTGTGTGTGGTCCTTCGAATTTTGCGCTCTGTAGGCCTAGCAGTTCAAAAAGGACGAAAGCGAAAGATATTCCCCGATTTTGTAAGTGTTTTGCCTTGTTCTGCATGTATTATTCGGTGCCGTAAATCGAACATTGACATTGGCTGTGTCGACGTGTAGATTGGTTCTTGTCGATATTTGCTTGGACGGTCCTTGTTATTTTCGCGCTTCGGCGCGGCTCTGATGAACTCCCCCTTTCGAAATCGTTCTGAACTCGCCGAACATTCGTTCGGCKAACGACAGGTCTTGCCAAAAGGAGGGTTTCTCATGACCACCGGCACAGTGAAATGGTTCAATTCCACCAAGGGTTTTGGCTTCATTCAGCCTGACGACGGCAGCCAGGATGTGTTCGTTCACATCTCCGCCGTCGAGCGCGCTGGAATGCGCGACCTTGCGGAAGGCCAGAAGCTCGGCTTCGAAGTCGCCCGCGACAACAAGTCGGGCAAGATGGCGGCCGAGCAGCTCCAAGCCGCATGATCTGACTGTTTCTTCGACGATGACCACGGATGTACTGGCATCGTCGACAACAGTCATTCGAGGGAAGGCCAAGCTTCTGCTTGGCCTTTTTTCGTTACTGCCGGCGACAGSGGAATACCGCACAGGAGATGGACATGGCTGAACATTCAAAGCAGCGCGTCGATGCCGACAAGAATTTTCTGAAGACCCAGACCCAATTRCTCGCKCGCAATCGGATCATGTTGGAGTTCGATACCCTCGCCCGGCACCGTGATGCGAACACGGCTAARCTGAAGCAACAGCGCCTGGAGAAGGAAGCCAATGATCGAGCCGCGGCATTGGCTGCGCCAACGGTAAAGAAGCGGAAAAAAGCCATCGCCGCCTGAGCGCCAGGCGCCGGCGCGACGGCGGGCCGGGCCTGCCGCTTCCCCCGAAATCGAGCGGATGACCGGTGTCGGC
>NZ_JBFTKS010000102.1:0-1356 GCF_056396065.1 Allobosea sp. 05T433 | reverse complement strand
AGCGCGCCCGGCCCCTGGCTGCCGAGGAAGCCGCGCACCGTGTCGACATCGCGCCCGCGCTCCAGCGCCTCGGTGCTCGAAAAGCCGAAGCGCGGCATGTCGATCGCCACCCGGTGCGCCAGCGGCGCGATATCCTTGTCGAGCCTGGCCCCGACCCGGACCAGCACCTGCGAACGGATCACGTCGAAGGCGCCCTGGAACAAATAGAGCCCGATCGCCAGCGCCGAGAGCGCCGCCAGCGTCTGGACGCTGCCCGAGGTCAGCGCCCGGTCATAGACCTGCAGCATGTAGAATGAGCCGGTCAGCGCCAGCACATTGATCAGCCCCGAGACCGCGAACAGGAAGAGGAAGGCSGAGCGGAAGCCGAGCGTCAGCCTGGCGGCATCGCGCTTGCGGGCGGAGGTCTGTGCCTTGGAAGGTGCCATGATCGCAAACCGTCAAAAGGAGAAGCMGTCGGCAGGAAGGCGGCCGGCGGACACGGGGTCCGCCGGCCGGACGGCRCGGCTTCTAGARSSYGAAGTTGCYGSCGGTCAGGGTGTGRCTGCCCTTCAGGTTGATCTGGAAGTCGGCATCGSCGTCGGCGTCGACATTGCCCTTGACCACGGTGTAGTCGCCGTCGGCCCGGGTCTCGTAGGAGACCACCAGCTGGGCCGTGGCGGTGAAGGCCGGGCCGYTGGTCAGGGTGAAGCTCTGGTTGCCGGCGAGCGCGCCATTGGCGTCGATGCCGGAGAGGTCGAGCTTATCGCCAGGCTCGAAGTCGAGGATGGTGTCGCCATCCGCCGCTTCCTTGCTCTCGAAGCGGAAGGTGTCGTTGCCCGCCCCGCCYTCCATCACGTTCACCGCCGCACTGGCCGTGATCGTGTCGTTACCTGCGCCGGTCGCGACGTTCTCGATGCTCCAGAGCGTGTCGGTGCCGCTGTCCGTGCTGACCGCGCTGCCGCGTCCGAGCAGGCCGTTGCCGAGATCGACCGTCAGGTTCGCCATGATCGCCGACATGTCGAGCGTGTCGATGCCCGTGCCGCCGTCGCTGTCATCGCCGAAATAGACGTCGTTGCCGTCACCCACTGTCGCCACGATCACGTCATTGCCCGCACCCGCCACCACCGTGTMGTCGCCGGCCCCGGCCGTGATCCGGTCGTCGCCGGTGCCACCGAAGATCCGGTCGTTGCCGGCCTCGCCATCGATCAGGTCGTTGCCGGCCCCGCCAAGCAGCACGTCGTCGCCGGCCCCGCCGAAGACCACGTCACGGCCCTCCCCGGCATCGACGAAGTCGTTGCCGTCGCCGGCCGAGATCGTGTCGTTGCCGCCCGCTCCGATCAGGACATCGTCGCCGCCCTGGCCGATCAGGTTGTCCGC
>NZ_JBFTKS010000101.1:0-1407 GCF_056396065.1 Allobosea sp. 05T433 | reverse complement strand
GGCTTCTGTAATGGGCCTTTGATCGTCAAGTCCCTCTGAACGATATCTCGTCGCCAGGATCATGCTTCTGTCCGTGGTCAGTACGAAGACCGCCACACCATGCCATCAGATCCAGAGCCGACAGGTCAATCTAGGGGTGCGTGATTTGCCGAGGCAATCACAGCCTTACACACGACCTTGCCAGGCTCTCGTCCCAGCGACGGGACCTCAGATGAAGCGGCGCCGATCCTGGTCCGCTTCGAAGATGTGAATCTCCCTCATGCCGCCAGAGTGGCCTTGTTCCAGCGGAACTCGGTGGCGTCGACCCACATGCGGTGGAGCACAACGCCCAGCTTGCGCGCGAGCGCCACCTTGGCGCGCTTCATGCCGCGGCGCTGCGCTACATCGAGCGCCCAACGCTTGAGGCTCGAGAAGCGGGTCGCCCGCGTCAGCATAATATGCGCCGCCTCGAAAAGCGCGGTTCGCACCATGGTGTCGCCGACTTTGCTGACGCCGCCGTCCCGGTTCGTCTCGCCTGACTGATACTTCTTGGGCGTCAGCCCGAAATAGGCGCCAACCGTGCTGGATTTCCCAAACCGCGCAGGATCATCCACCGCCGAGCGATAGGTCAGGGCGACCAGCGCGCCGACGCCCGGGGTGGACATCAACCGGTGGCAGACCTTGTCGGCGCGCGCGATCTTCAGCATCTCGCGATGAAGCTTCGTGAACTCGCTCCACAGCGCCGCGCGCGCCGCCAGCATCGCGCCGATCACCGTCTCCAAGACGACGTGGCCCGAGGTCAGTTCGCGGATGCGCGCCTCGAACCGGCCCCGGCTGACGTCGCCGACCTTCAACCCATACCCGCGCAGGATGCCACGGATGCTCAGTTCGACGTCGAGAAGCTTGCCTTGCAGAAGCTTGCGGCCAACCAGAAGCGCCCGGGTATCCTGGGAGTTCACCGATTTCGCGTGGACCGCGCGATACCAGCCCATCCGCAGCAGTTGCGCGATCCCGCGGGCGTCTTTCCGATCGGTCTTCACCGTCATCGCCGAAAGCGCCGCCTTCACGTGACGGGTCTCCAGTAAAACGACCTCACGGCCAGCAGCGACAAGAGCTGCGTGCAGCCACTGCGAGAGCGGCCCAGCCTCCAGGCCAATGCGAACGACGGGCAATTCCAGCTCGGCGAAAAACTCAACAAGCGCCTCGGGCTCGCTGGCGACCTTGATCTCGCGGGCGATCTTACCCGTCGCATCGACCACGCACACGCTGCTCTCTGTCAGAGAGACATCGATTCCAGCATAATGCTCCACGGCTGTTCCTCTCATGATGCTTGAGGCCGATCGCTCGGACCTCGTTTTCAACACCATCATTCTGAGGGACAGCCACCCAAAATGGCTATTCGAAGCGCCGGCCCATTACGGCATCTAG
>NZ_JBFTKS010000100.1:0-1411 GCF_056396065.1 Allobosea sp. 05T433 | reverse complement strand
CTGGCGTAGCGGGCTGACGGCGGCAAGCTCGGTCATGGGGCTCTCCGAGGATCAGGGGAAACCCCGAAATCCTGGGATGCAGCGCCTCACATGGCGAAATCTCAGTGCTGACAGTCCTGCAGCACCCTGCCGCGAGAGCGGCTTAGTCCATTGGCGCGGGCCGGAACTCGGCCGCTTCTGACGCCGAACGACCGAGACGTGTGGAAATCAGAGTTCGCCAAGCGGCGAGGCGCTGCCTTTGGACTGTTTCTACGCCAAAGCGGGCGCCTTAGCCCGGGACGAAGCGGTTAAGCTTCTGCCTCTCCGGGGCTGATGCACTCTTTAATCGCCTGGGAAAAGGCGATGATCGTTGCCTCTCGGTCTTCGGCGCACATAGCCCGGAACAGATTCAGGAAGTCATCGGTGCCGATCTGCATAACAACCTTTGAATTGCCCCCTCCGGAAGCCATAACCCCGCGAACGGTGACACCACTCCGCCTTTGGCCATCCGGGCTTTTGCCAACCCAGGCACCGTGAGCGATCTCAACATTGCCTTCGTATTGCCAGCGGCCGCCGCCCTGTAGAGGCGCCCTCCAAAGCTGGCTGCGTTCACTCATGGTAGTTCCTCGATTTCTATCGGTCGGAAGCCCTGAGCCTGCGCGAGCACGGCCAACGCTCTTCTGTAGCTGGGCGCCTTTTACGTCGCTGCAGCCAGAACATCCACGGCTGCCGCGCTCCGGCATCATCAGTCCCCGCCCAGCGGAACGTCCGCTTTGCGGCTGGATCTCAACCTGGCGCTTCTCGTACGCAGCTAGTCGCGCATAACGGAATGGCTCGAAGCAGCGCAGCCACATCATTGGTAGGATAGTTGCGGATGCGGCGCCCCAAGGGGAATTGCCATGCATGTCGAAACTCAAAGCCAACGGCAGCGGCAGGTTTGGAACACCGGTCGCATTATTGGACCCAGGCCGCCTCTGAAGCCGAGACACATTTGGGCCACCCGCACCCGGCTCCAGCATGACGGCCGGATCCGCGATTTGGCGATGTTCAATCTCGCAATCGATAGCAAACTGCGCGGATGCGATCTCGTTCGCCTCCGCGTGGCTGATGTCGTGCTTGGGGGCCTTCGAGCCTGGCATCCTCCCGCTTCGTTCGCCCCATTGGAAAGCTTGCCCCAATCAGGATTTCGTGGCGGCGAGGCTGCCTCCGATGACAAGGACGGGTTGAGCTCGGGCTTTCACGGCTCGGACGAGTTCGCAGCCGGATTCCGGCTCAAGTGAAAGCAGCCCTGAAATGCAAAATGCCCGCCGTGAGGCGGGCATTCGCTCTTCGACCGAAGCTCAAGGGGAGGGAATCATGAGCCCCGGGAGAAACTACCTGGAACGCGCTGCGCCCGGTGACGCGGCGGTTCTATTCAGTGACTTCAGGCCGC
>NZ_JBFTKS010000099.1:0-1481 GCF_056396065.1 Allobosea sp. 05T433 | reverse complement strand
GAGCGGCCCAGCGCCAAGGATGGCGATCACTCTCTTCAGATTGTAGGCCAGGACGTGGAGGCTCATCTCCGTACTGACGTTTTTGAGGGACTTGGTCTTGAAGTGGGTCGCTCCCATCCAGGCCTTTAAGGTTCCGAAGGGGTGTTCGACGGTGGCTCGGCGGATGCGCATGCTCTTGGGCGCGCGATCCAGCCGTTCCTGCATGGCCTCGATCACCGCCTCATGCTCCCAGCGGGTGAYCCGTCGCTCGACGCTCGGTGTGCACTGGGGCTTTAAGCGGCAGCTCTGACAGCTGGCGCGGTCCCAGTAGCGATGCAGGGTCAGGCCCTTCTCCACCGTCGTCATGTGGCGGGGCAGCAGCGCCCCCGATGGGCAGCGGTAGACGTCCTGCTCGGGCAGGTAGGCGAAGTCCTGCTTGCCGAACCGGCCGTCGGCCTTGGCGCCGGAAGTCAGGGGCTTGGGCATGAGGGGCGTCACGCCGATAGCCTCGCAGGCCAGGATCTCCTCGCCGGCGAAGTAGCCGCGATCGGCCAGCACRTCGAGCGTTTCGACGCCCATTTCGGCCTTGGCTTGGCCGGCCATKCCCGAGAGTTGACCGCGGTCGTGGCCGRTGTTGGTGACCTCGTGCGCGACGATCAGGTGGTGAGTGATGTCCACCGCCGTCTGCACGTTGTAGCCGACCATCCCCGTGCCCTTGCCGTTGGTGGCCATCGCCCGCGCATCCGGATCGGTCAGAGATATCTGCTGGTCCGGCGCGGCATGCACCTCAGCCTCCAGGGCCTTGAAGGCTTTCATCTGCTCCTTGAGGGCGGCGATCTTGTCTTTCAACCGCACCGTCTTGGCCTGGRCCAGTTCGCCATCATGTCGATCGGCCGTCTCCAGCGCCGACATGTAACGCTCGAKGCTGGCCTCCACCTGCTCCATCCGACGCTGGATCGAGGCRCGCGTAAAGTTCTTGTCGCGCGTGTTCACCGCCTTGAACTTGCTGCCGTCGATGGCCACGATCGCGTGGGTGAAGAGATCCAGCCGGCGACACAAAGTGATGAACTGCCGGCAAGCCGCCCGGATCGCCGAGCCGTTGTCCTTCCTGAAGTCGGCGATGGTCTTGAAGTCCGGCGCCAGCCGTCCCGTCAGCCACATCAGCTCGATGTTGCGCTGCGCCTCGCGCTCCAACCGACGGCTCGATTGCACCTGGTTGATGTAGCCGTAGACGTAGATCTTTAGCAGCACGCCCGGATGGTAGCTCGGACGGCCCGTCGCCTCGGGAACCACGCCTTCAAAACCCAGTTGGCCCAGGTCCAATTCATCAACGAAGACGTCGATCACCCGAACCGGATTGTTCTCCGACACGTAGTCGTCAAGATACTCGGGAAGCAGGACACCCTGCCGACGGTCTTCACTCTCAACGAAGCGCTTCATCTAAGCTCCCGGAGCATCACCTCCAGGAATCCTAGCCGACTCGGCTCTTTTCACACAGCCTC
>NZ_JBFTKS010000098.1:0-1676 GCF_056396065.1 Allobosea sp. 05T433 | reverse complement strand
CCGCCGACACCGCTCAGGACGCTGGAAGAGCCAGCAGTCGGCCCGTTGACGGCGATCTCGCCCGAGTCAGCCCAGCCCACGCCGGCGTTGAGACCGACATAAAGACCAGCCCAGGTGAACAGGGGCGCGTAGACGATCGGGGGAGGCGGCGCCTGGCGGCTGGGAAGGTCGGCGGAGAAGGCCGACGTTGCCAGGCACGTCGCAAGAACGGCGGTGGATACAAGACCTAGTCGCATGATGTCCTCCGAGGTCAGGGATACGCAAGTCAATCTGTTCCATATGAAGTAACGGCAGAGAACCCGAATAATCCGTGCCACTTCCCAATGAAGTGCCGAATGTTACGGACTGCGATATTTTGATCACTTCGCTCTATGAGTCCAAAAAACGACTGCCCAGAGCATGCCAATCCCAACGGGCGCCCGTGGGGCCCAGACCTCCGGCATGGGGCGGCGTGGGGACGGGCGTTCCATCGCGGTTGAGGAAGTCACTCCAGTTCAGGCCATCGATGCTCTTGCTGAGTGCTCATGCGCGATAAATCACGCATGCGGTGCCGTCATCGAAAGATAGTGTACCAGGCCCGCCATCCCTCCCCAGAGCAGGAACGATATCGCAGCTCCCCAAATAATCCCTCGCCCAAAACTATCGTCATCGTCTCCCTCGGGCCGAAGCCATTTGTAATTCCGCTGGTTTGCCGGGGGCGATGCTGGAGGTTCGTGAGAACATCCGTTTCCCTTTGAGGCCGCCATGCCAATAACCTTTCAGATGGCCGATGGGCGTAGCGAATCGTGTAATATTCAGCACGTAGTCAAACCAAGATCTGTAATCTAAGTGATGTAAGCACACGTATATCGGCTCGTCGACGGGGATTTGCACCTGCCCGTTCGGGGCGACTGAGATTGGTTAACCGGTGACATCAGGACGATACAGCCACGATAAGACGAGACCGCACGCGCGCACTACATGACGATACGTCATATAATCTCAGCTGGGGTCATCGCGCTGCGGCCCGATTGTACTTGCGCTATCCCTGAGACCCGATTTCATCACCAGTCCCAGCGGGATCGGCATCAGGCCCTTCACCGGGTGCTGGTCGCCTGCACTCCGTGCCAGGTCGGTTGTCATGGCGCTCCAACTCTTCTTCTCGAGACTGCCACAGAGCCGTCGTCCACCTCCGGGAAACGCGCCGTTTTGCCAGGCGCCGCGTTTCTCGGCCGTTTTCAAACTGCGTACACAATGCAGGGGGGTGTTGGTGCTCTCGAACTGGTCGCCCGCCTTTTCTAAGAGATGAGCCCAAGCTGCTCTGAGGACAGGACAAGCTCGGCAATGGAGCGGGCGGCCATTTTTTCCATCACCTTGTGGCGGTGGGCCTTGATGGTGCGAATGGTGGTTCCGAGTTCGTAGGCGATCTGCTTGTTCATCCGGCCTCTCGCCACAAGGGCGAAGACCTCGCGCTCCCGCGGGGTGAGGCTGCCGAGCCGGACCGCGCGCAATTCGGCGCCATCGTCATCGCGCCTTGCCTGACGACAGCGCGCTAGAGCAGGTTCATGGTTTTCCGATTCTGCCGGGATTCCCAAGCGCCGCGAACAGTGCGATTCCTTCCTTGTCTGACGCGGGAGGCCGGGATGGCACGGGCTTACAGCCAGGATTTGCGTGAGCGAGTGATTGCGGCGACCGAG
>NZ_JBFTKS010000097.1:0-1809 GCF_056396065.1 Allobosea sp. 05T433 | reverse complement strand
GAAGAAGGTCGAGATGCTGTTCGCGCACCTGAAGCGCATCCTCAAACTCGACCGCTTGAGACTGCGAGGACCATGCGGTGCCCGCGATGAGTTCCTCCTCGCAGCCACTGCCCAGAACCTCAGGAAAATGGCGAAGCTGATGCCGGTGGGAGCGCCGCCACGGGCGGCATGAGGGCGAAGGCCTCTCTCACAAAGCCACCCAGCCTCAATCGATAGTCTACCCAGCGCCGACTTCTTCAACACAATCGACCCATCTGAGACATTGGAAGATCGGCGTCTGACGACCGGAGTTGGCCCCATTGCCGACATCTGAGGGTCCGCTTGCAGGCACATGACTGAAGGCAATGTAAGGACGCCGGGTTTGCCAGATTCGCAAAGGCCCGCCCCGGCTCGGAACCAATCGTAAGACCCTGCGTGTGAAGTGTCGGCAGGGGCCGCGCCTACCAGGTGACGCGCAGGCCGAGATTGCCCTTGATGCCGCGGCGATCGTCGCCGCCGAGATTGCTGGTGTAGCTCGCCGCCGCGTAGACGCCGACGTTCGGCATCACTTGGGCCGCAACGCCGCCGCCGAGTTCCAGCGAGGTGGATCCGAAGCCGGTTGTAATCGGCGTGACGTTGAAGGTCGTCGTGTCGCTGGCGGAAAACGTGCGCCAGACATTGGCGAGGAGATAGGGTTTCAGCGTCATCCCGCCCATCACCCAATCGCCGGTAAGCCGAGCGCCGATCCGGCCGGTCAGAGCATCGTCGGGCGAAAAGCGAACCGCAGAGAAGCGATCGCGCTCCGTTCCGAACGAGACCGATTGCCAGATCAGCTGCGCCTGCGGCTCAAGCGACAGCCCGGCACCGATCTGGATCGGATAGCCGGCCTCGAGCGAGCCGGTGAGACCGGTTCCGTCGGCGCTCAGCCCGATGCCGCGGGTCGAGCGCGGATCGCCATCGAACCAGGAGCCCAGCAGCACCGCGTCGACATACCAGCGTGACGGACCGACATGGGTCCAGTAGGCGCCGAGGCTGGTTGCATCCATCTTCAGCTTGCCGACCAGCGCCCGCTGCTGGGCGAGAGCGAAACCGCGGGCATCGACATCGGCGCTGGCGAAGCCGAGGAACAGGCCAAGCCGGTCGCGATGGCCGTTATTGTCCCAGCCGAAAAGGTCCTGACCGGCCTGGAAGCCGCCGATATTGCCCTTCATCTCGGGCGAGAGCGGGCCTGAGCGACTCTCCTCGGCATGGCGGCCGAAGAGCCGGCCCCAGGCGCCTGGCAGCGCGCCCGAGCCGAGSAGCAGGGCCTGATCGCCCTGGCGCTCGTGAAAGGTCCCAAGCGTCGCCAATCCGAGCTGGCGCGCCACGCCGGGCAACAGCGTGTAGATGGCCGCCTCGGGGCGGAAGAGAGGGATCGGAGTGTCAGGAGCCGTCACTCCGGGCGGTATCACGCCGGGCGGCGTAGGTCCGACAGGGGGCGTCACGCCGGGGGGCGTCGGGATGAGCTGGTTCCGCAGGAACCAGTCATTCTCGGTGCCGGCCGTCACACCGCCCTGAAAYAGGAGATATTCGTAGGCSCCCGCCGCGACGACGCCACCGAGCGCGAAGGCACCGGCGGTGCTTCCTCCATTCACCGCGCGCACCACCTGGATGCCGTTGCCTGTCGTCAATTCACCGGTCCGCCGGCGTTGGCGATGCTCAGAAGCGAATTGCCGGTCGCCGAGCCGACATCGAGGCGATCGGAAGGCGAGCCGTCAGTTCCGAGGAAAGTGTTCAGCCCGATCGTGCCGCCAGTCCCTGTATAGCTTGGCGTCGTCAAGACTGTGCCCC
>NZ_JBFTKS010000096.1:0-1892 GCF_056396065.1 Allobosea sp. 05T433 | reverse complement strand
CGTTGTCCGTGAGAACGGTGTGGACCCGGTACGGTACCGCGTCGATCAGAGCCACCAGGAAGGCAGAAGCCGAGGTCCGGCCGGTCTTCCTGACCACCTGGACGAAGGCGAATTTGCTCGTGCGATCAATGGCCACGTAGAGGTAGAGCTTGCCCTCGGCAGTCTGTAYCTCGGCGATGTCGATATGGAMGTAGCCGATCGGGTAGGACTTGAAGCGCCTYTTCGGCTCCTTGTCTCCTGCCACCTCCGGCAACCGGCTGATGCCATGACGCTGCAGGCAGCGGTGCAATGATGAGCGCGTCAGATGCGGGATCGTCGCCTGCAGAGCATAGAGGCAATCGTCGAGCGGCAGCAGAGTATGCCGGCGGAAGGCGACGATCACCGCCTCCTCCTCGATCGACAGCACGGTCGATCGAGGCTCGCATGGACCGGTCTTGAGATCCGCCGTCGAGCTCCGTCTCTTCCACTTGGCCACCGTCTTCTGGTTGATGCCGTAGCGCTTCGCCAGAGCCCTCAGGCTCTCTTGATGGGATGGACGGCGCCTGCACCGGCACCGTTCTTAAGGCAGGCGTGTTGCCATCACGGACCATTCCGAGGAGCCCCATCCATGCGCAAGCAGAACACTGACCTGTCCGCCGCTGTAACGGTCGGTCTCGATTTGGCGAAGCTTATCTTCCAGGTTCACGTGGTCGACGGCTCGGGCGGTGTGCTGCTGACGAGAGCCATCAGACGTCAGGACCTCTTGCCCTTCTTCGAGCAGCTACCGCCATGCCTGGTCGGGCTTGAAGCTTGTGGCTCCGCCCATCATTGGGCGCGTAGGCTGATCGGCTGTGGTCATGATGTGCGGCTGATGCCGCCGGCCTACGTGAAGGCCTATGTCCGGCGCCAGAAAAATGATGCAGCAGATGCAGCGGCAATCTGCGAGGCTGTGACCCGGCCATCCATGCGCTTCGTGCCGGTACGCTCGATCGCAAACCAGGCTGCACTCATGCACCATAGGGTCCGCGAGATCCTCGTCGCCCAGCGGACGCAAATGCTGAATGCCCTGCGTGGCCACCTGGCCGAGATCGGGATCATTGCCGCGCAGGGACCGAACAACGCCCGCAGTCTGGCTGCTCTCATCGGTAGTGGCGACGAGGCGGAGATCCCGTCCACCGTGCAGACGGCCCTGGCTCCGCTCGTGCGCCAGATTGAACATCTCGACGCGGAGATCGCAGTCAGCGATGACGCGATCGAACAGCTCGCGAAAGAGAATGAGACCGCCCGGCGCCTGATGACGGTGCCTGGCATCGGTCCGGTGACGGCTTCCGCCATCGCTGCGACGGTGCAGGATATCTCGGCATTCGAGGGGCCGCGCGCGTTCTCCGCCTCTATCGGGTTGACGCCTCGACAGAACTCGTCTGGGGGCAAGGAACGGTTGGGGCGGATATCCAAGATGGGAGACCGCTATCTTCGCAAACTTCTCGTCGTCGGTGCACACGCAGTGTTGCGTCACCGCAGAAAGGGCGAGGACGCTCTGAGGACATGGGCAAGCCGGCTCCTGGATACCAAACCCTTCAGGGTTGTGGCCATCGCCGTAGCAAACAAGCTCGCCCGCATCGCCTTCGCGCTGATGCGAGGCGGTTCTCGCTATCGCGGCGCGGCCGCATAACCAGCGGCTTCAAGGCAACGCGTCAAGCAATCGAGGGTGACCATGAGGTGATGTGAGCGAGCAGAAGATCCGCAGAGCCTGCAGCATAGTCGGAGCCTCGAGCTCGCTCTCTTGATCAGGTCAGCGGATCAGCGGAATCCATCAGGGCCGGCGGATGACACCATCCGCAGCGACAGGCCGAAGACATGACCGCACCCGCGACCTTCACATGACCGAAGCCGAACCCTTGATCCGCAGGCGC
>NZ_JBFTKS010000095.1:0-1901 GCF_056396065.1 Allobosea sp. 05T433 | reverse complement strand
GCCGACGGAACCGGTCTCACCGGCTCGCTCGAGGCCGGCTATCCGATCCAGATCGGTGCCGGGCTGTCGCTTGAGCCGCAGGCGCAGCTGATCTGGCAATCGGTCTCGTTCGGAACGGAGCGCGATCGCTTCTCCGCGGTCCGCTTTTCGCCCAACGATGCACTCACCGGCCGGATCGGCGCTCGGCTCACCGGCGATTGGGTGATGGGCGGGATGACGCTGAAACCCTATCTCCTCGCCAATGTCTGGCGCACGTTTTCCGGCAGCGACACGACGACCTTCAACGTCACGCCGATTACAACCGGCTTCGGCTCCACCTCGCTGGAACTCGGCGGCGGCGTTGCGGCCCAGGTGACGCCGAACGTCGGTGTCTACGCGGCGGCGAGCTACACCAGCAATCTCGGCGGCGACGATCGCCGCGGCATCAAGGGCAATCTCGGCCTGCGCGTCACGTGGTAGGCGCGGCGCCTGCCGACACTTCATACGGGTCTTACGATTGGTTCCGAGCCGGGGCGGGCCTTTGCGAATCTGGCAAACCCGGCGTCCTTACATTGCCTTCAGTCATGTGCCTGCAACCGGACCCTCAGATGTCGGCAATGGGGTCAACTCCGGTCGTCAGACGCCGATCTTGAGATGGGTCGCGAGCGGTGATCAGGCGCTCGCTCGAAACTTGACATTGGCGAACTTGCCGCAGAGCGGACCTCGCCATGGTCTGAGAAGGGCGGAGAGCGAACGCCAGCACCCGCGGCCTGATGCTCCGGAACTGGTCGTAGCAACTCGGGTTTGAAGAAACGGCTCGCAATGACCGCCAAGATTGCTCGGCCTCCCTCCTGAATTCAGCCATGAGTTCCGATGGGATGAGACGAACCGCTAGTGCGATACCCGCGGGGACGATCAGCAAGTCGTCGAGATAGCCAAGTATCGGAATAAAATCAGGAATAAGATCGATTGGGCTCAAGGCGTAGGCCGCAACACCGGCGGCCAGGGCTTTTGCATGCCACGGCGTTCGCGGATGCGAGCAGCTATCCATAGCGCGACGACGTCGCGCGTGAGATGTCGCGCCCATTGCCTTGCGCGCTCCAGCGTCATGATGATGCAATTGCACGCGGTCGAAGAGACGCGCAATGGGTCGACACCGGCTTTAAGCAGATCCGGCGGGACTGTCCGCTTGCGGGCGATGGGCCTCGATGGAGGTCGATTATGCCGCGATAGCGTGAGGGGCCGAGACAGCAAACGCCCCGGAGTGACCCGGGGCGCGTCGAGCTTCGGACCTACAGAAGACACCTGCGGTTACCGGCCGCTGCCGGTGCCCCCGGTGTTGCCACCGCCGTTGCCACCATGGCCACCGCCGTTGCCACCATGGCCGCCGCCGTTGCCGCCATTTCCACCGCCGTTGCCACCACCATGGCCACCGCCGTTACCGCCATGGCCACCGCCGTTACCGCCATGGCCACCGCCGTTACCGCCATGGCCACCGCCGTTGCCACCACCATGGCCACCGCCGTTGCCACCACCATGGCCACCGCCGTTACCGCCATGGCCACCGCCGTTGCCGCCATGGCCACCGCCGTTGCCACCATGGCCGCCGCCGTTGCCGCCATGGCCACCGCCGTTGCCACCGCCATGGCCACCGCCGTTGCCGCCATGGCCACCGCCGTTGCCACCACCATGGCCACCGCCGTTGCCACCACCATGGCCACCGCCGTTACCGCCATGGCCACCGCCGTTGCCAGCATGGCCACCGCCGTTGCCGCCGCCATGGCCGCCGCCGTTGCCGCCCGAGCCTCCGCCCGTGCCTCCGACGGAGCCGCCACCGGAACCACCGCCCGAGCCTCCGCCCGTGCCTCCGACGGAGCCGCCACCGGAACCACCGCCCGAGCCTCCGCCCGTGCCTCCGACGG
>NZ_JBFTKS010000094.1:0-2025 GCF_056396065.1 Allobosea sp. 05T433 | reverse complement strand
GCGTTGCGGTCCTTGGCCACCGCCTCAAGGCGGTGGCGATCAGACGGCGTGATGGTGATCGAAACCCCGGTGCGCATGCGCCAGACTCGCATACGCGCCGACCGAGGGGAATCCCAAGCAGGACTCTTCCGTCAGGCAGAGACCACTAGCGCTTTGGCTACGTCATGCCAGTCGGCGTCRTCGAGGCACAGTTCGTAGTTGTCCGTGAAATTGGCGACGGCTTCGTAAATTTCACTGCCGCTGCGCAGGCCTTTATTGGCTGGAAGATCGCGAGATACCCCACATTCTTGGAGCTTTTCTTTCGCGCTGCACGTAAATGTGCCTTTTTTGGTCTTATTTAGCCATATCCTTGTCGACCAAAATCCAAGAACATTGCCCTGAGTGATATTCAATATCTCAATTTTACTTTCCACAAACTTCTCCAATTTGCTCACGATATCAATTCCCGGCCCGGCCGCGTCTTTCACGGGCAAGCGAAAAATTCGCGAACAGCGCTGAGAACAATAAGACTACCCCGCCGAATGCGAAGCCGAAGGCGGCGATGAACATTAGGCCGCGCTTCGGGCCTTCGGCCCCAGCAATGAATGCTATCAAGGCGCATCCCAACAAGACGGTGCCTATCAACAAGCACACCAGCCGCCGTGCCTTCGACATAGGCTTAGGCGCATCCGGGTCGTTGTAGATGATCGGGCCGTCGGGGTCGTTGTCGTTGAGAAAGCGGGGTTCGGGGACTTTCATAGGCCGGGACCATGCGTGGCCGGCGCTCGCGGGTCGATATTAACCGCGGCCAATCCCTTGTCATTCTCAGCCAGGCTCTGCCTGGAAGCAGCTGAGGCGCCCTCCGGCTGTCGCTATGGGCGGGATGTGCGCTTTGCTTCAAGCCGCGCCAGGAGCCGGCACAGGCGGGAATTGAGCGTCGCCTCTATGGTCTCGATCCGCTCCCATCGCCAGCGCGAGCCGCCCGTGCGCCTCATCATGCAGCACTGAGGCGTTACGGATAGCCGAAATCCGGCCCTCTTGGCGTTGTTACAGATAAGCAACTTAATGCCCAGCAGGTTTTTCAATTATCTGTAACGCCAAGAACTCTTCGTCGCTATTTTGTTACAGATATCCGTAGCAACGCGCACGTCGGTCTCCTCCTACCCGTAACAACGAGCATCAGGGCTGCAGAACGGCCAGCACAAACAGAGAACGCTGACACTGCTAGTGCTAAAGCAGCGATTGTCCGTCGGATCGGTATTCGGGTAGCTGTAACCATGAAGCCCCCGGTTTTTTCTCTCCAGCCCGGCCATTGCACGCGCTGCTCGGTGGCGTTCCCGGCGGACGCCGCCCCCTTTATCGTCTCAGAAACGGTCGCCAGGGACTACCTCGATCCGTCTATCCCCCGCATCGGATGGATTGCGACGGTGAAAGCGTCCGTCCCCGTCTGCGACGCGTGCCTTACCAGTTGGGAACGCACCTGGTGCACGGCAGAGATGGTCTGCGAAGGATGCGGCGATCGCATGTTCGTTCCCCCTCGGGACAAGAGGGCGACCTGTTCCACTGCCTGTTGGCAACGCGCCCGGCGGGCGCGGATACAGCGCGAACGTCCTCCCCTGAAATGCAACGTGTGTGCGACGTTCTTCTTCCCAAAGCGTCGTGCCGACGCGAAGTACTGCTCCAATCTCTGCCGCCAGCTCGCCTACCGGCTGCGGCTCGGGTGACGAGGGCGGCAAGGCCAACTCTGCGGTTGATCAGCGTCGAGTGGACGTACCCGTCAGGATGCCCGGATCAGTGAGCATCTGCAGGATCTTGATCGTAGCGGCTGTTGATGCAGCCGGCGTTGAGGACGTCGCGAGGGAAGTTCGGCTGAACCCGTTAACAAGGAGGCCCTTGTATGGGTGTAATGCGCTTCATCATGCAGCACTGGCAGGAGCGCCAGCGGCAAGTCGATATCGAAGTTCTCTGGCCGGCATGTCTGCGTAACTCGCGCGACATTGACTGTGCCCGGCGTGCCTTCACGATCCACGCTCTGAACGACCCGGC
>NZ_JBFTKS010000093.1:0-2051 GCF_056396065.1 Allobosea sp. 05T433 | reverse complement strand
ACCCAGAAGGTCTGCCCGACCATGCCGCCATTGATATGCGTCTCGGCAAGGCCACCGACCCAGAGATCGACCCGGTCGATCCCCTTCACGATGCCGGTGCCGTCGGCCTGGATGGCCACGCTGATATTCGAGTTGATCGCCTGGAAGGCAGCTATCTCATTGGCGTCCAGGACGAGGTCGGGATAGGCCTGCTTGAACTGGGCGATCACTGCATCGCTCAGATTGTTGCGCTGTTGGAAGTCCTCCCAGGAGGTATAGGGTGAGAGGTTTCCGGCATATCCGACGGCCTCGGAGACATAGGGATCCTGCGAAGCGGCAAGATCCGAACGCACCTGGTTCAACGTTCCCAGCCCGACATCCCAGCCGCGGGCCACATTGAAGGCGAACAGGTCGGCATTGATCCGCACCAGATCGTTGCGCACCGCGTCGACGATGTTGAAGTCAACCTCCTCCGCCGGCTGCCTGATGATGCCGCCCAGGATCGATCCCACGCCGAGCTGCTCATAGCCGGGCTGCGGGACGTAGCCGGGGGGCAAGGGAGCAGTGAAGGCGCCGGCGTCGTTCGTCGGATTCAGGAAGGCGTCGAACAGCGCCACCTGCTTCGGCTGACCGTCGGCATCGAGCACGGTCATGGTCTGGCCGATCAGGGAGTGACCGACCCGGTACACGGCCGCCGCGAACTCATGCGAGATGGCGGCCGTCGCATCTGGATTGTAGTCGCCATGGCCGTGGTCGCCATCGCCCTTGATGCCGCCGATGAGATGATCGGCGAACTCGTCGAAGACGACGCGCTGGTATTCGGCCTCGTTGATGATCTTGGCCGCCTGGAAGAGCTCCTCCTGTGTGCCCTGGAAGCCGGCCTCCACCAGATTCTCGACGTGGAAGTTGTGGTTGCGCGCCCAGATCGTGTGCATCGCGGTCAGGGAGAAGTTCTCGTTCGCCCGGCCGTCGCCAGCAATATAGTGGTCGAGCACGCTGATGAACGGATTGGCATCGAGCAGCAGCGCATGTCCGGTGCCCATGAAATTGGACGCCATGGTCGCCGCCATCGTGGTGTTGATCACCCCGCCGTTGACCAGCCCCGCGAAATAGGTCTGGAAGGCGACCGGGCCGCCCGGCAGGCCGGTGAAGACGGTGTTGTTCTCCCAATGCTCGAGGATCAGCTCGCGCAGCGTCGGCAGCAACCGGAAGTTCGGGTCAGACGGATCCGGCCCTCCCGCCAGCAGCATCGAGCCGAGACCGCCATCGCCGTCGCCTTCCCGGAGGAACTGGCCGACGAGCCCGTTCGAGCCATAGGCCTGGTTCTGGTCCGCGAAGGGCGAGGTCCGGTTGATATGCTGGGGAACGCCATCGACGATTTCGTCGACCGTGCCTCGGGTGAGATCGGCAGGGTTGCCGGATCCGGGCGCGCCGTTGCCGGGAGCGCCGATCTGGATCGCGCCATTGCCACCCTTCGGCAGGAAATCGAGGCCGTGGTCGAAATACTGGCCAAAGGCCATGAAGAAGATATTGGCGTCGTTGCTGTTCTTCGGCAGGTCTGCTTCCTGCACGCCCAGGATATTGCTGATATTGCGCGGATCGAGCCCCTCGAAGATCGGATTGATCTGGTTGTTGCCGGTCGCCGCGTCGTAGTCGCCGTAGCGGGCTTCCGTCAGCCGGATGAAGTGCTCGTCCGCCGCACCGTAATCGGGATGGGCGAGATTGTTGCCGTGGCCGCTGAGATCGCGGACGCCGGGCACCGTGTCGTCATCCCCGGGGACTTCCTGGCCGTTGACCAGGTGCTTTAGCCCCGCAACGTCGCCGGCGGTGAGGTCGAACGCGCCAGTGATGCCGCCGCCGTTCCCGCTCCCGTTTCCGGAACCACCACCATTACTGCCGCCCCCGCCAGTCGATCCGCCGGCTGCAGCTGGTCCGGTCACGTGCATTTCATCCTGGGCACGCATGCCAACCAGATGGTCGGAGCCGCCGCCCGTATTGAGCACGACGTGGTGGGCCGATTCGAGAGCCGTCACGTCGACCGTGTCGTCACCTGTGCCGGAGTTCACCGTGAT
>NZ_JBFTKS010000092.1:0-2192 GCF_056396065.1 Allobosea sp. 05T433 | reverse complement strand
GCTCCCTTCGCCGCGGCAACGGCGTTAGCTTACGGGCAGGCCGTGACGGCTGCGGGAATTGTACAGACCCAGATCAGCAGCGCGCTTGCGAGCCTGACGGCGCTTCGCGCCGACGTGGCCGCCGATGGCGTCGTCGACRTCKCGACSAMYGCAGGCGACGCCGTCACGGCGGCGACGGCCGCCCTTGCGGCAGCAACCAGCGTCCTGGCTGCGCTTCAGGCGCCCGGCACGGCTGCCGMAGCCGCGGACATTGCCAGCGCCCAGGCCCAGGTGAACGCCCTCACGACCTTCGTGGCGACCGTGACGGCCGTGCAGGGAGCCGTCGGCGACGGCGTCACYATTCCCGAATTCAATACGGTCGTCCTTGCCGAGGGCACCGCCCAGGGSCTGGCGACCGCTGCAGCGGCCAATGCGGTGGCGCTCTCCCAGGCCGTGGCCGACCCGGCCGGCCAGCACCTGGTCAATCTCATCGCGGATGCCGGTCTCGAGTTGTCCAATGATGGTTCGATCCTGATCGAGGACCGTTCGCCCGATGTCGGCCTCTCGCCTCCAAACAGCGCCTGGATGACRTTCTTCGGCCAGTTCTTCGATCACGGCCTCGACCTCGTCACCAAAGGCAGCAACGGCACGATCTACATCCCGCTCCAGGCCGACGATCCGCTGATCGCCGGCCCGGACCATATCCTCGGCAATGCGGACGACCTTGCGCCGGAATTCCGCTTCATGACGTTGTCGCGGGTGACGCCCTTCGACGCCAATGGCAACCCGAATCCGCTGGGAACCGAGTCCCAGAACACGACGACGCCGTTCGTTGACCAGAACCAGACCTACACCTCCAGCGCCTCGCATCAGGTTTTCCTGCGGGAGTACAAGTTCAGCGTGGACGCCGTCGGTAATGATGGCATCGCGGACWCGCATGCCGTGAACACCGGCCACCTGCTCAATGGCGTCCATGGCGGCATTGCAAATTGGGCAGAAGTGAAGGCGCAGGCGGCGGAGAAGCTGGGGCTGGAGTTGAACGACGCCGATGTCCTCGACGTCCCGCAACTCGTCGTCGACGCCTATGGCAAGTTCACGCCGGGCACGCATGGCTATGCCCAGGTCATGGTCAATGTGTTTGAAAACGACGGGGTGACGACCCGCATTTCAACGGTTGCCGTCGAGGGCAAGGCGGGCGGCCTGGACATTCACCACATCCTTCCGAGCGACCTGCCGGCAGGTTTCGTTCCCTTGCCGGGGGCGACTGCAACCGTCTTCCAGGTGATCGGTACCGGTCATGCCTTCCTCAACGACATCGCGCACACTGCTGTACCGGTGGTGATCGGCGGCGTCTTGCAGCCCGACGCCGACAGCATTGTCGGGAACCCCGTCCCGGATGACGGCCAGGGCCATAATCTTCAATACGATGATGAACTGCTCAACTCGCATTTCCTGACCGGCGACGGCCGCGGCAACGAGAACATCGGGCTGACCGCGGTTCACACGATCTTCCATTCCGAGCACAATCGCCTCGTCGAGGCGAACAAGGAYACSATCATCGCCTCYGGCGACGTGGCCATCGTCAATCAATGGCTCGCCGCCGATCCCGACAACGCCCGGACGGCGATCAGTCAGGTCGAGCTCGATGCCATCAACGCGCTGACCGACCCGTTGGCAAAGGCTGCGGCGATCGATGCCTTGGACTGGGATGGCGAGCGTCTGTTCCAGGCCGCCCGCTTCGTCACCGAGATGCAATACCAGCATCTCGTGTTCGAGGAGTTCGCGCGGCGCATTCAGCCGAATGTCGATCCGTTCGTCTTCACCAACTCGGCCGATCTGAATCCGGCGATCGTCGCCGAGTTTGCCCACACCGTCTATCGCTTCGGCCATTCGATGCTGGTCGATACCGTGGACCGGCTCGACAATGATCTCTCGCTCGTCAACAGCGACAACGCTTCGGCCGATGATGCGCAGCAGGTCGGCCTGATCCAGGCCTTCCTCAATCCGCAGGAATTCACCGCCGGCGGCGTCGTCCGGGATAGCCTTGGGGSCCCYGTCGGATTCAGCGACGAGGTGGCRACCGGTGCGCTSATCCGCGGCATGTCYCGTTCGGTCGGCAATGAAATCGACGAATTCGTCGTCGAAGCCTTGCGGAACAATCTGCTCGGACTGCCGCTCGATCTTCCCGCCTTGAACCTCGCCCGGGCTCGCGA
>NZ_JBFTKS010000091.1:0-2228 GCF_056396065.1 Allobosea sp. 05T433 | reverse complement strand
TGGGCTGGTCTTTATGTCGGTCTCAACGCCGGCGTGGGCTGGGCTGACTCGGGCGAGATCGCCGTCAACGGGCCGACTGCTGGCTCTTCCAGCGTCCTGAGCGGTGTCGGCGGTGGTGATGGCAGGTTCGTCGGTGGCGGCCAGATCGGCTATAACTGGCAGTCCGGCGCGATCGTCTACGGCCTTGAGACCGATATCCAGTATGTCGATACAGGCGGTAGCGTGGCGTGGGGCCAATACACCTGGTGGGCCGGTAGAGGCGGCGGTGACGGCGCCTATTTCGGCACCGTGCGCGCCCGCATCGGCTATGCCTTCGACCGGACCCTGGTCTACATCACCGGCGGTCTGGCCTATGGCGGCCTGAACAGCAACCCGCTGACCGGCAACACGACGAGCAATGCCGGCTGGACCATCGGCGGCGGTGTCGAATACGCCTTCACCAATAACTGGACGGTCAAGCTCGAAGGTCTCTACGTCGATACCGGCGAGGGCAGGAGGGCCCAGGTCTTCGAAAACCCCGCGGGCGGCGTGCTGCCGGCCGGAACCTATACCGCGGTCAGCAATGGCGGCGGCGGCGCCGGACTCCTGCGCGTCGGCGTGAACTACAAGTTCTGACGCGCGGGCACTCTGATCTGCAAACAGCCCGGCCGATGCGCCGGGCTGCTTTTCCCTTCATCCGGGCGCACAGATTGGAGACCGAGCTTCGACACCAGTGGCTTGGCCTCTTGTCCCGACCGGTCCCATCAAGACGAATCCCGCAAGCTGCCGACATGTTCTGGTGCCGGCGGCCCAGATGTCTTTGTGCGCACCCTGATCGATCAACTCATCGCTCCTGGCGTTTGCCCATAGCAAGATCGCCGGCTTCCTTTGAAATCGCATATTCGGGCGCGCTTACACCGACCGAAAACAGGGAGACGATCGTGAGTCTACGCAGAGCCCTCGCCGCAGCCTGTCTGCTAACCTCCATGGTGATCCCACTGGCCGTTTCGGCCCAGACGCTTACTTTTGCCGAAGCCTATGACCGGCTGGCGAAGTCCTGTGGTTCGGACATCGACAAGCTTTGTTCGAAGGTTTCGCTTGGCGGCGGCGCCGTCAAAACGTGCCTTGATCGGAACCAGGCGCGGCTATCGGCGGGCTGCAAGGCCGCGTCGGCCGAGGTCTTCCAGTCGCTCGCGAAGCGGGCCAATGCCCAGGCTGCCGCAGTCAAGGTCTGCGAGCGCGACCTTGGTCAATATTGCAGCGGCGTGCAGCCCCATGACGGCTACAGGCTGCAGTGCCTGCTGACCGCGTCGAAGGTCGTCAGCAGCGGCTGCAAGCAGGTCATCGTCGATGCCGGTTGGAACTGAAGGCACAGCGCACCCCATGAAGCCCATCGCCCTCGTCTTCTCCGCCGCAATCGCCCTCGCCCCCGCAACCGCAATCGTGCAGGCCCAGGAGCGACTCAACGATACGCAGCTGATCGAGACGCTGAACGTCCTCGACCAGTCGAAATCCATCGACGTCGCCGCGCTCCGCCGCCAGGCCGTGGACAGCGTCGCCGCCAACCGCGGACCGGACGCCTCGCTGCGCGAGCCGCTCTCGCAGGAACTGGACAATCTCTCGCAGTTCACCGTCGAGATCCAGTTCCGGACCGGCTCGGCGGTGATCCGCCCTGCATCATTCCGCACGGTCGGCGTGATTGCCGACTCCCTGCTCCACCCGACCTTGCGGGAATACAAGTTCCTCATCGTCGGCCACACCGACGCGGTCGGCGACCGCAAGTCCAACCTGACGCTGAGCCAGAAGCGGGCCGATGCGGTTCGCGACGCGCTGGTCACCACATTCGGCATCGCCCCCGCCAGGATTGTCTCGGTCGGTCTCGGTGAAGAGCAGTTGCAGAACCGGAAGAACCCGGACGCAGCAGCCAATCGGCGCGTCCAGATCGTGAATGTGGGTCGTTTCAGATAGGGGCCGGACGGTGATGGACCGGCTTGTTTGCAGACATTTGAGCGCGAGGACGGCATGCGACACGGAATGATCGCCCTATCCGCAATGGCGCTGGTGCTGGCTCCAGCCAGCGCCATTCTCCCGGGCCTCGGCGCCGCCTTCGCCCAACAGGCCGCACCAGCGCCACAGGCTGCACCGGCGCAGGCAGCGGACACGGTCTTCACCCGTGCGGAGATCGAGCCGCTGGTGAAGCCGATCGCGCTCTACCCCGACCCGCTGCTCGCCCAGTTGTTGCCGGCCTC
>NZ_JBFTKS010000090.1:0-2336 GCF_056396065.1 Allobosea sp. 05T433 | reverse complement strand
GCCGGCGGCGGCTCGGGTGGCCACCACCCCGGCCCGGGCGGCCATTCCGGCCCGGGCGGCGAGAACCCTGGCGGACCCGGTGGCGAGAATCCCGGCGGTCCCGGTGGCCCCGGGAGCCCGCGCAGCAACCGCGCCCCGCTGCTTGCCGGCGTCGTCAACCTGCGCAGCATCGGGCGCTGCGAGACGCTGCTGATCACCGCGATCGGCTTGCTCGCGGGGGCACGCGACCCCGATGGCGATGCGCTGTCGATCCGCAATCTCACCGCCTCCAGCGGCACGCTGACCGCGGTCGAGGGTGGCTGGGAGTTCAGCCCGACGCCGGGCTATTTTGGCCCGGTGACGCTGAGCTACGAGGTCAGCGACGAGACCGTCGCGGTCGCCCAGACCGCGCTCTTCAGGGTCGTCGAGTTCACCGAGATCAACGGCACGTCAGGCGATGACAGCCTGACCGGGACCGAATGCGCCGACCTGATCGACGGGCGCGACGGCAACGACGTGATCGATGGCCGCGGCGGCTCCGACATCCTGCATGGCGGCGCCGGCAACGACTTCATCCGCGGCGGCGCCGGCMATGACCTGATCTATGCCGGGCGCGGCAACGACATCGTCTATGGCGGCGAGGGCAACGACACGATCTATGGCGGCGACGGCGACGACCAGCTCTTCGGCGAGGATGGCGACGACATCATCTTCGGCGAGGCTGGCGATGACATCATTRTCGGCGGCGCCGGCAACGACCAGCTCTCCGGCGGTGACGGCAATGACGTGATCCAGGGCGGCACCGGCGACGACCAGATCGCCGGGGATGCCGGCAACGACGTYRYCCATGGCGATGAGGRCGACGACACCGTGGATGGCGGCGCCGGCAACGACGAGCTTCATGGCGATGCCGGCGACGATCACGTCATGGGCGGGGCCGGCAATGACCAGGTCTATGGCGAGGACGGCGACGACATCCTCGACGGTGGCGACGGCGACGACTGGATCGACGGCGGAGAAGGCGACAACACGATCTTCACCGGCGACGGCAACGACACGGTCCGAACCGGCAACGGCAACAATGTCGTCACCGGTGGCGCTCATGTCGACCTCGTCCAGTTCGGCGCCGGCCAGGACACGGCCCAGCTCGGCGCCGGCGACGATGCAGCGGCCGGYGGCGGCGGCAACGACCGGCTCTTCGGTGAGGCTGGCAACGACACGCTCTCCGGTGATGCCGGCGACGATGTGCTCGATGGCGGTTCCGGCGATGATCATCTCGCGGGCGGCGCCGGTGACGACCAGATCCATGGCGGGACCGGTRACGACATCGTCTTCGGCGGCGAYGGGYGCGACCGGATCGAGGGCGACGCSGATGACGACGTCGTCTTCGCCGGCGCCGGCGACGATAGGGTCGAGGGCAATGCCGGCAATGACCGGCTCTTCGGCGAGGCTGGCGACGACCGGATCGAGGGTGACGCGGGAGACGATATCGTCGATGGCGGGGCGGGCAACGACCGGCTCGAAGGCGGCAGCGGCGCGGATACGCTCGATGGCGGTGGGGGCAGGGACCGGGTCGAAGCCGGGTCCGGCAACGACGTGATCATCGGCACACTCGATGCCACGGCCGATTGCTATGATGGCGGCAGCGGCTGCGACACACTGGATTACTCCCAGGCGACGCAATGCATCGACATCAACCTGGTCGAGGGCAAGGCGGTCGGCGTCGAGATCGGCGAGGACAGCTTCTCCAGCATCGAGGCGGTGATCGGCGGCAGCGGCAACGACCACTTCACCATCGGCGCTGATGCGGTGACGCTGACCGGCGGTGCCGGCGACGACTGCTTCTCCTTCGACGTGCCCTATGACGCGGACGATCGCGACCTGATCCACCGGATCCTCGATCTCGAGGCCGGCGACCGCATCGTCGTCAAGCAGTACCAGATCGGCACGGATGACGACCCCGCCGCCAATGCCGCTGCGGACGGAGCAGATCCGTTCGCCACGGCCTATGGCGACGAGGCCGACGCTGCCGGCCGGCCCTTCCACTTCCGCATCGAGAAGATCGGGGACGACGACCGCACCTATGTCGACGTCTTTCTCGAGCAGCATGACGAGAAGGACTACTCGATCGAGATCCAGGGCAGTCACAGGCTTTACTATTACTGACCTCGGCGCGTGGCCGCAGGGCCACGCATCCCGGGYSSGCKGACGGGAGAGACSRRYATGACCAGGCGCAGTATCGCATCGCAGGCGGGCGGGGATGCCAGGGAAGGGCGCGAGCCGAATTTCGGGCTCGGCCGGCATATGCTCGCCGGCACGGCGCTTGCCCTGCTCCTGGTCGTCGGCTGCGGCGGCTG
>NZ_JBFTKS010000089.1:0-2439 GCF_056396065.1 Allobosea sp. 05T433 | reverse complement strand
TTCGCAAGAGCGAGAAATCCGGCCTTGTCCTCGTTCCTGAGACGTTCGCGCAGCGCCGCGATCAGCTCCGTGCCGGGAAAGGCATGGAACTCCTCGAGCACGCCGAGGTCATCGAGGGCCTGCTCGACGGCGCCCCGCTTTGCGTCTCCWTTGGCCCAGGAYCTTGCGAKRGAATGAAGGTCCCGCCACCGATCATGGCGTCCGGACGGYGCGGAGAAGAAATGGTCGATCGACCGCGCATCTTTGGCAGCRCTGGACATTCCGAATCCTTCCCTGGTTGAACGAGGTCGAGGTTCAGATCGCTTTCGGTACGTTCCGCTCGACCGCCCGCGGGCGGCGTGGCCGCGCCCGCGCAAACTGCCGCTGAAAAATCCTGCGCTGAGAACAGCACATCGRGGGRCGTCGGCGTATTGTCCTTAGGGACAGGTTCTTATCGGCAGGAATTCGCTAGAATTCACCGGGCAGGTCGGAGCGCATTGCGATGTCCTGCGTGGGTATAGGCTGTGGCCTCAAGTCGATAGGCAGATACGGTTTGCGTGGCAGCTTACCCGGATCGGTGCGCGAATTGATCGTGGAGGCTTTGATGATGAGCAGGCTGATCACCCTCGCAGCGTCTGTCGTAATGGCCGCCGCAGTTCTTGTCACATCTGGCGTAATGGCTACCGCGCAGACTGTCGGAACACCGAATTCATGCAACAAGATCAATGGCTGCATGTGGGATTCCATCTACGAAAACCAGATGATGATGCAGAGCGGCCTCATGACGAAAGCAATGGAGGAGGCCCGCGCAAACAAGGAGGCGTTCGAGAGGCTGCGAGAGTGGGAGCGCACCCATGGCGCCGCACCGGGCAATCCGCGCTAGCGACGGTTCGAATTGGGCATCCGGGGCCGTGCTGATACTGGCCGCGCCCCTCCGGCAGAATACCCTGGGGTGGTGCGAGCGCTCCGAGGGAGCGGATATCGGGAGAGCGCGATGATTCTCCGTTTCGTGCTGGCGGGCGTATTGGCCCTGGCCCCCCCCCTTCAATCCCTCGCGCAAGCGCAGGCGCAGGCGCCCACTCCTTCGACAGGTGCAGCGCTGACGCCCGCGGCCCTGCCGGTCGACCAGACCCTGCTCGCGACAGCGCAGCTCGACGCGCTGCTAGCCCCGATAGCGCTCTATCCGGACACCCTGCTGGCTCAGGTGCTGATGGCCTCGACCTATCCGCTCGAAGTCGTTCAGGCCGAGCGCTGGGCTGCCGAGAACAAGAAGCTCAAGGGAGACGCACTCAAGGCGGCCGCGGAGAAACAGGCCTGGGACGATAGCATCAAGGCATTGGTCGCCACGCCGTCGGTGCTCCAGATGATGAGCAAGAACCTGGAATGGACGCAGAAGCTCGGCGATGCCGTTCTCGCTCAGGAAACCGACGTCATGGACGCTGTCCAGCGGATGAGGTCGCGGGCCTACGAGAACAAGAAGCTCACCTCGGGCACGCAGCAGACGGTGACGGTGCAGCAGGAGGGCGCAAGGCAGACCATCGCCATCGCGCCAGCCACATCCGACACCATCTATGTGCCCTATTATGATCCTGGCGTCGTCTACGGCGCCTGGCCCTATCCCGAGAGCACGCCCTATTACTTTCCAGCCCCGGGCTACATCGCGACCGGAGTCATTGCGACCGGGCTCGCTTTCGGTACCGCCTACGCGCTCGGCCGCTGGGCGACCGGCGGCTATTGGGGCGGCAACATCAACTGGAACAACAACAACATCAATATCAACCGCGATCGCGTGACGCACTGGCAGCACAATCCGCAGCATCGCCAAGGGGTCAGATACGGCAATTCGCAGGTTCAGCAGCGGTTTGCGAACACCTCGCGCCCGGGCAGCGACGGCCGCATGGACTTTCGCGGGCGGGACGGAAATCAGGCCCGCCCGGACCGGCCCGATCGCCCCAACACCGGAGCTGGCAACCGGCCGGATCGCGGGCAGGGGGCCAATCGGCCTGACCGCCCCAATGCCGGCAATCGCCCCAATGCCGGCGCCGGTGCAGCGCGTCCCGATCGCGGGGCAGGGAACCGTCCTGCCACCGCCGACCGCGCACGCCAGAACCGTCCGAACGCGCAAAGGCCGGCGCAGGCCAATCGTCCCGGCGGCGGCAACGTCAATCGGGCGGGTGGGCCGCGCCGCGACAATGCCTTCGGCAACATGCAGCCCGGCAGGGCAGCCAATCTGCAATCCCAGCGCGGACAGACGAGCTTCGCTCATGCCGGAGCGCGGATGGGTGGCGGCGGATTTGGCGGTGGTCCCAGAGCGGGGGGCGGCGGGTTTGGCGGCGGCGGGGCACGCATGGGCGGCGGCGGTGGCGCGCGCATGGGTGGCGGCGGTGGGCGTGGAGGCGGCGGTCGCGGGGGCGGCGGTGGGCGGCGTTCCGACGTCGCGCTCAAGGATCATATCGTCGA
>NZ_JBFTKS010000088.1:0-2465 GCF_056396065.1 Allobosea sp. 05T433 | reverse complement strand
CTCTTCGACCGAAGCTCAAGGGGAGGGAATCATGAGCCCCGGGAGAAACTACCTGGAACGCGCTGCGCCCGGTGACGCGGCGGTTCTATTCAGTGACTTCAGGCCGCAGCGTGCGAGCGGGCGATGAAGGGGATCTCCGAGCGTGACAGGCCAAGATCGGCGAGCTCACGGTTGGTCAGACGCGACAGCTCGCGAACCGTCTCGCGATAGCGCAGGAAGGCGCGGATTTTGGCGGCAATCATGGTGACGAACATGGTGATATTCCTCTGGCGGATATTCCGGACCGGGGCGGTGCCCACAGCGACAATTTCGTTGTGCACTGCACATAAGCTGATCGGCCCGCCGCAAACAGGGGCTTCAATTCAGCTCCGATATGCGTTAATTGCATGAATAGCTTGTGAATCGGTGTTTTGTTCGTCTAATCATGCAGTGAGCGCATCGTTCGTTTCAAATGCAACCGATGTTCCGCCTAGAAAACGGGCTGTGGCCGAAAGCAGGAATTCACCGCGTTGGCTACGCGATTTCGGCGCGTTGCCGATTGCGAAGTTGAACCGCCCGCATGCGGACGTCCGAGGGGGCGGGAATGGGCGACTTTTGACCGTCAGCGGCTCACCGCAAATGTCGGAGTTGGGTCGCAAACGGACGTCCCTTTCGCAGCATGCGAATGTCTGGTTCCGGGCCATGCGCCAATGTCTGCACCTGGCGTAGCGCGGCTGCCAGCTTTCCTTGCGGCGCTTGCAAGCCGGGCTGAACCCCGCTCTATCGTCGCCCATGACGAGGACGCCGAGCGGTGGGGCGATACTGTGACACAAGGCGACACTGCCTCCGCACCACTGTCCCTTGCGGCGCTGGGCTGGACGGATTTCTTTGCAGATCAATGCGGACCAGATGACGCCTGCCTCCGGCCTGCGCGCATCGGCTCGGTGCACCGCACCCGCATGAGCGCAATCACGCCCGATGGGCCGATCAGGCTCAAGCTGCCGGTCCATACCAATACAGGCGACTTCACGGTGGGTGACTGGGTTCTGGTGGAGCCCAGCACACATCTGCTACGGCGCCGGCTGGAGCGCGCGACGGTGTTGGCGCGGCGCACCGAGGGCAGCATGACGCCGCAGCTTGCCGGGGCCAACATCGACACACTGTTCATTGTCACCTCCTGCAACGCTGATTTCAACGTCGCGCGCCTGGAGCGCTATCTTGCGCTGGCCAATGAGAGCGGAGCCGAACCTGTCATCCTGCTGACCAAGGCCGATCTCGTGCCCGACGTGCAGCCCTATCTCGACCAGGCCGCCGCCCTGCAGCGCGGGCTGGCTGTTGCAACCGTCAATCCGCGCAGCTCTCACGCGGCGGCTGCGTTCGCGTCCTGGTGTGGCGAAGGCCGCACCCTCGCGCTGGTCGGTTCGTCCGGCGTCGGCAAATCGACTCTTGTGAACGCGCTTGCCGGCACCATCGATGGCGAACCGCAGCAGACCGGCGACATCCGCGACCACGACGCTAAGGGGCGCCACACCACGACGTCGCGCTCGCTGCATGCGATTGCCTGCGGCGGCTGGGTGATTGATACGCCGGGCATGCGCACGCTCCATGTCAGCGATGCGGCGTCTGGTCTCGAAACGCTGTTCGCCGAGATCACGGAACTAAGCCCGCTCTGCCGCTTCCGCGACTGCACCCATGAGCACGAGCCCGGCTGCGCGGTTCAGGAGGCAGTCTCCAAGGGCGCGATCGACCCTGAGCGTCTGGCACGCTGGCGCAAGCTCGATCTAGAGAACAGGGCAAAGTCGCCGGAGGTGAAGGGGCCGAGGGGAAGGGGCGGTAGGCGGGGCGTTTGATTCGGCCGAGCCCAAACCTCAGCCTGTTCATCCTGGAGCTGACGCCGGTGATACGGCCCCTCGCCCGCCAGCGCGCGACGATCGACGACTATCCGGACGACCATGTGGCCCGGCGTCCGGATGCGACACCTCTCGGTGACCCTGCCGCCGCGCAGCCCATTTTCTAGGCAGAATATCGGTTTCATTTGAAACGATGACTGCGCTCAACGCATGATGAGACCAGAAAATTACTGATTAACAAATGATGCATGCTCTGGATGCATATCGGAGCTGAAGTAAAGCCCCTAATTGCGGCGGGCCGATCGGCTTATGTGCAGTGCACAACGAAATTGTCGCTGTGGGCACCGCCCCGGTCCGGAATATCCGCTAGAGGAATATCACCATGTTCGTCACCATGATTGCCGCCAAAATCCGCGCCTTCCTGCGCTATCGCGAGACGGTTCGCGAGCTGTCGCGTCTGACCAACCGTGAGCTCGACGATCTTGGGCTGTCACGCTCGGAGATCCCCTTCATCGCCCGCTCGCACGCTGCGGCCTGAAGTCACTGAATAGAACCGCCGCGTCACCGGGCGCAGCGCGTTCCAGGTAGTTTCTCCCGGGGCTCATGATTCCCTCCCCTTGAGCTTCGGTCGAAGAG
>NZ_JBFTKS010000087.1:0-2551 GCF_056396065.1 Allobosea sp. 05T433 | reverse complement strand
CTGAAACGTAGCGAGCTGCGAGAGCATCTCTTCGGAAAGGCCGGCAGCAAAAACACCGGCGTCTGGCGTTGGGGACAGGTTGACGAATGGCTTTACGAGAAGAGAGAGACCCGGGGTGCTTGTCGATGAAGCAGCCGGTCGTGATGAATTGGCACGCCGCGACAATGACGCTCTGGCTTGACGTTCCGTCCCGCCTTTGACATTCCGTCTCAGATAACTGTTCGAATTTCGTTCTAATTCCGCACGAATTATAATGTCACGAGCCAAGTCCCCTGGGGAAAGCGGAGCGTTCACGGGAACATGATTGGCGGCTCCGCCCCTCACTCCACTCTCACGAATTAGTGCGGTATCTGACTGGGCCCGCAACAGTCGTCACCCGCCGTGTTGACGGGCACTTCCAATTGGGCCGATGTCTGAGAGGACGTGTGACCATCGCTTCGAACGGATGCCAGTGTATTCGGTACGGGGGCTTAATCGCCCCCCTTTCGCGATCGGAGTTATTTGCGCGACGTTGGTCGGCTGACAGATCGACCTGCTCAGACAACAACAGGATGCTTGGGGCGACTGGATTCGGGTCATGACGCTTGCGAGAAGACCGAATTCGATCGATCGAGACGTAGGTTCGCGCTTGCGAGCGCGAAGGCAGCTCATCGGCCTCAGCCAGTCCCAACTAGCGGAGCAGTTGGGCATCACGTTTCAGCAGATCCAGAAATACGAAAGCGGATCAAATCGGCTCAGCGCGAGCCGTCTTCAGCTCATCGCGCACATCCTTGAGGTCCCGGCGGGTTACTTTTTTGAAGCGGCGGCGACTGAAAGCAACGCGCCTCAAGAACGCTTAAGGGAAGTTAGTGCCAACGATATCGCTGAATTGCTCTCGACCAGCGAAGGAATTCGTCTCGTCAATGCCTTCTTGAAGGCCGAAAGCACGGCGAAGCGCCAGCAGATCGTTGCCATGGTTGAGGACCTGGTGAATGCCGATCCTGCCGGGAGCAGCGACAAAATCGGGCATTCTCACGAATAGCGCAAGTACAATCGGGCAAAAGCACGCGATGACCGAATCTGAAATCAAATGACGTATCGTCATACAGGGCGACGCGTCCGGTCTCGGCTTGTCGTAGCAGCATCGTCGTGCTGTCACTAGTTAACCAATCTCCGTCGATCCGAACGGGACGGTGCAAATCCCCGTCGACGAGCCAATATGCGTGTGCTTACATCATTTCGATACCTGTTCTTGGCTTGACTACATGCATTGTGAATACTGAATATTATGCAATCCGCTGCGCTATCGGCCAACTGAGGAGTTATTGGCATGGCGATCTCAAGGAAGAGCGGATTTTCCCACGAACTTCCAGCATCGCCCCCAGCAAACCAGCGGAATTACAAATGGTTTCGGCCCGATGGAGACGATGACGATAGTTTTGGCCGAGGGATTATTTGGGGAGCCGCGATATCATTCTTGCTCTGGGGAGGGATGGCGTTGGCCTGGCTCACTATTCTTCGATGACTGCACCGCATGCGTGATTTATCGCGCATGAGCACTCAGCAAGAACATCGATGGCCTGAACTGGAGTGACTTCCCCAACAGGGATGGACAAAACGCCTGGCCGTGGGCCAGGCGTAAACCGAAGTTTCTGAGTTGGGTGCAGCACCCAGTCAGTGGCGCCGCTCCTCACGCCGGTCGGTGCGTCCGGTGCGCCGCGTGTCACGCCGCTCCCCGCGCCCCGTACGCCTGTCCCCACGCCGCTCCATGCCGGAGGTCTGGGCCTGTTCGAGACTGTCAGGATCGTAGCAGCCGCAGCAACACCGAKAGCGGCTGCCGACCACAAGAAGGAAAGGGCATGTCGGCGAGAGATCATGTCCGGATTGAAGACTTCGCTCATGGGAAAGCTCCTCGGGATCTATGAACAGTCTTTGCCGCCCCCTGTCGCCCCCGATCACCATGATTGACGTAAGGTCACATTTCATCTGCTCGAGTCAATCAAAGCAGGCTGTTTATGGCCCGGCGTAGCGTCTGGCGCAAGTCTATTCTCCTACCCTTGGCGCAACTGTTTCGCTTCGACCAATAATCGACGACCCGAATACAACTGCCCGATCTATCGAGGTCACGAGAACCCCGACGCGTTGGCATTCGGGCGTCCGCGGAAATTGGGATGCTCCGGGCAGTCGAGATTTGCGGCTCATAGAGCGAAGTGATCAAAATATCGCAGTCCGGAACATTCGGCACTTCATTGGGAAATTCCGCCGATTATTCGGGTTCTCTGTAGTGACTCGATATGGAAGAGATTGACTGGCCTACCCTGACCTCGGAGGACACCATGCGATTAGGACTTGTATCCACCGCCGTTCTTGCGACGTGTCTTGCAACGTCGGCCTTCTCCGCTGATCTTCCCAGCCGCCAAGCTCCGCCTCCCCCGATCGTCTACGCGCCCCTGTTCACCTGGGCTGGTCTTTATGTCGGTCTCAACGCCGGCGTGGGCTGGGCTGACTCGGGCGAGATCGCCGTCAACGGGCCGACTGCTGGCTCTTCCAGCGTCCTGAGCGGTGTCGGCGG
>NZ_JBFTKS010000086.1:0-4832 GCF_056396065.1 Allobosea sp. 05T433 | reverse complement strand
GTCGCCGAGCCGACATCGAGGCGATCGGAAGGCGAGCCGTCAGTTCCGAGGAAAGTGTTCAGCCCGATCGTGCCGCCAGTCCCTGTATAGCTTGGCGTCGTCAAGACTGTGCCCGGCGGGGTGCCAGTGCCCATGTTCACAAGGCCGGCGTTGGCGACGCTCGGGATGGTGTGGCTGAAGCCATTGAGATCGAGCGTTCCGGCACTCGCGACCGTCACTGCCGAATTCTGGCTGAACGTGTTCGGCCCGCCTGCGCGCAACGTCCCCGCGTTGACGTTCGTCGGTCCACTGTAGGTGTTGGCACCGGTGAGCGTAGTCGCGCCCGCGTGCACATTGACCGTACCGTTGCCGCTGATCGCCGACGCAAACACGTAGCTTTGGGATGTGTGATTGAAGTTGAGCGTACCGGTGCCAGCGCCAAAGGAGAGGCTCGGCGCAGACAGGGTACCTGGTGCAGCCGCCGCACTGCCAGCGGCCGCGCCGATGTTGAGGGTCCCGACCGCACTGGCATTCGCCGCGCTCACAACAGACGACGCGACAACGACGCCTGCGTCCGCAATTGTGAGCGTGCCCGTGCCAAAGTTGCCGATATTCAACGCCGAACTGTTGCTCCAGGTAGAGGTCGGGCCGGTCACGATCACCGTACCCTGAGAGCCTGGACCATTGCCGATGTTGGCGGGGACGGCGGTGTCGTTGATGACCATCCCGCCGTTCGAGATCGTGAGAGCGCCCGTTCCAAAACTGCCGATATTGAGCCCGCCACCTGGGGTGTTGGTCCAACGGGAGCCTGTGCCGGTCACCGTCACCGTGCCAGTCCCAATCAATCCGACCGAGCCGCCGCCTCCACTGTTCACCACACCGCCGTCTTGAATGGTAAGCGTGCCCGTGCCCAGGCCGCCGACCACAAGGGTTCCTCCGTTCGTCCAGGTCGAGCCCGGACCAGTTACCGTGGCCGTACCTTGCGAACCTGGCGAATTGCCAATCGCCCCCAAGACATTGGTCAACGTCCCGCCATTTTGGATGATCAGCGTGCCCGCACTGCCGGCCGATGATCCCAGTACTACGCTGGCTCCGGCATTCAGTGTCCTGCGTACGTCCACCGTCCCGCTGCCGCCGGCGGTTGAACCGAGGGTGAGGCTTCTCGCGACCGCATCGTCCGTGACGACCTGGGCGGTGCCGCCGTTGTTGATGACCGCATCGTTCGCCGCGGTGGGAGGGAGGTTCGGGAACCAGTTGAAGCCATCGGCCCAGTCACCAGTACCGCGAATCCAAGTTGTTGTTTGGGCTTGTGCGGACACCGAGACCGCTGCGACAAGCACGATAGTCGCCAGCGCCGTGGACGAGCCAAACCTGCAAACGCGTGCCAGCAACCCCAACCGTCGCATCGACGCCGCGACAAGCCGGCGCTTTTGATGTTTCGCGCTCGCACCCGGCACCACCTGTCCCAAATCCATTTCGCGCCCTTTTGCGTGCAGCCCGCGAACGTGATCGGTAGGTGATCGCGTTGCCAGCAGTCGAAGTCAGAAGCAAAGGCAGAGGCTGATCAGAATCGGATAGGCTACGCGTGACGATGCTCAGAGAAAGCACCGGCGATATCTACAAAATGTTTACGAGGGCATGTTTGTCGTCAATGCGGACCCATATATTTTTAGGATCCGTTGCGCGAACGCCACGATTCCAGCTGAAATTTTTGATCGRCACAGTTACTGGGCCCACGGAGGCAGGCATTGTGACCATAGGGAAGTGATCCTAATCTGCCGCTGAACTTCAATCTAGCGACGTCTGCTTTCGGTCAGCCCGCCAATGTTTGGCGGTAGCGCGCTTATGCCAGCGGGTTCAGCGTGACGAACTTCTGATTTCCACCCAAGTGAGACGTTCGCGGGGAGAGCGTCAGACGGGGGAAGATGGCCCATCCCGGACATCGAGAAGGTCTGCTTTCAGGTGATACAGTTTGCCACCGCGGTGTCAGCATCCGTTCGCATAGTCCACGACGCAGATAGCGACCGAGTTCAGTGAGACATCGAGACCGACATAGATCATGGCGTTTCTCCCCGCATGGATTGGTCGGCGTTGTCACGTTAACCGCGGACCATTGAAGCGAACTCAACCGGGTGACGGGCTCACGCTGCGAGGCCAGCGACGGCTTTCCATTGTGCCATGGCGCACAGACGATGCAGATGGATGGCGAGGGCGGAGCGACGGGACCGGGGCGGGACGAACAGATTGCGGACGGCGGAGAAGACGGCGACGAAGCGCTGCAGGCTGCCTGGAGATCGAAAGCCTTGCATCGTCCGCTCGCGCTTTCGGAGCGGCAGGTGTGAGTTCTCGGCCCGGTTGTTGAGGCCCTTGTGCGCGCGATGCTCGATCGTCGGCATGATCTGGCGCCGRGCGGCGGCATAGGAGCCGAGCTTGTCGGTGATCATCCGCCGGGGCGCACAGCTCTGCTTCTTCAAAAGACGCCTCAGCAACCGCCGCGCTGCCTTGGTGTCACGCCGGGTCTGCACGATCTCATCTAGGGTATAGCCGTCCTGRTCGACCGCCCGCCAGAGCCAATGCTTCTTTCCGGCGATGGTGACGACGAYCTCGTCGAGATGCCAAAGGTCGCGGCGGCTCGGCCTCTTGCGCTTCAGGCGGTGGGCGTAATCCCGCCCGAACTTCAAGGCCCAGCGCCGCACCGTCTCGTAGGAGACGGSGATGCCGCGCTCCAGAAGCATCTCCTCCACCAGGCGAAGGCTCAGGGGAAAGCGGAAATACAGCCACACCGCATGGGCGATGATCGCCGGAGGGAACCGATGGCGCTTGTAGCTGATGGCCGGCAGGGTCATGCACGCCCACCTACACCGCTTGCCGCCATGCCGGAGTTAACGTGACAACGCCACCGCCAGAAATGGAACCTTCCGGCGGACTACCCGATGGTCGCGCCGAGCTATGCGGAATCCCGATCGGCCCTGGCGAAGGCGTCCGGCCTTGGTCAGTCGCGCAAGGCCGCCGCGTCTGCGCCTGAACCCATTGTCGAGGCTGCGACCACGGTCGCAGAAAAGCCAAAACGCGCCTCGCGCGTCAAGGCAAGCGCACCGACCGCGGTCGTGGCCGCGCCGGAGAGCATCCAGGCGAAGCGCGCGCCACGCAAGGCGAAAGCTGTTGGGGAGCCAGTGGTGGAACCGCCCGCAAGACCCAAGAGGGCGCGCAAGACCGCCGCAACCACCGGATCGTGAGGCTCGGATCAAGTGCGCTTCGCCAAGTCGGCATCTATGTCGGCCGAATTCTCAGGGGCGAGAAGCCAGCCGACTTGCCAGTGTTGCGGCCGACCAAGTTCGATCTCGTCAACAAGCTCAAGACGGCGAAAGCGCTGGGCCTTACGGTGTCAACCACGCTCCTCGCACAGGCAACGGAGGTCATTGAATGATGTCGGCTATTGGGCGCGAACCGGCCAGGAGACACCTTCGGCGCCTTCTACTTGAGCGTCCCGTATCGTTCGAGATAGGCCAGCAGCAGACGCACCGTGGCGGGCGCGCCCTTGGCGGCGTAGCGCTGGCTGGTCCGTGTCGTGATGCCGAGCAGCGGCGCGACGCTGTGCTGGTTCAAGCCAAGCCGCTTGAGCGCGTCCCGGTATTCGTCGGCGGTCATCGCCAGCCCTCCCGCTGCAGCAGTTCCGGCAGCAGTGCGAACGCCGTCTCGACGGAGGGATAGTCCCACGACTGCATGGTCTCCTCCCGTTCGATCCAGCGATTGATGGTGGCGCAGTGATGCCCGCACTGGACCGACCAGCCGGTGTCGCGGACGCCGCAGAAAATCTCGTAAGCATCGTCGATGCTCTCGTCCTCCGCCCGGACGAACTTGGTCCAGAGCGCGACGTCGAGTTTGCGGAGCGCGCTGTTGGCGCGGGTGGTGATGACGTCGACGTTCATGACGTGCCTGCCTTCGACGCTTCGGCGTCGGCCTTGGCGATTTCAAGCGCATGATCCCGGAGCGCCTGCTCGACCTCGTCGGCGCTGATCGTCGGATCGTCCTCGAACGGGTCGTATCCGATGCGCTCGACATAGGCGGCGGCGAGGCGGGTCCGGCGCTCGTCCCCGGTCTCGGCAATCAAGCCTTCCGAGACGGCGGCGTCGAACAGCTTCGATTCCAGTTCGGCGATGTCGGCGGACCGGTGTTCGCCGGTCCCGATGCGCAGATTGAAGACGCCGCTAGGCAGGCGCTCGATATAGAGCGAGCCGAGATAGGTATATCCCGGCATCCCCTCGACCAGGTCGTCGCCGATGACTGCGCCGACGTCAGTGGATTCCTCGCGGCTGGCGATGAATTCAGCAAGCGTCATGGTCGTTCCTTGTCTGGCGCACGGATTCGTCCGTCGAGGGACCCAACATAACGACAGGATGTCGTCCTGCAAGTGGCCGATCACGGCAAATTGTCGTGGCCACGGCACTGCATCGGCCCTTCCTCGAGCTTTTCGAGATCGGGCAGGTCGCGCAGGCTGGCGAGACCGAACAGCGCGGCGATCTCTTACGGTACGTTGATGTCGCCAACTGCAGCCCGTCATCGGGATCGACCACAGGACAGGATGACTTCTTGACTCTCGCAGGGGCGCGCGCCTATCTCCGCGGCATCCGTTAGCACTCGACACCCGAGACTGCTAACAGATGCCGGTTGTGTTTTCACGCAGGCCGCGCGTTCCGTTTCTACCTTAGAGGAAGACAGAACCATGAAGTTCCGTCCGCTGCATGACCGCGTCGTGGTCCGTCGCCTTGATGGCGAAGAGAAGACCAAGGGTGGCATCATCATCCCCGAAACCGCCAAGGAAAAGCCCCAAGAGGGTGAAGTCGTCGCCGTCG
>NZ_JBFTKS010000085.1:0-2989 GCF_056396065.1 Allobosea sp. 05T433 | reverse complement strand
CTGACCTCGACGGTGAGCTTGGCCTCGCCCGGTACGATGGTGGCGAGACGGGCGGCCGGGGTGATGACGCCGCCGACGGTGAAGACGGTCAACTCGTTGACGATGCCGGCGATCGGGGCGCGGATCTCGGAGCGTGAGAGCCGGTCCTCACTGGCGAGACGCCGGTCGCTGAGCTCGGAGACCTTGGCCTCGACCTGGCGCAGCTCGCGCTGGGCCTCGGTGCGGGCGGTCTCGTCGACGGCGATGATCTGGAGGCGGGCGTCGCTGACGCGCAGCCGGGCGCGGGCGATCGAGGCTTCGATCTCGCCGCGCTCGCCGAGCAGGCGGGCCCATTCGCGGTTGATGTTGTAGACCTTCGTGCCGTCGATGAAGCCCTTCTGRAACAGGCCGAGATATTTGTTGCGCTCGAGCTCGACCAGGCGCAGCTCCTCGACCTTGGCGACCTGGCGCGCCTCGAGGCCCTTCACCTCCTCRCCGGACTGGACGATGCTGATCTCGAGCTGTTCCTTGCGGCTTTCGCGGTTGGTGCGGTTGCCGTCGAACAACCGGGTCTCGCCCTGGATGATCTGGCTGGCCTCGTCGGAGAATCGGGCGAACTCGGCCGGGAAGGTGATCGCGGCAAGGTTGTCGCGCTCGGCGATCAGGCGGGCCTTGCGGCCGAGATTTTCGCCGAGCTGCGAGCGGATGATCGAGAGCTCGGCCTTGGTCTGGACATCGTCGAGCCAGAACAGGGTCTGGCCWGCCTCGACCCGGTCGCCCTGTCGCACCCCGATCGCCTGGACGACGCCGCCGTCGCGGTGCTGCACCTCCTTGAGGTTCTGATCGACCTTGATCGAGCCCTGGGCGATCACGGCGCCGTTGAGATGGGCGCTGGCGGCCCAGCCGCCGCAGCCGACGACCAGGAGCAGGGCRAGCGCSGTRCCGGCGAGCATATGCCGGCCGAGCCCGAARTTCGGCTCGCGCCCTTCCCTGGCRTCCCCGCCCRCCTGCGATGCGAYAYTGCGCCTGGTCATATCCGTCTCTCCCGTCAGCGGACCCGGGATGCGWGGCCGAGCTGCCCCGCACCGAGGTCAGTAATAGTAAAGCCTGTGGCTGCCCTGGATCTCGATGGAGTAGTCCCTCTCGTCGGTCTGCTCGAGATAGACGTCGACATAGGTGTAGTCGTTGTCACCGATCTTCTCGATGCGGAAGCGGAAGGGCTGGCTGGCAGTGCCGGCCTGGTCGCCATAGGCGCTGGCGAACGGATCGGCCTCGTCCCCGGGCGCACCATTGGCGGGATCATCATCCGTGCGGATCTGGTACTGGCTGACGATGATGCGGTCGCCAGCCTCGAGATCGAGGATCTGGTGGATCAGGTCGCGGTCATCCTCGTCATAGGGCACGTCGAACGAGAAGCAGTCGTTGCCGGCACCGCCGGTCAGCGTCACTGCGTCGGCACCGATGGTGAAGTGGTCGTCGCCGCTGCCGCCGATCACCGCCTCGATATTGGAGAAGCTGTCCGCGCCGATCTCGACGCTGACCGCCTTGCCCTCGACCAGGTTGATGTCGATGCATTGCGTCGCCTGGGAGTAATCCAGCGTGTCGCTGCCGTTGCCGCCATCATAGCAATCGGCCGCGGCATCGAGCGTGCCGATGATCACGTCGTTGCCGGCGCCGGCCTTGACGAGATCCTCACCGGTACCGCCATCGAGCGTATCGTCGCCAGCATCTCCGGCGATCTGGTCGTTACCAGCTCCGCCCATGACCACGTCGTCGCCGTCATCGCCCTCGAGCCGGTCGTTGCCGGCCCCGCCATCGATGACATCATCGCCCGCGTCGCCCTCGATCCGGTCGTCACCAGCCTCGCCGAAGAGCCGGTCATTGCCGGCATTGCCCTCGACCCGGTCGTCGCCGGCGCCGGCGAAGACGATGTCGTCATCCGCGTCGCCCTCGATCCGGTCGCGCCCGTCGCCGCCGAAGACGATGTCGTCACCGGTCCCGCCATGGATCTGGTCGTCGCCGCTGCCGCCCGCGAGGTGATCGTCGCCGGAACCGCCGTCGAGCACATCGTCACCGTCGTCGCCGGAGAGCGTGTCGTCGCCATCCTCGCCGAAGAGCCGGTCATCGCCGCCGCCGCCGGCCGCTGCATCGTCGCCCGCGCCGAGCTGGGCCGTGTCCTGGCCGGCGCCGAACTGGACGATGTCGACATGAGCGCCACCGGTCACAACATTGTTGCCGTTGCCGGTGCGGACGCTGTTGGTGCCATCGCCGGTGAAGATCGTGTTGTCGCCTTCGCCGCCGTCGATCCAGTCGTCGCCGGCGCCGCCGTCGAGGATGTCGTCGCCGTCCTCACCATAGACCTGGTCATTGCCGGCGCCGCCCATGACGTGATCGTCGCCGGCATCGCCATGAACTTCATCATTCCCGGCGCCGCCATCCACGGTGTCGTCGCCCTCATCGCCATGGGCGACGTCGTTGCCGGCATCCCCGGCGATCTGGTCGTTGCCCTCGCCGCCAGAGATCTGGTCGTTGCCGTCACCGCCGGAGAGCTGGTCGTTGCCCTTGCCGCCGATGATGATGTCATTGCCGGCCTCGCCATAGATGATGTCGTCGCCATCCTCGCCGAAGAGCTGGTCGTCGCCGTCATCGCCATAGATCGTGTCGTTGCCGTCGCCGCCATAGACGATGTCGTTGCCGCGCCCGGCATAGATCAGGTCATGGCCGGCGCCGCCGCGGATGAAGTCGTTGCCGGCGCCGCCATGCAGGATGTCGGAGCCGCCGCGGCCGTCGATCACGTCATTGCCGTCGCGCCCGTCGATCAGGTCGGCGCATTCGGTCCCGGTCAGGCCGTCATCGCCTGACGTGCCGTTGATCTCGGTGAACTCGACGACCCTGAAGAGCGCGGTCTGGGCGACCGCGACGGTCTCGTCGCTGACCTCGTAGCTCAGCGTCACCGGGCCAAAATAGCCGGGCGCCGGGGTGAACTCCCAGCCACCCTCGACCGCGGTCA
>NZ_JBFTKS010000084.1:0-3052 GCF_056396065.1 Allobosea sp. 05T433 | reverse complement strand
TGACCGCGGTCGAGGGTGGCTGGGAGTTCACCCCGGCGCCCGGCTATTTTGGCCCKGTGACGCTGAGCTACGAGGTCAGCGACGAGACCGTCGCGGTCGCCCAGACCGCGCTCTTCAGGGTCGTCGAGTTCACCGAGATCAACGGCACGGCCGGCGATGACAGCCTGACCGGGACGGAATGCGCCGACCTGATCGACGGGCGCGACGGCAATGACGTGATCGATGGCCGCGGCGGCTCCGACATCCTGCATGGCGGCGCCGGCAACGACTTCATCCGCGGCGGCGCCGGCCATGACCTGATCTATGCCGGCCGCGGCAACGACATCGTCTATGGCGGCGAGGGCAACGACACGATCTATGGCGATGACGGCGACGACCAGCTCTTCGGCGAGGATGGCGACGACATCATCTTCGGCGGCAACGGCAACGACATCATCATCGGCGGTAAGGGCAATGATCGGCTCTATGGCGGCGATGGTGACGATTTCATCGACGGCGGTGAGGGGGACGACTGGATCGATGCCGGTGAGGGCAACAACGTTGTCTTGACCGGCGACGGCAACAACACCGTCCGCACCGGCAATGGCAACAATGTCGTCATCGGTGGCGCCCACGTCGACATCGTCGAGTTCGGCTGCGGCCAGGACACGGCCCGTCTCGGTGGGGGGGACGACGTCGCGGCGGGCGGCGGCGGCAACGACCGGCTCTTCGGCGAATCCGGCAACGATACGCTCTCCGGCGATGACGGCGACGATGTACTCGATGGCGGGGAGGGCGACGATCACCTCGCCGGCGGCTGCGGCAAGGACAGGCTCTTTGGTGGCAGCGGCAATGACTTGCTCGACGCCGGTGACGGCGATGACGAGGTGGAGGGCGGCGACGGCGACGACATCGTCTTCGGCGGAGACGGAGACGACAGGGTTGAGGGCGATGCCGGCCATGACCGGCTCTTCGGCGGAGCGGGCGACGACCGGATCGAGGGCAATGATGGCAATGACGTCATTGATGGCGGCACCGGCAATGACTGCCTGTTCGGTGGGACCGGCAATGACGTGATCCAGGGCGGTGCCGGCAACGACCGGATCGAGGGAGGTAGCGGTGCCGATACGCTCGATGGCGGTGGGGGCAGGGACCGGGTTGAGGCCGGGTCTGGCGACGACGTGATCATCGGTACGCTCGATGCTGCGGCCGATTGCTATGATGGCGGCAGCGGTTGCGACACGCTGGATTACTCCCGGGCAACGCAGAGCATCGACATCAACCTGGTCGAGGGCAAGGCGGTCAGCGTCGAGATCGGCGAGGACGGGTTCTCCAGCATCGAGGCGGTGATCGGCGGCAGCGGCAATGACCACTTCACCATCGGCACTGATGTGGTGACGCTGACCGGCGGGGCGGGCGACGACACCTTCTCCTTCGACGTGCCCTATGATGAGGACGATCGCGACCTGATCCACCAGATCCTCGACCTCGAGGCCGGCGACCGCATCCGCATCAAGCAGTACCAGATCCGCAAGCACGATGATGATGACGATGATGACGACGGCGGAAGCGGTTCCGACGACGATGCCTTCGATCGCACCTATGGCGACGAGGGCGACGATTCCGGTCGGCCATTCCGCTTCCGCATCGAGAAGATCGGTGACGACGACCGCACCTATGTCGATGTCTATCTCGAGCAGAATGACGAGAAGGACTACTCGATCGAGATCCAGGGCAGTCACAGGCTTTATTACTACTGATCCCGGCGAGGGGGCGGGGCCGCAGCGCCTCGCATTCCGGGCCGTCTGACGGGAGAGATGAGCATGATCAAGAGCAGTGTCGCATCGCAGTCCGGTGGGGACGCCAGGGAAGGGCGCGAGCCGAACTTCGGGCTCGGCCGGCATATGCTCGCCGGTACGGCGCTCGCCCTGCTCTTGGTCGTCGGCTGCGGCGGCTGGGCCGCCAGCGCCCATCTCAACGGCGCCGTGATCGCCCAGGGCTCGGTCAAGGTCGACCAGAACCTCAAGGAGGTGCAGCACCGCGACGGCGGCATCGTCCAGGCGATCGGGGTGCGCCAGGGCGACCGGGTCGAGGCTGGCCAGACCCTGTTCTGGCTCGACGATGTCCAGACCAAGGCCGAGCTCTCGATCATCCGCTCGCAGCTCGGCGAAAATCTCGGCCGCAAGGCCCGCCTGATCGCCGAGCGTGACAACCTCGCCGCGATCACCTTCCCGGCCGAGCTCGCCAAGGTCTTCGACGAGGCGGATCAGATCATCCAGGGCGAGACCCGGTTGTTCGACGGCAACCGCACCAACCGCGAAAGCCGCAAGGAACAGCTCGAGATCAGCGTCGTCCAGTCCGGCGAGGAGATCAAAGGCCTCGAGGCGCGCAAGGTCGCCAAGGTCGAGGAGCTGCGCCTGGTCGAACTCGAGCGGAACAAATATCTCGGCCTGTTCGAGAAGGGCTTCATCGACGGCACGAAGGTCTACAACATCAACCGCGAATGGGCCCGCCTGCTCGGCGAGCGCGGCGAGATCGAAGCCTCGATCGCCCGCGCCCGGCTGCGCGTCAGCGAGGCCCGCCTCCAGATCATCGCCGTCGACGAGACCGCCCGCACCGAGGCCCAGCGCGAGCTGCGCCAGGTCGAGGCCAAGGTCTCCGAGCTCAGCGACCGACGGCTCGCCAGTGAGGACCGGCTCTCGCGCTCCGAAATCCGCGCCCCGATCGCCGGGCTCGTCAACGAGTTGACCGTCTTCACCGTCGGCGGTGTCATCACCCCGGMCGCGCGCCTCGCCACCATCGTGCCGGGCGAGGCCAAGCTCACCGTCGAGGTCAGGATCGCGCCGACGGATATCGACCAGGTCAGGCCGGGCCAGCCCGCCCGCCTGCGCTTCTCCGCCTTCGCCAAGAACGCGACCCCGGAGCTGCCGGGCACCGTCAGCCATCTCTCCCCGGCGACCACCCGCGACCCCACCACCGGCGCCAATTTCTACACCGGCGAGATCCAGATCGACGGCGATCTCGTCGCCGCCCTCGGCGACCGCAAGCTCCAGCCCGGAATGCCGGTCGAGGT
>NZ_JBFTKS010000083.1:0-3193 GCF_056396065.1 Allobosea sp. 05T433 | reverse complement strand
TCAGCGCGTCGTTACCGGCCCCGCCGCTGAGCGCGTTGTCGTTGGCATCACCGGTGATCGAGTCGTTGCCGCTCCCGCCGATGAAATTCTCGATATTGGCGATCGTGTCGGAAGTTGCGTTCGTGGTCCCCGACCCCGCAACGACCGCCGCGGTTGCGCCGTTCAGCGTCACGGTCAAAACCGCCGTTGCCGCCGAGTAATCCGCGGTGTCGATCCCGGTGCCACCATCGAGGACGTCGCGGACGGTGTCGACRCCGGCGACCAGCGTATCGTTATCGGCGCCACCATTGAGCGTATCGGCGCCGGCTCCGCCATTCAGGACGTCGTCACCTGCCAGGCCGTTCARCGTGTCGTTGCCCGCCAGGCCGTTGATCAGGTTTGGATCGGCCGTGCCGGTAATGGTTTCGTTCCCACCGGTTCCGACCCGGGCGACGATCTGGGAGGTCACCGACTCGGCAAGCCCGTCRCCATCGATATAGCTGACGATCACCCGATAGAAATTGGCGTCGTTGATGGTGCGGTTGGCGTTGGCCGTCGGCAGCCCGGCATTGGTCCAGGGTCCTGTTCCGGTTGCCGAGGTCTGCCATTGGTAGCGGATGGTGTTGGCAATGCCGTTGGCGTCGACGATTCCAGCGGTGCTGGCCGTCAGGACATTGGTGCCGGTGCTGGTGATCGTCGGTGCGCCGCTTGCTCGTGCCAGCGACACATCCGTGAACGTTCCGGTCGGAATGCCATTGGCATCGAAATTCGTGAACCGCGCGATCTCGATATTCACGAGCGTGTCGGTGCCTTCGTCGTCGATCAGCGGGATCTTGATGCCATCTGCCCCGAGGACCGGTGCCACGACAGTGTCGACGACTGTYACCGTGCCGTTGGCATTGCGCGTSAGSGTGAAGTCGGCGCGGCTGCCGTGGAAGACCGCCACGTCGGTATCGGTTGCCAGGGCGCCGTCGGAGATGATCTCGCGCACCGCTTCGAGCTGGCCCGGATTGATCTKTCCGGTTCGCATCAGGTCKGCGACCGATTTTCCGTCCCAATTGGCATTGCCGGTCCCCGAGATGAGGGTGGTCAAGCCATCGACCGTGAACAGCTGGGCGCTCGCCGGGTCCTTGGTGGCATGCACCGAGATCCGGACATTGAGCCAGCGGTCGCCRTCGATCAGATCRTTGCCGGCATTGCCGGTGATGGTGTCGCTGCCGGCRCCGCCGAGCAGGATGTCGCCACCATTGCCGGGGTCGAAGACAGTGGTGTCGGGAGCGAGATCGCGGAAATGCGAGCCAGCGACCGCCATGGCCGCGACGGTCGCCGCCGATTGTCCGATGACCGCACCGGGCGCCAGCTTGATGAAGTCCTCGAGCCCGCGGATCAGGTCGACGTTCTGGGACAGAAGCTTGCTGTCCGTCGCGGGCCCATTGACCGGGCCGGTTCCTGCRCCGACAGCGCCGACCGGAAAGCTGGTTCCGATCAATGTATCGTTGTGCTTCCAGCCCGAGGCGCCTTCCACCGAGTCGTTGCGGTCCCGCAATGTCAGCGCGAGCTGATTGGCGAAGCGCGAGATGCCGAGATCGATGACGCCGTCGGTTTCGTCTCCCTTCTGAATGGACCAGTCGAAGCCCAGCATGCCGTTGTTGCGCTGGATTCCGGCGCCCTGGACCATGATGTCGTCGCCGGACTCGCCATCATAGTCGGTGTCGTTGCCCTGGCCGTTGAGGATGTCGTGTCCGATGATCGGCGAGTTGAAGAACAGGTCCGAGTTTTCACCCGACAGACCGTCAAAACCCTCGCCTCCCTCGATCCAGTCATCCCCYTCRTTGCCCATCAGTCCGTCGGGYGCKGAACCGCCGAGAATGAAGTCATTGCCCGGGCCGGCGAACACTTCCTTGGCGTCCGTGACGCCCATGATGAAATCGTTGCCCTCGCCGCCGAACATGAGGGTGAGGCCCGCATCGCTGGCGATCACGTCGTCACCGGCTTCGCCGCGCAGGAAATTGTCCCCGAACGGATCCTCGATGATGTCGTCGCCGCCGCCGCCGAACACCTGGTCGGATTCCATGCCGGCATTCAGATAGTCATTGCCGTCATCGCCCCAGAGGGTGTCGATGCCCTTGTCGCCATACAGCCTGTCATTGCCCTCGGTGCCGCCGAGAACGACGTGTTCACCGCCGGAGAACTGCAGGATTCCGCCATCGAAGATCGGCTTGCCATCCGCATCGAGAACCGGCTGACCGTTGGCATCCAGGCGGGCCGTCCCTTCGACCCGGTGAACCTTGGGATCGATGCCTTGCACGAAAGGATCGGAGTGCACGGGATCGAGCAGGCTGCGATCGGCTGGATCGGTCCCGTCGCGCGCCGCAATGCCGCTATAGTTCTCCTGACCCGCCARCTTGTCGAGCTCCAGGATCATGTCCGGAACCGACATGAGGTTGCCCGGAAGATGCGTCGAATGGAGATCGCCCAGGTCGGTATTGCGCATGACCAGGTCGGTGAACGAATTGGGCTCCAGCAGGTTCAGCAGGTTCATGCCCTGCGTGCGGCTGAGRTAATAGAACCGGTCGCCGTTYTGCAGGTGCTCCAGYTGATAYTCGAACACGAAGTTGAAGGTCGAGCCGAGCTGGCCGCCGAACTCGTTGATCTCCTCGGCCAGACCGCCGATCCACAGATCGACATGGTTCAGTCCGCCAAGGCTGTCGTCATGGGGACCGGCGCCGTCCGCCGCATAGAGGCCGGTCGCGTTCAGGAAGTCGAGGCGGTCRGCCGGAGCATGAATCGTATGCGCCAGGACCGGCGGYTGCATGGCGGCATTCGCTGGCACGGTCTGATCGGTGCCGAGCACGATGGCCATGGCGGCTGCACGCTTGCCCTCCGAGGTCGTCTCGGCGGCGATCAGCGGATGGGTGCCATAGGCTGCGATGAARTTGACCACGGATAGCGGGTGCTTGATGTGCTGGGTGAAGTCGGCCCAGCTGGTATAGGGCTTGAGATCGGCGCCGCCGGTCGTGGCGTAGATCTGCGCGCGCGCGTCATTCAAGCTCGGAATGCCGGTATCGCGAGCCCGGGCGAGGTTCAAGGCGGGAAGATCGAGCGGCAGTCCGAGCAGATTGTTCCGCAAGGCTTCGACGACGAATTCGTCGATTTCATTGCCGACCGAACGGGACATGCCGCGGATGAGCGCACCGGTCGCCACCTCGTCGCT
>NZ_JBFTKS010000082.1:0-3266 GCF_056396065.1 Allobosea sp. 05T433 | reverse complement strand
TTGCTCGCCGGATCGCCGAAGACATCCTCGAGCTTGGCCGGCGAGAAGCGGCGCAGCGGCAGCTGCTCATAGTCGATCGGCGGGGAATCGATGCCGAGGAAGGCGGCAAGCCCGGCCGTGCCGACAGCCTGGCCGCCGGAGCCGAGCGCCGGGTCGTCCTCGGGCCCTTTCTTGATYGCKCCGGTCTCGTCCTCGGCCTCCTTGTCCGCCTCCTCGGCCTGCGCCTGCCTCGAGGGGCCTCCCCCAGCCGCATCCTCGCCCGGGGKCTCRGTGGGCGGACCGAGATCGGACTTGGCGTGGCTGGGGAAGAGGCTCTTGACGTAGATCGCGACCGCGGTCAGCGCGAGCACGACCAGCGCCGGCCAGCGCGACGACGGCGCCGCGTCCTCGTCGGTGATCTTGCGGTAGCTCTGCTCCGCGGASGGCGCGCCCGGCGCCGGGGCCTTGAGGGTYYTGATCTCGATCATGCCGACACCCGTTCRTGCGCAGGCTTGAAGGGAGCTGCGATRGGACTGGCCTGCGGCATCCGCAGCGGTGCTGCCGGCGTGCTGGCCGGGGCGACCTGCGTCGTCGCCGGGGTCAGGATCTCGTTGCGCGGCCCGAAGGCGGCGAGCTTGCCGTTCTGGATGACGCCGACGAAGTCGACGGCGGCGAGCGCGCTCGGCCGGTGCGCCACGATGATCGCGATGCCGCCGCGCTCCTTGACCGTCTCGATCGCCGCCTTGAGCGCGCTCTCGCCCTCGCCGTCGAGATTCGAGTTCGGCTCGTCCATKACGACCAGGAAGGGGTTGCCGTAGAGCGCCCGCGCCAGGCCGATGCGCTGGCGCTGGCCGGCCGAGAGCGCCGCGCCYTGCGGCCCGAGCTGGGTCTGGTAGCCATCGGCCAGMCGCACGATCATCTCGTGGATGCCGGCCGCCTTGGCYGCCGCCACGACCCCGGCGGCGTCGCTCTCAGCCGAGAGCCGCGAGATGTTCTCCTCGACGCTGGCATCGAGCAGGCTGACCTCCTGCGGGAGATAGCCGATGAAGCGCCCGAGGCTGGCCTCCGGCCATTGCGCCAGCTCGGCGCCGTCGAGCCGGACCGAGCCGCGCAGGCACGGCCAGATCCCGGTCAGGGCCCGCACCAGCGTCGTCTTGCCGCCGCCGCTCGGGCCGATCAGGCCRAGCGCCGTGCCGGCCTTCAGGTCGAAGCCGACCTCGCTGAGCAGGACCTGGCCCGAGACCGGGGCGGCRACCGTGATCTTGTCGACCTTGAGCGCGCCSACCGGCGCCGGCAGCTGCATCGGCACCACMGCCTGGCTCAGCGCCACCACCGTCTCGCGCAGGCGCTGGAAGGCGGCGCGTGCCGCGACGAAGGACTTCCAGTTGGCGATCGCGAGATCGACCGGCGCCAGCGCCCGCGACGAGGCGACCGAGGAGGCGATGATCGCCCCGGCCGAGAGCTCGCCCTTGATCGTCAGATAGGCGCCCATCCCGAGGATCGCCGATTGCAGGATCATGCGCAGCACGCGCGAGACCGCGCCCAGGCTGCCGCCGAGGTCATTGGCCTTGGTCTGCAGCGCCAGATGYTCGCGGTTGGCAAGGTTGAAGCGCTCGACCGCCCGGTCGGCAAAGCCCATCGCCTTCAGCACCTCGGCATTGCGGGCATTGGAATCGGCGATCGCGCCGCGGGTGATCGCCGCCTGGCGCGTCGTSCCGTTGAGCCGGCGGGTCAGGATCTCGCTCGCCACCGTCAGCAGGGTCAGCACCACGGCGCCCGCCAGCGTCAGCGCGCCGAGCCAGGGGTGCAGGAAATAGGCGAAGGCGAGATARAGCGGGATCCAGGGCAGGTCGAASAGCGCGCCCGGCCCCTGGCTGCCGAGGAAGCCGCGCACCGTGTCGACATCGCGCCCGCGCTCCAGCGCCTCGGTGCTCGAAAAGCCGAARCGCGGCATGTCGATCGCCACCCGGTGCGCCAGCGGCGCGATATCCTTGTCGAGCCGGGCCCCGACYCGGACCAGCACCTGCGAGCGGATCACGTCGAAGGCGCCCTGGAACAAATAGAGCCCGATCGCCAGCGCCGAGAGCGCCGCCAGCGTCTGGACGCTGCCCGAGGTCAGGGCCCGGTCATAGACCTGCAGCATGTAGAATGAGCCGGTCAGCGCCAGCACATTGATCAGCCCCGAGACCGCAAACAGGAAGAGGAAGGCCGAGCGGAAGCCGAGCGTCAGCCTGGCGGCATCGCGCTTGCGGGCGGAGGTCTGTGCCTTGGAAGGTGCCATGATCGCAAACCGTCAAAAGGAGAAGCAGTCGGCAGGAAGGCGGTGCAGGAAGGGAGTGCCGGCCGGCGGGCACGGGGCCCGCCGGCCGAAAAGGCGCGGCTTCTAGAAGCTGAAGTTGCTGCCGGTCAGGGTGTGGCTGCCCTTCAGGTTGATCTGGAAGTCGGCATCGGCGTCGCCGTCGACATTGCCCTTGACCACGGTGTAGTCGCCGTCGGCCCGGGTCTCGTAGGCGACCACCAGCTGGGCCGTGGCGGTGAAGGCCGGGCCGTTGGTCAAGGTGAAGCTCTGGTTGCCGGCGAGCGCGCCATTGGCGTCGATGCCGGAGAGGTCGAGCTTATCGCCAGGCTCGAAATCGAGGATAGTGTCGCCATCCGCCGCTTCCTTGCTCTCGAAGCGGAAGGTGTCGTTGCCCGCCCCGCCTTCCATCACGTTCACCGCCGCGCTGGCCGTGATCGTGTCGTTGCCCGAACCGGTCGCGACGTTCTCGATGCTCCAGAGCGTGTCGCTGCCGGTTTGCGTGCTGACCGCGCTGCCGCGTCCAAGCAGGCCGTTGCCGAGATCGACCGTCAGGTTCGCCGTGATCGCCGACATGTCGAGCGTGTCGATGCCCGTGCCGCCGTCGCTGTCATCGCCGAAATAGACGTCGTTGCCGTCACCGACCGCAGCCACGATCACATCGTTGCCCGCACCCGCCACCACAGTGTCGTCGCCGGCCCCGGCCGTGATCCGGTCGTCGCCCGTGCCACCGAAGATCCGGTCGTTGCCGGCCTCGCCATCGATCAGGTCGTTGCCAGCCCCGCCAAGCAGCACGTCGTCGCCGGCCCCGCCGAAGACCACGTCACGGCCCTCCCCGGCATCGACGAAGTCGTTGCCATCGCCCGCCGAGATCGTGTCGTCGCCGCCCGCACCGATCAGGACATCGTCGCCGCCCTGGCCGATCAGGTTGTCCGCCCCCGCTGCCCCGATCAGGACATCGCTCAGCCCCGTCCCGACATGCGTCCCAGGA
>NZ_JBFTKS010000081.1:0-3386 GCF_056396065.1 Allobosea sp. 05T433 | reverse complement strand
CGCTCTGGCCGGCTGGCTGTCGGACCAGGACGCCACGCCGGCAAGCAGGGCGAAAGCAAGCGACCAGTGCTTCAATGTCGACATGTTGTGGCCTCCGGGTTGGCCCGCCTGGATCCCTCGTCGTTCGCCTCTGCGACCGCGGGGGGAAGCGGGACTTCGGTGAAGCTGCAACGATAGGCGACGGCCCAAGGGGGCGGGAGTAGAGCGGATCTGGCGGCGGGAGGGGCTGAAGGTGCCGGCCAGGCAGCTGCTCAAGTCCATCGACGTCATCGACGTGCTATCCGATCTCTTCATCCTCCGCGGAGTGCCCGGGCATGTTCGTTCGGACAACGGTCCCGAGTTCGTCGCCAAGGCGGTGCGGGAGGGGATCGTGGCGGTTGGAGCGAAGACGGCATTTATCGAACCTTGCAGTCCTTGGGAGAACGGCTATTGCGAGAGCTTTAACTCCAAGCTTCGCGACGAACTCCTGAACAGCGAGCTGTTCTACAGCCTCGCCGAGGCCCGGATCGTCATCGAGGGCTGGCGTCAGCATTACAATACCCGGCGCCCACACTCCTCGCTCGGCTACCGGCCGCCAGCACCAACCGCCGTGGCGTGGCCGGCTACGCAAACCCAACCCGCTTCGCCGGCCACCTCAAACGTGGCCGCCAAGCCCAGCATGCATTAGATTAGAACCGGGCCACCTGATGGGGGCAGGCCACCGTCGCGGGCAATTGACGCGATTCGATACACTTCAGTTAGTTCAATTCGTCCTTATCGCCCCATCCCAATCTTACGCTATGCAACTCGATTTCTTCCCGAACAGCAGACAGGGCCATATGAATTGCCGCAAGTTCCCGTAACGCATCGGGAGTGGGTGGGGACACTTTCCCCGCTAGTGTTTCAATGAACTTGAGGCGCGCTGCTTCAAGGTTGGCCTGAAGATCGTGCACGGGATGGAGCTTTGTCATCGTGGCCACCCTATAACGGAGTACATGAGGGCGCGATTGGTCGCGCTGTTTGCATAAACTCTGGGCGTGGACCCGCTTCCTTATGGTTACGGTCTGCGCATCTTGCCCCAAGTCGCCATCCGGTGGAAGTGTCCGTTGCTGGCCGGTACCGTCGTCCAGGCTCGCCGAATTGGGTGGGCTAACAGACCCTCGGTGCGACCGGCTAGGACCGCCTTCTCGAAAATCCGAGCAGTTTAGTCGTACATCAGACGTGGCCGCTGGAGAACACCATCACCAAACCTCAGCGTTCGCTTCTCACAGTTGGGACAAAGATGAAGGCCGCTCGATAGCGTGTCCTTGTCCCATGACGCGACAGTACGGCCAGACACGTCGGATATTGCGGGATCGCCGTACTTCACAACCGCCTCTGATCCGCATCTGAGACAACGGTATGGCACGATCTGAAGGTTCACTGAGGTAAGGTCGACGCAGTTCGTGCAGTGGCACGGCCAATCGGGCGAAGCTATCAGTGTTTCCCTAGCGAGAGCTCATCGTCTGTCCTAGCCTCACCAGTAGTAGCTCTGGCGGTAATAGCCCCGATTCCAGCCGTAATAACGGGGGGGCATAATAGGCTGGCCGCGCATAGTAATGACGCAGGCGGTAATAGACCCGCGGCCCATAATAGGCAGGGTAGCCATATCCGTAGGCCGGGTATACGTAGCAATACACCCGGCGATCTGCCGAGGGAGCTCGCTCAAGAGCGTGGGGCCAGGTCCCCCCATCCACATCCAGGACGGCAATCCACACTCAATCGAGCAGCCGAATGTCATTTTCCTGACGCTCTCGCAGGGCTACTGCCTTCGAGCGAGCGTCCGAAATCGTCAGAATCTCGAGCACCTGCGTATGGGTTTCGCGATAGACGCTGCGAAAGGCCATCCAAAAGGTCTTTCCGCCGATAGAGATTTTTCCGGTTGCGGTGACACTGGTGGCGCCGCTGAAGTTACTGACTATACTCGCGCCAACTTGGCTCGCCCCGATGCTTTCAAACGCATTTGATACGACGCGTCTCAGCGAATCTTCCAGCTCTGCGACCCGATACGGGGCCGGCAGCGTCGCTGTTGAAATGGTGACACGCTCAAATTCGTTGATACCTCGGCTTAACTGGATCATACGCACTGAGGCATTGCCAATCTGTATCGTCTCCTCACCTTTGGTGAAGGGCACATCCGAACTAACGGCGATCTTCATGTCGGCAAAGAACTCGCTGCGCGGCATGGTCTCGGACCATTCAAGCGTGAATAGGCGCTGAGCCCGGGCGACGACGCCTTCCAATCCTTCGAGAACCCGACTGGCCATCTGCTCGGTCACATGGACCGATTGGCCGCGGGTAAAGATCGGAACATCTGTGAACCGCTCCGCTTTTCCGGGGTCGTCGCCACGCAAAGCCTTGCGGCGACCGCATCAGCCATACTGGCCGCTGGCACTGTAATTAGTACGGAACAAGAATGAATTTGGAACATCCAGCTGGGACGGAATGTCAAAGGCGGGACGGAGGGTCAAGCCCGCGCGTCGACCGCATTATTGCCGCAGCGCGCCACCATAGTTCGTCCGAAATTTGGCGAATATTTAAGCAACAAATATTGCCCGATGCGATTTAAGGGGTGTAGAAATCTGAGCGAATACCCTTAAGTGGGATCGCAGTGATCGCCCCATCTGAACATCATGCGCATGCCGGGATTGATGAGCGGGAGAATTAACTCCATGAACCGGCAAGTGACATCGAGTTTTGTTCCTGATGCCTCGCGTTCCCAACCGCAACCCGCGCCATGCGAAGCCGATATCCGCGCGCAACTGCATTGCATTTTGGCAAGCCGCGATTTCAGCGCTCCGGATCGGCTGCGGCGGTTTCTGTCCTATGTGATTGAGGAGACGCTCGCTGGCCGGGCCGACCGCATAAAGGCCTATTCGATCGCGGTCGAAGTCTTCGGGCGGGATGCGAATATCGACATTTTGAACGATCCGGTCGTGCGCATCGAGGCCGGTCGGCTCCGGCGCGCATTGGAGCGATATTACTTTCTTGAAGGCAAGACAGACCGGGTCCTGATCGAAATTCCCAAGGGAAGCTACGTGCCGAGCTTTGCATGGCGATTGGGCGATCAGTTGCTTGCCCAACCCCTCTCATTGACCGAACCGCAGCCGCTATCCCGACCCCGTCCAGACTTCTTCGGCTGGCTCAGACGCCCCTGGCTCATCGGCTCGGTTACTGCGCTGGCGTTCGGTACCGTTGTGACAGTCATGGTAATGGGGGATTCATCACGACCGGCTGCTTCATCGACAAGCACCCCGGGTCTCTCTCTTCTCGTAAAGCCATTCGTCAACCTGTCCCCAACGCCAGACGCCGGTGTTTTTGCTGCMGGCCTTTCCGAAGAGATGCTCTCGCAGCTCGCTACGTTTCAG
>NZ_JBFTKS010000080.1:0-3422 GCF_056396065.1 Allobosea sp. 05T433 | reverse complement strand
CCGGCCTCGCCCGCCCCGGCGGCCCAGGCCGCCCAGGCGGTGTTGGCGGACCGGGAGGCCCAGGCGGCGTTGGCCGGCCAGGCGCCCCGGGTGGCGTTGGCGGCATTGGCGGCCCCGGGCCGGCTGGCGGCGTTGGTGGTCCCGGAGGGCCCGGCGGCATCGGTGGCGTCGGCGGCCCAGGCGGCCCGGGCGGCGTCGGTGGTGTTGGCGGCATCGGTGGCCCAGGCGGCGCAGGCGGCGTCGATGGAGCATTGGGCGGTGCGGCGGCAGGCGCGATCGGCGGCGCGGCGGCAGGCATGATCGGCCAGCGTCCGTCGCAGCAACCCGCCCGTCCTGATGCACGGCCCGGCCAGGATCGCCCCCAGGGCGGGGCTGGACAGGGGCGACCGCAGGCCGACGCAGGCCGGCCCGCGACGCGACCATCGGGCCCCGAGCGGCCCACGGCACGGCCTCCGGCGGCACAGGCGCGACCAGCGGCGCCGCAGGGCGCGAGACCGCGCCCGACACCAAGCCGGACCGCGTTTGACGGTATCGATGCCGGGCGCGGCGCGGCGGCCTATGGCAATCGCGGCGCAGCCAGCCGTGGGCAGATCAGCATGCCGGCGGGGCGCGGCGGCGGAGGCGGACAGATCGGCGGCGGAGGTCGCGGCGGCGGCGCTCACATCGGCGGCGGCGGCCGTGGCGGCGGCGGGCATATCGGCGGCGGCGGTGGCCGCGGGGGCGGTGGTGGTGGTCGCGGTGGACGGCGCTGATTGGGGGACATGATCATGGCACATCACGCTCGATTTTCAGTCCCGGTCTCGCTCGCGGTCCTGTTGATGGCAGGCCCTGCCGCAGCCCAGCAGAGCTTCCCCTCCCCCGATGCGGCGTCCAGCGCGCTGGTCGAGGCGGCCCGGGCGCGCGAGCCCGGCATGCTCGATCGCATTTTCGGGCCGGGGGCCCGCGACGTGCTGAGCACCGGCGACGCCACGCTGGACCGCGAACGACTCGACCGGTTCAATGAGGCCGCAGCGGAATCCGTCACCCTGACGCCGCGCGACGACGCGACGCGGATCCTGACGATCGGGAAACGCAAGTTCGAGTTCCCGATCCCGATCGTCCGACGCGGCGAGGCCTGGATGTTCGATGTCGCGGCCGGGCGTAGCGAAATCCTCAACCGCGCCGTCGGCGAGAACGAACTGCGCGCCATCGAGGCCTGCCAGGCCTATATCAGCGCCCAGCGCGAATATATCCGGAAGGACCATGATGGCGACCAGGTGCCGGAATATGCCCAGAACCTGATCTCGACGCCCGGTACGCAGGACGGGCTGTACTGGCCGAGAACCGGGCAGGCCGATGTCAGCCCGCTCGAGGGCGCCCTGAGCGAGGCCCTGCTGGATCGCGGGAACCGAACCTATGCCGGCTATCGCTTTCGCATCCTCAAGGCACAAGGACCTTGGGCGCCCGGCGGCGCGCATTCCTATGTCGTCAACGGCAACATGATCGCTGGCTTCGGCCTCGTGGCCTGGCCGGCCGAATGGGGCAAGACCGGCGTCATGACCTTCATCTGCGGACATAACGGGGTAGTGCTGCAGAAGAATCTCGGCTCGAAGACCAGCGCCTTGGCGGAGCGCCTGCTGCGCTACGACCCCGACAGCAGCTGGGCGCCAGTCGAATAGGCGGGGCAGCCCCCTCCGGCACCTCTCGAGGTGCCGGGGCCGCGCGCCGTGACTTTCATGTCGCAGCAGCAGTGCGCACGGCAGTTCCCGCAATGGCGAGACGGGTCGCGGGAGCGCGAGATCCCGCTCTCAAGGCCGCAGGCCGTTCCCGAAGAAGTCGGTCTGTCGACCGGGGCTCCCGAGGTCCTGCTGGACATAGGCGGGCCCGCCGCCCCCCGATCCGGACGTCTCGCGCGAAACGCATCCCACCAGTCCCATCAGAGCCAGCACTACTAGGTAGAAACGTCTATTCACGGAGGCCTCCCAAGGCAAGCATGCCGCCGTTGTGATCGACTGTCCCGGATTTCCGACAAGCAGTGGCTTCACTATCGCATCGTTAGCTTCCACGAGCAGATCCGACAGCGCCGAGAGGTGGAGCTTGCGGAGATCGGCGATGCTGCGGAAGTCAGGTCGGTTCAGTCCGGTCACCGCCCCCACGTCGACCCGCTCGTCGCAGGCGCAGCCAAGCTGCCGCGATGATGCCCCGGCTGTAGCCGTAGAGAACAGCGCCACCATCATCCCGGGATGATCAGGTGGATAGCCCCGTTCCTCCGAAGGCACTGAAGCTTCGCAACCTCAGCTTCCTCGCTCGGGACCGGATGGACAACCTATTGAGACCTCACATCTAGGCTTGACCATCGACTTGAGCCTGAGGGCGAGGTGCGCCACTTCGAGGCGATCACCGGCGCGACGAAGGCTCAAACTGAGGCAAGCGCCTCATTGACCTCACGTTCGATTTCCAATGCGAGAGCGCGGTACTCCTCCGCACGGGCCTCTCCGGCCGGCGAAGTTATTTTCTCCCAATAGGAAGCGGCCTCACATGTCACCTGGTAAACTTCGCAGAGATCGAGCAGTCCCGCACCACTGCTGCATTTTTGACGTAGCTCCATCCGCCGCTGCGGCCAACGAAGCATGAGCCTTGCAAGTCCGCGCTTTTGTACGTCATTCATGCTGCCATCCACCGCGGCATCACCACCGCTGATATTCGGCCCACGCCCTCGGCACAGTCGCCGACTGAGGATCAATCCACGATCAAAGGCCCCTAACCCGCGGTAGTCTCCTAAGGGCTCGCGTTGGGACCCCAAGCATCCGACCGGGCGTGAAGCTTGAAAAGCCGCCGAAGAGGATCGAAAGGAGGCCGGTCATCGGTTCTCCATTGCTGATAGCCGCTATGATTCGACGGCCCCCGCGCCTATCGGGCCAATCTTTCGACCTGCCTTTGGCGGTACCGTAGTCCAATCGGAGCCGTCATCCGAAGATCATTTGAGAAGGCTAAATGTCGCTTTGTGAAGACATCGCCATTTCGCTGAATGGATCAGCAGTCTGCATCTCGAAAATTGATTACTGCGGCACCGGAACCTTCTCCCAGGTCTTGTCGGGGTCGTATGAGCGCATCCGCGTCGCGATCCGGCTGGTCCTGGGTCCCAGATCCTTCTGATACACCGTGCCTTCGTGGTTCACGATGAAGCTCATGACGCCGGAGTTGCCGTATTCGGCGGGATAGGCGAGCAGAGCGAAGCCGCCGATCATCTTGCCGCCGACGACATAGTCGAGGCTTCCACCTGGTGCCGCGGCACCCTGGCGCTTGAGGATCTTGTAGTAGTAGCCGTGATAGGGCGTCTTGCCCTGCCCGCCCTTGTAGCCTTCGCGCTCGGCCTGCGCGGCGAGAGCGCCAAGCGGACTGGCCTCTTCTCCTGCCCCGGTCGCCCAGAACAAGCCGTCGCG
>NZ_JBFTKS010000079.1:0-5776 GCF_056396065.1 Allobosea sp. 05T433 | reverse complement strand
GCAAGGCAATGATGAGATGGACGAGGTCTCGGGCGACGGATGGGCCAAACTTCAAACGGACGGCTCCCTCAAGGGCGAAATCCGCGTCCACAACGGTGACGATTCCACCTTCATCGCCCGCCCTAGGACGACTTCTTCAACAGCCTGCTCTCATGATCGCCGTCAAACCCTTGTTTCATGACGAATGTCCCGGCTTCACCGGGTGCTGCGTGATGTAGATGCGCAGGGTAGGAGACGGAACTGAGACGACGGTTGAGCAAGCTCTCATGCGCGGGTTGGCTACCGCATGACCGTGGTTTCGTCCTGGGGCTGCCTCGTTCTAAGAAGCGAGCGTCGACCGTGTCGGCTCATAACAGGGCACGAGGGTTCCCCACCGCGTTCCGTCCCCAACCTTGCGCATCGGCATGATCAGGGCGCCTTCCTTCTTCGCCTGTGTCCTCGTGGTTCAGATCGGGGCAGCCGTCACGGCCCGCGCGATAGCCCAGATGAAGCCCACCATCTCGCGAGCAATGGCCGTTATGACGATCACCTTCGCCTTCCCGGCCGCGACCAGCTGGCGGTAACGGTGGCACATCCGCAATTGGCCCTTCCAGGCGATATCGCGCACCGCTTGGGGTAACCCCTCGATCCTGTCGTGAAGTTTGCGGCTAACCCGCGCCTGCATCCGGTAACTCCAAGCGCCCTCGATCAGTGCGCGCCGCGCCAGCCCACTGCCGGCCTTGGTGATCCCGCCACGGCGCACCGTCGAACCGCTGGAATGCTCGGAGGGGGTAAGGCCGAGATAGGCCATCAATTGCCGCGGGTTGTCGAACCGTTGGAAATCCCCAACCTCGGCCACGACCGTGGCGGCAACGATGAAGGCGACACCCCGCATGGCCTGAACGGCTTCCACCACCGGTGCCAGACTCCAAACCGGAAGCAAATCGGCGATCTGGGCGGTCAGGCGCGCGACCCGGGCCTCGGTGTCGGCGACCGCGTCAACATAGTCCTGGAAGACGATCTGCTGAGCGGGGTGCTGGAAACGCACAGTCGTCAGCCAGCGCCGGTAGGCCACCGTCCAGCCTTTCTTGCCCTGATAGATCCGGCCATGCCGAAGCAGAAAGCCCTGCAGGTGCTGCCGCGCCTTGCCCAGGGTCCGCATTCCCGTTGCCCGCGCTCGGATCAGATCGCGCATCGCTTCATGCGCCGGGTCCGGGACCCAGACCGGCGTCAATTCTCCGGCGCGATGCAGCTTCGCCAGCATCAGTGCGTCGCGGCGGTCGGTCTTCACCCTGTCCCCGGCTTTGATCGGGATCAGTGAGGGCGCAATCACGATACAGTCGTGGCCCGCCTCGACCAACTGGCGGTGCAGGCCATAACCGCAGGGTCCGGCCTCGTAGCAGAAATGCAGCAGCGATCCGTCCGCAGCCAGCTTCTCCACCAGCTTGCGGACATGATCGGGTCGGTGCGGGACGGATCCCCAGTGGCGGACTTCGCCGCCACGCTCGCCCCGCGCAACTGCGACCGAAATCGTGGCCTTGTGGACGTCCAGCCCGATGAACGTGCTATTCTGCATCCGGTCTCTCCCCCATTCTTGAGGCTCGGCACCAGCCAATCTGGCGCAACCCTCGAACGGAGAATGCCGCGGGAGAGGCCGCCGACCCAGTCAGCTCACTCCGCGATCATGGGGTCTAACGGTGAAGCTCTTGGGGGCACCGTGGGGCCACGCGACCCGCGACCATGCTGCTGCGCCGCCTGAGTAGGCGACCGAAGCTCAGGAAGACAATCAAGACACGGGTCTCCCTGAGCTCTGGCCTTGAGCCGCCACGTCATTCTAACCCGACGGCGGCTCCGAGGTTTGCGCTGCCTGAGGTTCAGGCCGCAATCATTCCGAGCGTGCGCTCGATACGGGAGCAGCCCGGCCGGGCGCGCGCCTTCGCATAGGTTCGTTGCAGCCGACCGCTGGCATAGGCCTCGATGACGATCGCATGCACATAGCCTTTACGGACTCCTGCCCTCGGGCGCGCACCGTCGACGGCCTCGAGGGTGAAGCTGTGATCGCGGCCACTGGCCTGCGAACGTCGGCTTGCCCGAGGTCGGTCAAGCACCAGAATCCACCAGGTCCCCACGCGGTCGAAAGCGTCGTTGGTGCCCAAGTCGAGCTCGACAGCGAGGACCAGGATTGCACTCGGACGCCACGTCACGGCCGATCCCCGGTCCATCACGGGAAGCCGCTGGCCGGGGCGATGGTGACGGGCTAGGTCCGTCTCCTCTTGCGAACTAAACGGCTTCCCGAAGCGCGGCCTTGATGGCCGCGTGCTCATAAGGTTTGGCGAAGAAGCGGGCGCGCGCGGGCAGGTCGGCCGCAAGAGGCTTTTGATGCCCCGACGCAATCATGATGACGACTGGCGGCCACCGTTCGCGAACCGCAAAGGCGAGCTTGATGCCGTCCATCGAGCCAGGCATGTCGATATCGGTGAAGATAATCCGAATGTCGGGATTAGTCTCAAGTATGCGGATCGCTTCGTCAGCGTTCGCAGCCTCAACCGCGATGAAGCCGGCCTCCTCGACCATGTCGACGGCGTCCATACGAACGAAGGGCTCGTCCTCGACGACAAGGACGGTGATAGGTGCGGAGCGGGACATCAGGGATTAACTCAAATCGGTCGGTTTCGTTTCGGAGCCAACGAGGAAATTATTCGTCCGTCTCCAGGACGCCCTCCAAGAGGTAGCGGAGGCCGGTCGGATCGAAGTGAACGCCCGCCTTGCCACCGAAGTAGGCGGGGACGATTCGCTCCGTGAGCTTGGACCCAAATCCTTTCCGATCCCCTGCCTTTACGGGAGGACCGCCGCTTTCTCGCCACTCGAACCGAATCGTCCGGTCGGAAGCCACCAGCCAGTCGATGTCGACCCGCCCATCCGGCACTGACAGGGCTCCGTATTTGATCGCGTTGGTCGCGAGTTCATGCATTGCCAGGGACAAGCCAAGCGCCTGCTGCGCGGAAATTTCGGCGTGGGGGCCGAGCGCCTTCACCCGTTCCGACGCGTCGACATGGGGCCGCAATGCGCTGTCGACGACGTGCGCGATGTCGGCGGCACTCCAGCTCGTCTCGGTCAGGATGTCCTGGGCACTAGACAGAGCGCTTAGCCGCCCGGAGATGCGCTCGGTGGCGGTCTCAAGGTTCCCGGAATGCTTCATCGTCTGCGACAACCCTGTTCCGATTTCATTCCGGCACCCTGTTCCGATTTGAAGCCGGCAGGTGCGAGGTGATTTGCCTGGGTCGTTCCTGATGATTGTCGTGGATGGATTTGACGGTCAAGCGATCGTGGCTGGAGGGCTCTGCGACTGGCGTTTTCGCATGCTCTCGCCGGYGAGTTCGATGCGGTAGGCATTGTGGGCAATACGATCCATGACGGCGTCGGCGATCGTGGGATTCCCGATAATCTCGTACCAGCGGTCCACGGGGATCTGGCTGGTGATGATGGTGGCGCGGCGCTCGTAACSATCCTCGGTGAGTTCGAGGAGATCGCGTCGCTGGGTATCGTCGAGTTTTTCCGGCCCCCAGTCGTCGATGATCAGGAGTTCGACCCTGGCGAGCGCCTTGAGCAGGCGGGCGTAGCGGCCCTCGTCACGGGCCTGGGCCAGGGTGGTGAAGAGCCTCGGGGCGCGATGGTAGGCGACCGAGACATCGTCGCGGCAGGCCTTTTGCCCGAGGGCGCAGGCGAGCCAGCTCTTGCCGACGCCGGCCGGCCCGGTGATCAGCAAGCTGCGATGCTGACGGATCCAGTCGCCGCCGGCGAGGCTGAGGAAGAGCCCGCGGTCGAGGCCGCGCGACGCCTTGAAGTCAACATCCTCGATGCTGGCGTTGTGGCGCAGCCTGGCGGTGCGTGCGCGGTTCTCGAAGCGTTTTTGGCTGCGCGCRGTGCTCTCGCGTTCGAGCAGGAGGGCGAGCCAGTCGGCATGTTCGAGGGCGCGGCTTTCGGGCTGGGCCTGGAGCTCCTGGAAGCTCTTGGCCATGCCGTGCAGTCCGAGCYCGGCGAGCAAGGTCATGGTGGGATGGATCAACATGATGATGTCTCCTGGTGTCAGTGGAAGTAGCCGGGGCCGCGCAGATTGCTGTGCTCGATGATGGCGGCGGGTTCGGTGGAGGTCCTGGCTGGTGCCGCGGCTTGTCTGGCGGCGATGGCGGCAACCGCGCGGTAGGCGAAAGCGCCGATCTCGAGGGCGCGCGCGGAGACGGCTTCGGCCTGGGACGGCTTGAGGTCGCGGAACAGGCGCAGTACGCCGAGGCAGGTTCTGAAGCCGTGTTCGGGATGCGGGCGGTTGGCCAGGATGGCAATGACCAGGCCCTCCGTGCTCGGGCCCACCGTCGCCGCCCAGCGCCGAAGCCGTTCAGGGCTCCAGTCGGCGTAGCGCCGGTGAGAGCTCGGCATGTGATCGGGGTTGGTACCGTGCCGGCGTCCGCCATAGCGGCGCTGGTGAGCGGCGACGCGCTGGCCGCGATGGAAGACCTCGATCGTCCGGCTGGTGGCCCGCAGATCGACCTGTTCGCGGATCAGGCCGTGGGGGACGGAGTAGAAATAGCCGTCATACTCGACGTGGTAATCGACGCCGGCGCGGGCCAGSCGCCACTCGGCGAACTCGTAATCCTCGGGCAGTACCGCCAGGGYCGGCYGCTCGACGGTCTCGAACAGATGGCGGCGGGTGACGCCAAGGCGCCGGATGACATGGTYGTTGATCCGGTCGACGGCGTCGYGGATCGCGGCATTGGCCTCGGCCAGCGAGAAGAAGGTCTGGTTGCGCAAGCGTCCAAGGATGGCGCTTTGCGCGAAGCGGACCCCGTTCTCGACCTTCGCCTTGTCGCGCGGTTTGCGGACGCGGGCCGGCAGTACGCCGACGCCGTAATGCGAGGCCATCATGCCGTAGCTGCGGTTGAGATCCGGATCGTAGAACGAAGCCTTGTTGACGCCGGCCYTCAGGTTGTCCGGCACGATCAGGCGGGGGACGCCGCCGAAAAACCGGAACATCCGCACATGCGAGCCGATCCAGTCCGGCAGGGCCTGGGTCCAACTTGCCTCGGCGAAGGTGAAGTTCGAGGCGCCAAGCACGCCGACGAAAATCTCGGCCTCCCGGATGACGCCGGTCCGGGCATCGACGATGCCGAGCTTCTTGCCGGAATAATCGACGAAGACCTTGTCGCCGGCGACGTGCTCCTGACGCATGGTCGGCGACAGCCGACGCTGGAAGCCGCGCAGGAGGTCACAGAAACGGCTATAGCCGTAGCCCTGCGGATGGACGCCGCGATACTCCTCCCACAGGATCGCCATCGTCACGCCGGGCTTCTTCAGCTCGACGACGAGGTCGCCCCAGTTCGGCTCGGGGCGGCGACGCGCCCCCGAAAGAGCACCGGATCGCGCGAACAACCGGCCTGCCAGCGCATCATCGCTCAGCTCCGCCGGCAGCGGCCAGGACAGGCCGGCTTCCCGGGCTCGTGCCAGGTTCCCCTGCACGGTACTGCGCGCCACACCAAGACGACGCCCGATCTCGCCGGGGCTCAGATCTTCCTCAGCCAAACGCAGCATCTGCCGCAGTTGTCTCATGGTCAGCTTCCTCTTCGCAGGCATCACGGTCTCCGTCTCGGTCGATACGGAAAACGTCTGCCAGAGTGGCTGACCCAGGCCTCCAACACCCCCTTCAGGGTGCCGGCTTCATCTCGGAATCACATGCCGGCTTCAAATCGGAATGCCCTGCCGGCTTCGCTTCGGAATACCCCGCCCGCTTCAATCGGAATCCGCA
>NZ_JBFTKS010000078.1:0-3673 GCF_056396065.1 Allobosea sp. 05T433 | reverse complement strand
GAAGAGCGCCGCGATATCGGCATCCAGCCCATCCTGCTTGCCGGCGCTGGTGACGAAGCCCCAGGGCGGATTGTCGCCCTGGATGCCCACGACCAGCTTGCCCTTCGCCTTGATCTCCGCCGGCGTCACCGCCAGCGCAGGCCGCAGCAGCAGGCCGGGCGCCGCAAGCCCGACCGCGCCGGCCAACAGAGCCTGACGGCGGTTGAGCAATCCCTTGTTCGAAGATGTCATGTCTCACTCCCTTGGTTGATCTTGCTTGGTTGATCTTGCCTGGTTGAACTTGCCTGGCCGGAATTGGCGCGGTGTCTGTTGCCGGCCTCGTCAGCGTGTTGCCGCGGCAAACTGGCGTTCCAGCCGCGCGCCGAAGAGCGAGAGCGGCCAGCACATGACGAAGTACAGAGCCCCCACGATCCCGAAGACGAGGAGAGGCTGGAAGATCTGGTTCGAGATGATGTTGCCAGCCCGGGCCAGCTCGGTGAAACCGACGATGGCAGCCAGCGACGTTCCCTTGATCAGCTGCACCAGGAAGCCGATCGTCGCCGGCAGCGAGATGCGGATAGCCTGCGGCAGGACCACATCCTTCATCCGCGAGACATAGTTCAGGCTCAGCGCCTTGGCGGCCTCGGTCTGGCCCTTCGGCACGGCTTCGATTGAGCCACGCCAGATTTCGCCGAGATAGGCGCTGGCATGCAGCGTGAAGCCGATCGAGACGGCGACCCAGGAGTCGAGTTTCAACCCGATCAGCGCCAGTCCGTAATAGACCACGAAAAGCTGCATCAGCAGCGGCGTGCCCTGGAAGATGGCGATATAGCCTGAGGTTGCACGCTCCAGCAGCGGAATACCGGAGGTCCGCGCCAGAGCGACGCCGAGCCCGAAGATACCGCCCCCGACGAAGCCGATCACCGAAAGGAAGACCGTCCATTTCAGTCCGGTGAGGAGGAAGAGGAATTCGTTTGTACCCATGACGATCTCCTCACTTGACCGGATAGCTGAAATACCGACCGGAGATGAGCGCGAAGAAGCGCATCATCAGCCAGGATATGACGAGGTAGAACAGCGTCACCGTCCCGTAGACCTCGAAGCTGCGGAAGCTGTCCGACTCGATCCGTTGTGCGACTGAGGTCAGCTCATAGGCAGAGATCGCGGAGGCGACGCTGGTCGTCAGCGTCAGCAGCACGAACTGGCTGGTCAGTGAGGGAAAGATCGCGCGCAGCGCCGGCCGCAGAACGATCAGCCGGAAGACCTGCGCCTTGTGCAGGCCAAGCGCGAGACCGGCTTCGACCTGCCCCTTGCTGATCGACTGAACGCCGCCACGGATGATCTCGATGGCATAGGCGCCGCCATTGATGCCCAGCGCGATAATGGCCGTCGGCGTCGGGTCGAGCCGCACGCCCAGGAGCGGCAATGCGAAATAGATGAAATAGATCTGCACCAGGAAGGGCGTGTTCCGGATCAGCTCGACGAAAGCCATCACCAGCCAGCGCACCTGTTTGATCCGCGAGTCGCGCAGCACAACACCGCCGATGCCGATGACGATGGCCAGCACCATGCCGCCGAGCGCCAGGAACAGCGTTCCCAGACAGGCGGTCAGAAGGCTCGGCAACCCATCCAGTACAGGCGTGAAATCAAGCTTGTAGTTCATGGCGCTTCCCTGAGCGGCCGACCTTCTGAGTGGGTCGATCCGGTTCCCGTCTTTGGCGGTAGCGCCTCTGGGTGGGCGCCTTGAGTATGAGCGATCGTTCGGCTTGCGCGATCGCCTGTCGATGTTAAATGTACGAAACGGTTCAATTGGTCAAGTCAATTGAACTGAACGGTTCATTTACAGCCGCACAGTCGGCGCCGGGGTCTGTCCATGCTTGGAAGCCGCAAGACGAATGAGATGCCGGCCTCGCCGGCGCGGCCGGCTGGCACGCGAAAATCCGCGAGCTGGACCCAGGACCCCGACGGCGTTCGCCGCAATATCCTGGCGGTCGCGCGTGACGAGTTCGTCGAGAATGGGCTGAGTGGTGCGAGGGTCGACGAGATCGCGGCGAAGACCTCCACCAGCAAGCGGATGATCTACTATTATTTCGGCGACAAGGAGGGACTCTACCGGGCCGTGCTCGAGGAGGCCTATGCCCGGATCCGCAATTTCGAGCGCAGCCTCGATCTGGCTGCCCTGCCCCCGCGCGAAGCGATCGTGTCGCTGACGGGTTTCACCTTCGACTATCACGCCGACAATCCGGATTTCGTCCGCCTCGTCATGGTCGAGAACATCCACCATGCCCGGCATCTCCAGAGCTCTCCCAAGATCGCGGATCTCAACCTCTCGGTCATCGACATGATCGGCGAGGTCTATGAGCGCGGACTGCGCGAGGGAGTGTTTCGGGAGGGTCTCGACCCGATCGACATCCATCTGACGATCAGCGCGCTGAGTTTCTACAATGTCTCCAACCGGGCCAGCATCCAGCAGGTCTTCGGGCACGACATGGGGGCGCCGGAAGCCCGCGAGCGCCGACGGCTCAGCGCGATCGAGACCGTGCTTCGCATGCTCTGCCGCTGACCGCATGGCGCGCAGGGATCAGCTGGGCCCGACCAGGCCGGCCATAGCCTGGATCGCCAGTTCGTAACCGGCTGCGCCGAAGCCGATCAGGATGCCGGTCGCCGTCCGGGAGATCAGCGAATTGTGGTAGATGCTCTCTCGGGCATGCACGTTGGAAATGTGCAGCTCGATCTTCGGACCGTCGAACATCTTGAGGGCATCGAGCAACGCGATTGAGGTGAAGGTGTAGCCGGCCGGATTGATGATGATCCCGCACGCCTCGATGCGGGCCTGATGCACGCTCTCCACCAGCTCGCCCTCGAAATTCGTCTGGCGGAAGTCGATCTCGAAACCCAGCGTCCCGGCTTTCTCGATACAGCGCTGTCGAACCTCATCGAGCGTGGTCGTTCCGTAGATCGCGGGTTCGCGCTGGCCGAGCAGATTGAGATTGGGGCCGTTGAGGACGTAGATGCGATTGCTCATGTCGATATCCTTGGCGCCTCGTCGCGCATGCGCGGCAAGGCGCGTGCAGGCCGGAGTCAACGCGGCTGGCCTGCAGGCAAAATCTGAAGGAGCGAGCGAGCAGCGCGCTCAGCTTGCGGAGAAGGAGATGCCTTCGAGGCTGTCGGGGAACTTGTGGACGGGAACCTTCATCCACTTGTCGTAGACTTTCTGGAGCTCGCCATTCGCCCTGATCTTGTCGATAAAGGCGTTGAGGGCGGCGTTGATCTCCTTCTCGCCCTGCCGGGTGCAAGCGCCGTTGTAGAGGTTCTGGAATTCGAGCTTGTTCTCGAATTCGCCCGGCCGGGCCTGCTCGATACGCTGGATGTAGAAGATGTTGCCGCCAAGCGCCTGGACCTGGCCCGAGACCAGCGCCTGGATGCTGGGGGCATCGCCGTCATAGCGCCGGATCGTCGTGCTGGCCGGCGCGTTCTTGGTGACCTGGGTATCCTGGGCTGCGCCCTTGGCCACGCCGATAGTGAACTTCGCCATGTCCTCATTCGTCTTGATCACCGCCGATTTCGGCCCGATCAGCACGATCGTGTTGGCGACATAGGGCTTGCTGAACTGCACCACCTTGGCCCGTTCGGGCAGCATCGCCATCGTCGCAAACAGCACATCGACGCGCCCCGTGGTCAGGGCCGGGATGCG
>NZ_JBFTKS010000077.1:0-4378 GCF_056396065.1 Allobosea sp. 05T433 | reverse complement strand
CGGCCGCGCTACCCGCGCGGTGGCGCGTGGCTACCGCCAGGCCTTCGATGCCTACAATCTCGCTCTCGCCAAAAAGCCCTGACGCGCGAGAGCGGCAGGAGTGAAGGTGTGGGCAGGTGATTTCCTGCGTTCGGCAACCATCGGACATTTGATCAGTCACGACTTGATCGGATGTCCGAGTTCAATGCTGCGAGGCAAAGCATGAACTACATCGTCGATGCCCTGCGCAATAATCCCGAGCTCGCCATCTTCCTGACGATCGCTCTCGGCTTTCTCATTGGAAAGGCGAAAATTGGCGGCTTCAGCCTCGGCGTCGTTGTCGGCTGCCTGCTGGCGGGCGTCCTGGTCGGCCAGCTCGACATTAAGGTGCCGGCCGCCGTGAAGACGGTCTTCTTCGACCTCTTCCTCTTCACGACCGGTTACAAGGTCGGTCCGCAGTTCTTTCGCGCCTTGAAGCGCGATGCGCTTCCACAAATGGCGCTAACGGTGGTGCTCTGCGTCACGTGCCTGCTGGTGGCGCTCGGCTTCGCGAAACTGCTGAACTTCGACATGGGTACTGCGGCCGGACTTCTCGCCGGGGCGTTTTCGGAATCGACCGTCATCGGAACAGCGGGCGAAGCGATCCAGCGTCTCGACCTACCGCAGGCCGAGCGGACGGCGCTCATCAACAACATCCCTGTCGCCTACGCCGTCACCTATCTCGTCGGGACGGCGGCCCTGGTCTGGTTCCTGCCGAAGGTCGGTCCCAAGCTCATGGGCATCAACCTTCGCGAGATCGCGGCACAGCGCGCCGACAAGGCCGGACCGGGCAGCGATGCCGAAGGCGTCACCTCGGCCGCCCGCCTGTTCGACGTTCGCGCCTATCGCGTCGAAAACCCGGTTCTGACCAACAAGACGATCACCGAGATCGAAGCCCTCATCAAGGAGACCCGTGCCTTCATCCTGCGCGTTCGCAGCGGGGTGGTGCTGTTCGGCCACGCTTCGGATCGCAGGATCCAGGCGGGCGACATCATTGCCATCATGGCAAGACACGAAGTTCACGCCGCCCGCGGCGACCTCATCGGACCTGAAGTGAGCGATCCCGAGCTGCTCGACATTCCGCTCGAGGCGCTCAACGTCATCGTGACGTCCCGCAGCATCGACGAGAAATCGCTGGGGGAACTGGCCCAGGCCGAATTCGCGCGTGGCGTCTTCCTGTCCAAGCTGACACGCTCAGGCATCGAGATGCCGATCGAGCCGACGACACGCGTCAATCGTGGCGACGTCATGTCGCTGGTCGGGCCGCTGCCGGAAGTCGAGCGGGCCGCGACCGAGCTCGGCTACCCCGACCGCCGCACCTCCGCAACCGACATGGTCTTCGTCGGCTTCGGGATCTTTCTGGGCGGATTGTTCGGTTTGCTGACTCTGGTCGTCTGGGGGGTGCCGCTGACCCTGACCGCGAGCGGCGGCGCCCTCTTCATGGGGCTCGTCTTCGGCTGGCTCCGCTCCGTCTACCCCTTCTACGGCCGCATTCCCGAGCCGGCGATCTGGATCTTCGATACGGTCGGGCTTTGCATGTTCATCGGCATCGTCGGGCTCGGCGCCGGACCGAGCTTCGTCTCGGGCCTGAAGGCGACCGGCATCAGCCTGATCTTGGTCGGCCTCGTCTCCGCGCTGCTGCCGCATGTCGTCGGCATTCTGTTCGGGCGTTACGTCCTGAAGATGGATCCGCTGATCGTGCTTGGTGCCTGCGCCGGGGCTGGCACCATCACAGCCGCCCTCCGGGCCATCCAGGACGAGGCCCAGAGCAGCATTCCGGCGCTGGGCTACACGGTACCCTATGCCATCGGGAACATCCTGCTCACGGCCTGGGGGCCAATCCTCATCGGCATCATGTCGCGTTAGGAGTCGCTGGCGCTGGTAGCGCCGCGCTGCCTGCGGTGGCTGGGTCAAATCGAAATTGATTTGAGCTTCGACCTCGCTCAACCAGGGACGAGTTTCAAAATGCCCAGTGCGGCAAAAGACGTGCTGTCGAAGGGTCCCTTCTTATCGCACCATCCGGACGCCGCGATAGGTGGCAAAGTACCTGCCGAATTGGTGGGGCGTCGGCGCACACGAGACCGCCAGGACATATGGGAAGAATGGCGCTGGACGACTTGCGGATTGAGCGCTTATCGCCTCGAGAATCGAACCCGGATCGGGACGCACCGTACGCGACCTGCTGGGCGCCCGGGAGTGGCGCATCCGAGCTTTGCCGCCTGGAGGCGAAGCAGCCGAAAGCAACGCGCAGCGGCGCAAAACGAGATGCCGACCCCGACCAGCAGCGGGATCCAGCAGGCTGGAACAGGACCAGTCTGAGTGTGGCAGTATTGTCATAAATAGGAATTCCGGTAGAGGCGCGCCTATGCAGACATTCATCAACTCCTTTCTGCTAGTGCTTGCCGCGATCTTCCCTGTGGTGAATCCTCCGGGGACGGCGCTTGTCTTTATCGGGCTTACGAGTGGACTGACACCCAACGTTCGGCGCGCACTGGCGCGGCGGGTCGCATTCAACTCCCTGCTCGTCCTAGTGGGTTCCTTTCTGCTTGGAGCCTTAATCCTGCAGTTTTATGGTATATCCATACCGGTCTTGCGCGTTGCGGGCGGTTTCATCGTCGCGGTATCCGGTTGGAAGCTTCTCAACAAAGGAAGCCGCACGGAAATCGAGGCCACACCCAACTCTGCGCATCTAGGAGATCCGCTCAGCCTGGCGTTCTATCCGTTGACGCTGCCCCTCACCACTGGCCCGGGCACGATCGCGGTGATGATCAGTCTCGGCCTCTCGCGGGGCGCTCAGCGACCGGCCGACGAGCTGTTGTTCATATTTGCCAGTCTTGCCGCTGTCGCGGTGATCGCCTTCGCAATAGGAATCTGCTTCTCATACGCGCATCGAATGCAAAGGTTTCTCGGTCCAGGTGGAACCGACATTGCCGTACGTTTAACCGCATTCATCCTCTTCACCCTCGGCATGCAGATCATATGGTCCGGAGCGAATGAGTTACTCATCTCGGTCCTGCATCCTGGCTCAATTCCGGCCGCCCCGAAGCCACTGGGCTGAGCGCACCGGTCCGCGTGCGAGCACTAGCCCTTCGTCAGGACGACGACCGTTCGTGAAATTACCGCCTCCAATAGCCGGATTTCCGCGCGCCAATGTGGTGATCCGAATCCTTCCGGGAAAGAGCGCCGACATTCGCGCCCCTTTTCCTGCCGGGCCAGATGTTGCGGGGCGATGCTTGAGGACATGAGTTCGGGTTGATAGTGAAGAGGCGCTGCGAGCCTCTCACGGCAGTTCCGTTTTTTTCACCAGGTGGGGGCCGCAGTTTGCCATGCGCGACCTAATCTCCACGCCATCGGTAAAGCTCTATCTCCGCGAGGCGCGTGAGGTGCGGCGGCTGACGAAAGCACTGGCCTTTGCCGCCGAGGCCCATCGGAACCATCGTCGCAAGGGGGCGAGCCAGGAGCCCTATATCAACCACCTGATCGAAGTGGTCGATCTCGTCGCGTCGGTCGAAAGCAGCGATATGGACGTTCTTATCGCGGCGGTGCTCCATGATGTGCTGGAGGACACCCAGACTGGCCATGACGAGTTGGCTGCAGCGTTCGGGGACCGTGCCGCACATATCGTCCAAGAGAATTCCGATGACATGACCTTGCCCAAGTCGGAGCGGCGCCGCGCTCGGCTCGAAGGCATTGGCAAGAAATCGCGCGAGGCAAGGCTGGTCAAGTTCGCGGACATCATCTCGAACCTGCGCGCCATCGCCGTCTCGCCGCCGGCCGGCTGGTCGAACGATCGCAGGCTTGGATACCTGAACGCCTGCCGCAATCTCGTGGATGCCGGACGCGGTTCGAACGCTGAGATCGAACGCATCTTCGACGACACCGCAAAAGCAGTGGAGCAGACAATCAGAGCCGAAGGGCTCGGCGATCTGGATGATGGTGCGTCAGCAAGGAACGAGCTCGAGGCTGCCATCGGCCAGGCTGTGTACCTCGTCTATGTGCCGAACACCAAGTGCCGCACCCTGGGAGAAGCAGACATCGACCTGCTCTGTGAAATGATCGCCCGAACGTTCCCGTCTGCCACTGTGCAGACAGCCGAAGGCATTCATGAGCACCGGCGCAGATCGATGCTTATCGGCAGGATCCGGACAGATAGCGGCGACGCGATCGTCGCTCTTGCCCAGCGCCTGTGCCTCGCCTTTGACGAGCCCTTTGTGCGGATTCCGATTGAAGCGGGCGGGGTATTCCGAAGCGAAGCCGGCAGGGCATTCCGATTTGAAGCCGGCATGTGATTCCGAGATGAAGCCGGCACCCTGAAGGGGGTGTTGGAGGCCTGGGTCAGCCACTCTGGCAGACGTTTTCC
>NZ_JBFTKS010000076.1:0-4567 GCF_056396065.1 Allobosea sp. 05T433 | reverse complement strand
CCGACACGTAGTCGTCAAGATACTCGGGAAGCAGGACACCCTGCCGACGGTCTTCACTCTCAACGAAGCGCTTCATCTAAGCTCCCGGAGCATCACCTCCAGGAATCCTAGCCGACTCGGCTCTTTTCACACAGCCTCGGTGGTTAGCGGAAGTCAGGCCGAACTCAATCGAGGGGCCGGATCGCATCCTTAGCGGAAGTTGGTCCGAACTCGGAAACCGGGCAATTCTCGCCGACTAGCACCGGCGCCTAGTCTCGCCCCTTAGCGTGCGTTCGACACGGGGCGTAATGGGGCGCTCATGGCGTGAGCGACCGCGATGGCGATTTTCTGCCCCTACGGCACTTTCCAGTTCGATGAGGTTCCCAGAGTTCAGGTCGGCCTCGAAAATGGCAGACCAGAGAATGGCGGCCGTTTCTCCTTCGACGAGGCGGCTTGTTATTCTGAGCTTGTTATCGGCAGCCCGGATCATCCCCTCAAGGATGAGCCGGGCGCCGAGATGGCGCCTGGCAGCGGATGGTTGCGACGCCAGTGTGTCGGAAGCCTCGCTTCGAACAATGGTCAGTTCCCGAAACGAAGCGAGCTGTGAGAGCATCTCTTCGGAAAGACCGGCTGCGAAAACACTGGCCTCTGGCGTCGGTGACAGGTTGGCGAAGGGCTTTACAAAAAGCGAGGGGCCTAGGGGGCGTGCCGGTGATGCGGCCGGGCGGAACTGGTCTGTCATCCCGACGTATGCCACCAGGGTGCCAAATGCCAGTACAGCAGCCAAGCCGACGAGCCAGGGGCGTCTGAGCGAGGCGAAGAGGCGTGCGCGGGTTGGTGGCGTCGGCTCCGGGGCCGGGGATGCGAGAGGCTGGGCCAGCGTCTGATCCTCTATTCGCCGGGAGAAAAACGGTACGTAGCTTCCCTTAGGAATTTCGATCAGGACGGGGTCTGTCTTGCCCTCAAGGAAATAGTAAAGCTCCAAGGCGCGCCTGAGCCGCCCGGCCTCAATACGAACGACCGGATCGTTCAGAATGTCGATACTCGTATCCCGGCCGAAGACTTCGACCGCGACCGAGTAGGCTTTGATGCGCTCTGCCCGGCCAGCCAGCGTCTGTTCAACCACATAGGACAGAAACCGGCGGAGCCGATCGGGCGCCTTGAAATCCCGGCTCGCTAAAATGCGGAGCAGTTGCGCGCGGATATCGCTTTCGCATGGCGCTGACACCGGTTGTGATGACGCGGAATCTGAAACACAAGTCGATGTCGTTTGGCGTTTCATGGAGTTAATTCGCCTGCGCGCCGATCCCAGCCCATGCATGATGCCCAGGTCGGGAGAGCACACGCAACCACCGTCAGTGGTAATCGATCAAAATTCTACCCCTCAATATCCCTAGGGATACAATATTCGTCACTCAAAATCTCGTCTCATGCTTGGGGATATACAGAGGCTTGACGTTCCGTCCCACCATTGACAATCCGTCTCAGCAAAATCTTCTAAATTCGCTCCAAATCGGAATCTTGGGTCGTGCAGATAGCTGTTGCGACAGAGGCACTTCATGAGAACCCCGTGGTGACGATCGGCCTGCAATAAGCGCAGGCGATCGTGCGTCACCCGTCTCAGGCGACCAAGAACCGCGCGAGCCCGATAATTGCGAGCAATGCGGATAATCCGACCAAAGCCCACGGCAACAGTCGCAGCGCGAAACCTGGACCGATACGGATTGGCCGCAGGCTCTTACGAGGCCTTGGCTCGGCCAGCGGGACGGGACGCCTGCTGAAGCGAGGGGCATAACCGCCCTTCGGGATTTCGATGATGATGGGGTCGGAGCGGCCCGCGACGAAGTAATAACGCTCGATAGCATGTCGCAGGCGCCCGGCCTCGACCCGAACAATCGGGTCATTCTTCTGATCGAAACTGGCGGGGCGCCCAAACACCTCTACTGCGATCGAATAGGCGGTGATGTTCTTGGTGTGGCCAGCCAGCGCCTGCATGACGACGTAGATCAAAAAACGACGGAGCCGGTCCGGGACTATGAATTCTTCACTCGCAAGCATGCGAATGAGCGCATCCTGGACTTCATGGGCTCCAGGCGCGCCGGCAGCATCTGTCTTCGCCGTGGAACTGACGATGTTTCCCAAGGCGGGCAACTGCACGGCTTTGGCTCCTTTTGACGAGCCCGCACGTCTTCGGATAGTCGCCTCGCCCCGGCGCTTTGCTCTGGCCCATTTTCACAGATCAAGCTGCTCAAAGGGCCGGGGGTGGTTCTCGTCAATGCGCCACGCGAACATCGGTGAGTTGAACGATCTCGACGCTTAGTGCGCACGCGGCCGCCGCTCACTCAGTTTCGGCGCTCTTCGCGTCGTGTCGTGCGTCCGGTGCGGCGTTCAGTGCGGCGATCGTCACGTCCGGAGCGCCGATCCCCACGTCGCTCCATACCGGTGGTCTGCGCCTCAGAATGCGATGCTTTCAATACCACCGCGGCCCCTGCAAAAGCCAGTGCGGCCGCCGACCACAAGAAGGAAAGGCCGCTTCGACGTGTGATCCCTTCCGATATGTAGAATTGGCTCATGTCCGGGCTCCTCAGGTTCACTGAACCGCTTTTATCGCCCCCACCGCCCCTCCAGACCAACGTGTTTGAAGCCCTCGCCTGCGGGCGCAAGCCACGGCGAGAAAACCATCCGCGCCACTCATGGAACGCCGTTTATGGGCCTCGAAGATCTACCGCACAAGACAGTCCGGGATGCTTTCGCCGCCGCCTTGTACCGTTGCAGGCTCTCTCCGCTATAAAGCTCCTTTGAAGAAACCGGGGCGACATTGGTCTGCTGACATTTCGCCCAGTATAATCAAGCAGATGGTTATCAGATCACCACAACATGGGGTTCCACATGGTTTCTGGCATGAAATTCGTAAAACGGCCCACTGCGATTGATCAATGTCTTGCTTGGCGCCTGCGCGAGCAAAGGCAACTGGCCGGATTAAGCCAGACGAAACTCTCGGAACAGTTGGGCATAACGTTTCAGCAGATCCAGAAATACGAGAAAGGATCAAACCGGATCAGTGCCAGCCGCCTGCAACAGATTGCGAATATCCTTCAGGTGCCGGTGGGCTACTTTTTCGAACAGGCGTCGACCGGACACGCAGCGACCCAGGAACCGTCGAAGGGAGAGGCGACTGCCGATGTCGCAGAATTGCTTGCGACAAACGAGGGGCTTCGTCTCGCCAGAGCCTTTTTCAAGTCCGACAATGCCGACACCCGCCAGCGGATCGTTGCCGTCGTCGAAGCGATGGCAAATGGAGATGTCGACGGGAGCCGTGGCGAAGTCTGCCATCCAGCGGGTGCCGAAAGTACGGCCTGACGCTTTGGCGACGATTGCAACCGCAATGCGATGACCTGACCCGAGGGGCGCGCGGGAACGTGCGCGGCCGTGTACTCGCCTCGTTGCCGGGTCGACGGCGGAAGGATTAACCAAACTCGATCTTCTCGAACATGTGGAATTAAATCATCATCGACGGGACGCTATGTGTGTGCTCTTGTTTTGTTGCAGGCAAAAACCGAACATCCTTCGAAATCTTCGTCACCGCTTATTATTAATTGTTATGCCTACAAGGTTATTTATGAGGCAATAACATGTCGAATTCTGAGAATTCCAACAGATTTCGAGAATTTGAGAGAGATACGACTCATACATTCCGTCGACATTACCAATAGTTACGGAATGAAGGCGACGAAAGCGATAGTTTCATTCGAGGCGTCCTCTGGGGCGCTCCAATTTCGCTATTGCTCTGGGGGTTGATTGTGTTTTCTTGGCTCTTCCTGGCTCGATGACCTTGCGGGGTTGCAATAAGGACTCGGATTTTCCTGTCTCCGATCGACAGTTCAGCGATCGCAAGATCTCTCGCCCTCCTCACTCGACGACACCCCCCCATCCATGCCACGACTTTTCAACGTTTCGGCCTGATGAGCTTTGCTGCGGACATCCGGGTTGAGTTGCCGCATGCAAGAGAGCCTTGGTGATAATTTTTGCCTAGTGGCGAAAATATCGCTTTCGGGATTATTTGATGACAGACAGTAAACCTCTCCGATTATTTGGGTTCCCGACTGCTTTCTGATGTGCAACCGATAGGTTGGCTAACCCTGACCTCGGAGGACACCATGCGAATAGGACTTGTATCCACCGCCGTCCTTGCAACCTGCCTGGCGACGTCTGCCTTCTCCGCCGATCTTCCCAGCCGCCAAGCGCCGCCTCCCCCGATCGTCTATGCTCCCGTCTTCACCTGGGCCGGATTGTACGTCGGCCTCAACGCCGGCATGGGCTGGGCCGACTCGGGCAACATCACCGTTACCGGGCCGACAGCCGGCTCTTCCGGAATTCTGGGCGGCAACGGCGGCGACGGCGCGTTCGTCGGCGGCGGCCAGATCGGCTATAACTGGCAGTCCGGCGCCTGGGTCTACGGTCTCGAGACCGATATCCAGTATGTCGGATCGAACGGCAATATGTCCTGGGGGCAATACACCTGGTGGGCAAATAATGGCGGTGGTGACGGCGGGTATTTCGGCACCGTGCGCGCCCGCATCGGTTCGGT
>NZ_JBFTKS010000075.1:0-9282 GCF_056396065.1 Allobosea sp. 05T433 | reverse complement strand
GATCCCAGTGAGCCGTCCTTCGCGGCGTTTCAGCAGCCCCGCTGAGGTCTGGCATTCATCATGGTTGGTTTATCCGGTTCTACTGAAATTAATTGCACATAAGCGTGGGAAAAAACCCCGTAGCCACCAGCTTGGGAGCCATGGCGCTACGGGGTCTTCTGCACCCGGCCAACCCTGGGGAGGCCAACGCCGGGGAGCCTTGGATCAGAGTCGACCTATCCGCTGCTGCGGCTCCTGCCGTCGAAGCGTGTCATGGCGCCGTCGCGCAATGCCGCATCGTGATCACGATGGGCAGCCTGGTCAAGCAAGGACAGGATCATGCCTTGCCCCTCCGGAAGAAACGTCTGGCTGCGTTGATCTCCGGTCCGTCTGTGGCGGCAACCACGAGGCGAAGGCTTTCCGTCGCCGAAAGGCTGGTGGGCGGCAGATGGGCGAGCGTCGCGGCCCTCACCTCATCCAGCGCCTGCGCCATCCTGGCGGCGCGGCCCTCGATGGCATCGTGAGCCTTGCGCATCGCTTCGAGGGCGGCCTCGGCCAACTCAGCGCGCTGCTCCAGGGAGGCGACCGCGTCCATCGCCATGACCTGGGTGTCACCGAGCATGTCCGCGAGGTCGTTGCTGTGCGCCTTCGCGGGCTCCACGGCATCGGGCCCGGCTGGCAGGTTAGGCAGCTCCACCGCTGGCGCGGTCATCCGAGCGAGGGCTTGGGCAGCCTCGGAGAGCAGGGCAAACGTGGCCCCATCGGAGCGTGAGGCAAGCTGGAGCAGTCGCTCCGGGAGATCTGCCTTGGTCACCATCAGAGCCCCACGTACAGTCTGAAAGCGCGGAACAGGCGGGCGCCAGCCCATAGCCAGCACAGGTACGATCAACTTCACTCAGACATCCATCAAATACGTATTTGCGTCGGCCATCAGCGGTAATGGCACGGTCAATGTGCTCGCCGGCACGATCACGCTCACCGGTCCCAACAGCCCTTACTAGCGCACAATGCCGATTAACCGGTTCTTAACTACGGCGGGCGCCATCCTAAGGTGTCCATCAGAGCCGGGGGCTTGGAAAGGACTTAGACCATGCGAGCGCTCGATGCTGACCAAGCCGTCGTGGATCAGTTCGTCGGTCTGCCAGTTGCCTTTGTCGAACGCCAACTGATCCTCGCCACGCTGCGGGAAACCGGCGGCAACCGCACCCATGCCGCCTCTCTGCTCGGCATCTCCATCCGCACGTTGCGTAACAAAATTACGTTGTACGCAGCGGACGGCTACGATGTGCCGGAACCCGCACATCCAGGGGCACAATGAGCGCGCGATGCCCCTTGCCCCATCGCATGGCATCGCCGCAGCAAACCTCGTCTCCTCCGCAACCATGGCCGGCCTGCTGCGCTGCCTGGTGCAGAAGGGCGTTTTGCAGTCCGCCGACGTAAGGGAGATCTACGAAATCGCGCTTCTCGTTCTTGAACAGCAGCAGGGCGCTGTGCCGGGCGCAGCAGCCACCTTCAAGGCCGCCCGATCCGCAATTGAACGGAACCTGGCCTAACCGGCACCATATGCTGCATCAGATTGCCGGGAACCGGCCAATATATGGGTCAAGTAAATTAAAAGTCCTCGATACGAATATTTTGTGTTGTATCTCGCTTGCATCAATGAATAATCCCCTCGCGCGGCGGCAGAGGCCGATTGCAAGGCCAGAAAGAGATTGCGCCTCGCGCATTGAAAAGACCTCGGCGGGATTGCTCTCGTCGCGGCCAGGCAATAATGGCCGTTCAAATCTACCGATTGCGCCGATCTTCTTAAAATGGACTGGGAAGATCTGCATGCAACCCAACTTATCCTGATCCAGGCGCCATCGATCCTTCCCATGACCTGAAAGAGGCTCTGATCAAGGGCCACACGATCAGGTCAAACCGGATCCATACGTTAGGCGCCCATGCGATCCTCAGCTGGAGACCTCCATGATCCACGCGAAAACCTTGCCGCATCGCGGCAGCAGCATGCGGAGCAGCAGCTTCATCGTCGGCCGGAGCCGTGACGGCAGCTGGACCGTCCGCGAGATCGGTGGCTTTGTCGCGGCCACTTTCCCCAATCGCAGCGAGGCGATCCGCTTTGCCCGGTCCGAGAGCGGCGAGCGACAGGGCGCGGTCGTCCTGGCGCCCTTTACAGGCGTCCATGCCGCAGCGCTTGAAGCTCTTCTTCAAAGCAGCGGGCTTCGCAACCAGTCACAGTCTCATTGAGAGGAGACTCGACCATGCATGACCTGCCGAAAAACCTGATGGAGCCGTGGGAGACATTTCTCACGGCGGTCGTGAAGGCAAACAGGCTCGCCCTCGACAATCTGCAAAAGCTGAGTGTTCTGCAGATGGATATGCTCCGGACGTGCATGGATCTAGGTTTTGCGCGCCTGAGGGCCGCTGCAGATATAAAAGACGCGCAGGACTTCCTGGATTTCCAGGCCGGCCAGATCGACGCCACGATAAGCCTGTCCGAGACGCTGGACGACGAGGGCAAGGCGCTGGCTGACCTCGGCGATGACATCATTGCCGAGTGCAGCAGGTTGACCGAAGATGTCGCTGGCGGGCCGCTCCAGCCCCCACGCAAGGCCGCTTGAGCGACGCCCGCGATCTCGCGGCGACGCCTCCCCCCGGAACCTATGGCGCTCGGCCGGCTGCGGCGGAACAAAAAAAGAAGTGGCACCCGACCTGGATAACAATGCCATCCAGGTCGGCGCGAGCCGGTCCAGTAATGCCAGCATGACGTCGCTTCCGGCGACCAGGTGCGGCGTCGGGACACAATGACCGGCACGCCGCTGGCGGAGCGCTGAACAACGCCCCACATCACCCAGACGACGTCTTGCCAGGGGCTATGGGTAAGATCATCGGACCATCGCCCCCCGCTTCCGGACAATCCCCCGAAGACCTAGGCCCGAAGAAGAATGTCCCGCACCTGCGTCGCGGCCCATTTGCCCTTACGAGCCGTCTGGACGCCTCTGGCATTGAGCATGTCCGCTATCGCCCGGAGCGAAGCGCCCGAGGCGCGAGCGTCGCGGATCATCGGCAGGATCGCAGCGGCAAAGCGATCAGCATTGGCCTTGCCCGTGGCCGCGCCCTTGGCCTGGGCCTCGGCCAGGTTCGTCCGGTTGCCGAGCGGCACACCCTTCGCCTTCGCGGCAGCCAGCGCCGACTTCGTGCGGGCGGAGATCATGGCGCGCTCTTTCTCGGCGAGCGCGGCATAGATGTGGAGCATGAACGGGTCGGCATCCGCGCCCAGCTCGGTGACGATGAATGGAATGCGCTGCGCCATGAGGCCGGCGACGAAGGCCACATCACGAGACAGGCGATCAAGCTTGGCGACGACGACCGCGCACTTGTGGCGGCGGGCCTCGGCCAGGGCGGCGCCAAGCTGCGGGCGACGATCGAGAGCATCGGAGCCCTTTCCTGTCTCGACCTCGACATGCTCGCCGACAATCTCGAAGCCTTCGACCTCGGCAAAGCGGGCAATGGCGGCGCGCTGCGCTTCAATGCCCAGGCCGGAGCGTCCCTGCTGTGCCGTGCTAACCCGCCGGGCCGCGCCCAGCAGCGACAGCAGGATCAGCACCCGCTCGGACGGCGCCTGGCCGGCATACAGCCCAGCCAATCCTGCGAAGGGCCCGCGCTCGACCCGCACCCGATCGCCAGGCAAGAAGCGCGGCGGTAGCTCGATCAGGCCGTCGACCTCGCGCCCGCGCAGCTCCCCGATGACGTCATCGGCGACCCGCGCAGGCCCGCTGCCGTTCATGATCAGCGACCTGATGCCCGGCGACCAGCGCGCTCCATGCCATTGCGCCGTGATCCCGACGAAGATGTAGCTCGGAAAAAGCAGTGGCGTCGCCTCGACGACCCGGCGGCGCAAGACACGGCGCTCGACGATGCGCGGCGCATAGACCTCGAAGCCGCTGCGCTTCAGTTCGGCGAGCGCCAGCGCCTCACGGCTGACCCGGGCCACGACCCACATTCAGCGGGTGCCGTAAGCGCGGCCGGCGTGCGGCATGAGGCTGGGCATGGGTTCCCCGAGGCAAGGGATGCCGGGCATGTGACCGCGAAGGCCGCCCCGCCGCAAGGCTGGTCTTCCCAGCAGTGGCAAAACCACGGGCCGATGATGTGCCCCACCTCGCCCCCGTCCATTTTCATGGACGGATCCCACGGCTCGCCGACGTCGAGCTTGTTGGCGCTGACCCAAGGGTCTTGGCTGAACTTTACGGCGCGACGCTCGCGAATGCGCGGGGGGCATTACTACAGTTGTAGGTCGCTACCGTAGAGATAGGATCATTGGCGCAAGTAAGCGGCATCAAGAGCCGCATTGCATCGCGCGGAAACCACGCGCCTTGCCGTTGTAAGGCATGCGAGAATATTGCCCTGACCCGCCACGAYTCCTTTACAACGYTGATTGGCATCCGCGYTGCAGCTCTTCAAAACATTAGCCGCGCGTGCCGCACATTTTTTTGCTAACTTGTCTTTTTCTTGGGAAAGGCAACTAAGGAGGTCTGTTTTGACCCACCCAGCCGCGTCTGTTTGTACCGGCACTCCTTTGCCACTGCACCGCTCTTGTAGTTCTTTGCCGCAAGCAAGATCCTCCGCCCGCGCCTTCTGTGCCTCAGCAACGTTGAAGTGGGCATCAGAGATAAACATTGCAGCAGAGAACGCGATAGCTGTGATGACACCACAACGGCGGAAAGCACCTCGCAGCATTTTCATTTTCCTTCTCGCGATTTTGCGAGCGTAGCACGTATCGGCGCACTGCGCATCTCGTCGCCCGCCGTCGAGCCACGCGCCCTTCATAAGATATAGGGCGCGTCCCGCTTGATCCGATCGGACACCGCTGCGACGCGCACTGTGCCCGCTCCAGCCGACCAGCCAGCTTACGATACAACTTGAGGCGGTCACTGCGGGTGAGGATAGGCGTCCATTTCCTAGCATTTCGGCCCTCGGAGCCCTAATCCCAAGCCTCACAAAGACGCGCCGGCCAAACTCAAACGGCCGCCACGGGCCTCCTGAGGCTCGACGGGGCCCTCCAGGCCCAACCTTCGCTTTCAGGGGCCAGGGGGGGGCATTCCTAAAACAAGGCTTCTCTCCGGGGCCGGGCGCGGCGGCGCTCGAAAAGGCACATAGTCGTTCAAAAATTTCCCAATGAAATAAATGACTTAGCTGGTGATCTGGGGGTATGGGAGGCAGCCGGGATCCCTGGGGGGGCAGCCCCTTGGAATTGTTGCATAATTTGACTAGTCGCGCGGTCCTCTCCGCCCGCCAGGCGCACCGGCCCCGGAACATCTCGAGCAGCTCGCCCAGCGTCGTGCCGGCGCCGAATTTCTCCGCACAGGCCGCCAGTCCCCCGTCTGCCCAGCGCTTGCAGTAATCGCAGCGAAAGCGAAGCACGATCCACGGATAATGCCGGAGATCCGTCTCCAGGGTTGGCGGAATGGTCGGCCTGATCGGCATCGGAAGACGACATTTGACTCGCGCTCTGATGAGAACAAAAATAGAACATGCATGACGTGTAGGGAGTCAAGCCATGCCGCATTCGAATGCGCCGCACCGACGATGGCGGAGCGCGATCGTCATTACCGACACCCTGGAATGGTTGGCGGCCCGGCAGCGAATGGCCGAGATCGAGGATGCACACCCTGGCAGCCCAGAAGCGGAGGAGCGGGCAGAGCTCGATTATGCCTCCTTCTGCTGGGAGGAGGACCACATGCCGCCGCTCATGTTCGAGCTTTTGCCATTTCCGGCGCCGCTTAACCGTCTACAGATCCCGTACTGAAAACTCGATGCCGCCTAACGGCTGCTCGACCGAACTGCATCTCCGAGAGGCAGTCGGCATTCCGCGCGAAAGTTCCCGTGAAGCACCTCGTCTTCCTGCTTGCCCTGGCCTGCTCGACCGCGTCTCTCGCCGAGCCCCGCGTGGTCATCATTGACGGCGACACCGTCGACATCGCCGGTGAGCGCATCCGGATCCTGAACATCGACGCGCCTGAGACGCGTGGGGCGCGCTGCGAGGATGAATTGATCCTCGGTCTGCTGGCCAAGGAACGCCTGGCTGAGCTCCTACGCGCCGGCCCGGTGGCGATCGATAGGTGCGAAAGTTCCGGTCGGTGCGAGGATCGCTACGGCAGGACTCTGGCGAGGCTTAGGACGGCCAAGGGTGACGTTGGCGCCATCCTGATAGCCGAAGGACTGGCACAGCCCTGGAAGGCCGGTGGGGCAGCTAGGGCGCAGCGGATCCAGACTTGGTGTCCGCGCTGACCTCATAGACGTCACCCATCTCGGCCTCGTCGCGCATGCCCTTGTAGCTGGCGTGCCGCAGCTTTCCATCATCGGTCCAGGCGCGGAAGTTCACCTCGACTGTGACCGCCGGTGTGACCCAGCGGACTCCCGGCCGTCTCAAAGGAAGTGCAGGCTTCGGGATGATCATCGTGTCCAGAAGCTTCCGGATCGCCACGGCGCCCTTATAGCCGAAGCCGGTCCCGACGCCGCCCACGTAGACGAGGGCGCCGCCCTTGCGCGCCGCAAGGAGCAACCTGCCCAAGCCGCCAAGGGCGGACGCCGAGAACTCATAGCCGATGACCAGGAAGGTCTCGGACTGAGTGCATTTGATCTTCAGCCATTCGCCGCCCCGGCCGGACCGGTAGGGCGCATCGCGGCGCTTCGCGATGATGCCCTCGAGGCCCATCTTGCAGGCGAGGGTCAGGAAGGCGTCGCCCTCGGCGTCGACGTCCTCGCTGAACAGGATCGAGGTATGGGGCTTTATGATGCCGGCGAGCATCGCGCGCCGCTCCTCACACGCCAGCGGACGGAGATCGTGACCGTTGAGATAGAGCACGTCGAAAGCGTACAGGAGCGCCCCGGCGGCAGATCGCTTGCCGCCCCGGCCACCGAGAGCTCGCTGCAGGGCGCTGAAGTCGGACGCACCGCGTTTGTCGAGCACGACGGCCTCACCGTCGAGGATTGCGCTGTCCAGCCCGAGATCCAGAGCATCAGCCGCGATCGTCGGGAAGCGGTTCGTCCAGTCATGGCCGCCCCGGGTCAGGATCCGAACCGTGCGATTATCAATGTGGATGGCGAGACGATAGCCGTCCCATTTGACTTCATAGGACCAATCGTCGCCGGGAGGAGGTTTGGAAGTCAGCCGCGCCAGGCAGGGGCCAACCCGTTCCGGCATGGGGTCAAAGCGAAGCTTCCGCTGGCGCGCATCCCGCGCCTTGCTGACCGGTCCTCGGACAGTCTCGGCACCAGGACCGGAACGCAACAAGCGACGCGCACACACAACTACAACTCCACCACGCCCGCAGAACGTCGCGGCGATCGGAATCGTTCCTGAGATGGAACCGATACCTCGTGAAATCGTCGTTCCCGCAAATGGCTTAAATTTCAGCGGAGAAGGGGGGCAAGATGATTGAGGCGAAGCCCGGACACCGCAAACCTCGCAGGCACAAGCTTCGGATCGCGCTAGATGGGCGGGACTTTGAGGTCTTCGAGAGGTTCCGCCTTTCACACGGCATACCAAGCGCATCAATGGCTTTGCGTGAGCTTTTAAGGCGGGGGCTTGAGGCAGCKGGCCGCTCTGCTCGACCATAACCGCCATCTTGCTTTGCAATTCACGGTGGCCGCCCCCAATAATGGAGGGCGACCACCGCGTTTCATTAAATATAAAATACCATAAACAAAGTTTACAATTTTTATATTCGACATATCATCCAATATAAAATCTCTAATGAAAGAGCAGTAATATTTATATTGATTATGAACTAGAGACCAATGACGTTGCGATATTGCGACTTAGGTCGCAGACCTGCTCCCCGGCTTCCCTCGCGGACTCTGGGGAAGCTCTCCGCCGCATAGCACCCAAACTCAAAAAGGCCCGCCACCCCTTTCGGAGCGGCGGGCCATTTTCAACAGGGTAGCGTCAAACCGGGAGGCAGGAGCCACTCGAAAGCCGGTTACACCGGTCAGCCGCTCGATTTCGGGGGAAGCGGCAGGCCCGGCCCGCCTGAGCGCCAGGCGCTGGCGCTCAGGCGGCGATGGCTTTTTTCCGCTTCTTTGCCGTTGGCGCAGCCAATGCCGCGACGCGATCATTAGCTTCCTTCTCCAGGCGCTGTTGCTTCAGCTTAGCCGTGTTCGCATCACGGTGCCGGGCGAGGGTATCGGACTCCAACATGATCCGATTGCGCGCGAGYAATTGGGTCTGGGTCTTCAGAAAATTMTTGTCGGCATCGACGCGCTGCTTTGAATGTTCAGCCATGTCCATCTCCTGTGCGGTATTCCGCTGTCGCCGGCAGTAACGAAAAAAGGCCAAGCAGRAGCTTGGCCTTCCCTCGAATCACTGTTTGTCGACGATGCCAGTACATCCGTGGTCATCGTCGAAGAAACAGTCAGATCATGCGGCTTGGAGCTGCTCGGCCGCCATCTTGCCSGACYTGTTGTCGCGGGCGACTTCGAAGCCGAGCTTCTGGCCTTCCTGCAAATCGCGCATTCCAGCGCGCTCGACGGCGGAGATGTGAACGAACACATCCTGGCTGCCGTCGTCAGGCTGAATGAAGCCAAAACCCTTGGTGGAATTGAACCATTTCACTGTGCCGGTGGTCATGAGAAACCCTCCTTTTTGGCAAGACCTGTCGTTCGCCGAACGAATGTTCGGCGAGTTCAGAACGATTTCGAAAGGGGGAGTTCATCAGAGCCGCGCCAAAGCGCGAAAATAACAAGGACCGTCCAAGCAAATATCGACAAAAACCAATCTACACGTCGACACAGCCAATGTCAATGTTCGATTTAAGGCATCGAATAATACATGCAGTGCAAGGCAAAAGACTTACAAAATCAGGGAATATCTTTCGCTTTCGTCCTTTTTGAACTGCTAGGCCTACAGAGCGCAAAATTCGAAGGACCACACACAACCAGTAGGAGACGCGCCCCAAGGCACGAATGTCCGGTTCTGGGCAGACAGCCAACTTCGGCTCTCCACCCGCCCGCGACTCTCGGAACGTCTGCTAATGGGCAACGTCCGGGCGGTCCCTGGAGCCGGCGAGGTCAGTGCTGGGAGTTGCCCATCGATGCCATCCACTCGTTACAAAATTTTTGGAATCACCGAGAAGCACGAAACCTTCCCGATTCTGATGCTTAGTAGGCCTCAGGTGGCCTTCGCTACCTGATGCCGGGAATTCCTGCCTGATGCGTTCGGCGTGGGCGGCCGGACAGAGGGAACCCAAGAGGCATCTCCGCGCTCGCTCCTGCGCCGACCGTGCGTCTGCATTCCCCACTCAG
>NZ_JBFTKS010000074.1:0-5214 GCF_056396065.1 Allobosea sp. 05T433 | reverse complement strand
AGGCGCTCCTGCGAAAAGCAGCCGAGCGAACCGTCGAAGGCCTCTGGCGAACCATCGGAACAATCCTCGACGCCTTCACTCCCGACGAATGCAAAAACTACTTCAGGGCTGCCGGATATGAGCCGGAATAACGTGAAAATGCTCTAGCGTCGTTGGGAGGGAGGTCAGATCGTGTGGCAAAGCCGCCGAACTCCCATTTCCATGTTCGGGGCCAAACCCACTCAGGCTGGAGCGAGCAAAGAATTGGCCGAAAATAACAAGCCGCCGACGCTGAGGCCACGCATTTCGCGGAGGTCCGCCTTAAAGCGCGCGGCAGACATGCGGAGAGAGAAGCTTGAAGAGGTCGATATCGCGCGTTTGATAGTCACCCGCTTCCGCGGGGCGATCCGACATTGTTAGTGGATCGACTGGCGCGACGCCATCGCGGTTCGTGGAGTTGGGCCAAATTGCGCAGCCGACGCGCCCACGGACGATCCTCTACGTCCTGCTCGTTGCACCATCTGATGCCGTGCGGCTAGCGCGGCTCTGGCGGCTGTTTTTGATTTTCGGATCCGGCGGATCCTGTGCAACATCCTCACGGACAAGGAGCGCGGTCAAGGATCGAGGAACACACTGACATGAGCGGTTTTCCTGACTGGCAACTGGTCTGGCACCAGTTCAGGGGCATGACATCGGGCGACGTTCCGATCTGGATGAGCGCGCCGGGTCACTGGATGGATGCGCCGTTTGTGATCACGCCTGTGACCTATCCTGACGGGAGTGTGTCTCGGCATTTTGCGGCTCGCGACAATGCCAACCACCGCGTCATTACCAATGTCGCCGAAACCCCCGAAGAGGCGAAGCAGATTGTCGCGCGATACATTGCCGAAATCCGTGACGGGCATGTCTGGGACGGCGTCGATGTCAGCCCCGACGAGCTTCGTAAGAGAGTGGCGCGCAACGAGAGGGCCAAGGACTGACGATTCACCAGGGCGGGATTGAGGCCCAGCCGGCACCCATCCCACGACCGGCCGCAGAAGGGCTGGCCTCGCGCATGTCTGGGGCAAGTCAGCACGCGACGTGGGGGCAGTAGGCCGCCCGTTGTTGGGGATGGCCCTAGCGCTCCAGCGAGCAATGCGCAGGGACGTAGGCCGTCTTCAGCCGGCGGGGCTTCAGGCCTTCTTGGAAACCGAGTGCTGCGGCAAATGCGTGGCCGCTATCCGACAGCCGCCGTAGTTGGCGTGGTGACGGTGATGCTTGTACCAGCCGCGGTGATGGCCGCGATTCCAGCCATAATGGCGGCGGAGGCCATAGCGATACATGGCGTGATGCGACTGGCCATGATGCCAGCCATGCGGCTTGGCGTGCGCCTCGACGCTGGTGCCAACCGCTCCGTAGTCCGCCTCCGACATTGTCTCGGGAACAGTGTCGACATCGCGATCTTCGCCTCGGCTCCTCAACCCATGGTGTTGAGTTGCGAGATGTCGGCGTCGTGAACTGACCAGCGCCGCCTGATACCGTAACCTGCCAGTCACGTTTTGTTGGGGCGCTCACCTATGAGGTTCCGCTTCGGTCATTCAGTGCGTACGTTTCCTGGTGTTCGGCTGACCTTCAGCAAAACCGGCATCAGCGTTTCCGCGGCTGTACGCGGGACCACCACCGGACCTCTCGACAGTTCCCTGACACTCGAAGCCCGACCGTCCGAGTTCCAACGTCCCCGCGAGATACACAGCAAGGGGGGCGCGCAGCTGACAAGTTCGGATCTTCAGGGCCTAAAGGACTTGATCAATGATGCGGCTCATCAGAAGGCGGCCCTCCAATCGGATTACCGGGCAGCGCTCAGAAGCCGCAAGTCGGCCTGGAGGAAGTTATGCCGGCGCGAACAACCCCCGCTCAGATGGTTCCCGAAGTCATCAATCCCAAAGCTCCGCTGGGCCTTTGAAGAGACGGAGATCGAAGCCAGGAAAGTGCTGTCTGCGCTCTCTGCCAGCGAAATCGGGATTGAGATCGAACTCGATGAGGATGCCTGGAGCACTTGGGTCGAAGTGGAGTACTCCCATGCTGCCTTGGCTCGCTCCGACTATCTCTGGGACGTAGCCTCGTCGAGCGAGGACGAACGGGCCAAGGAGAGACCCACTTCTTCGTCGGCCGTCACACGATACCAGGTTCGGCTGCATCCCATCTTGGATGGAATTATCTCAGGCTCTCCTGGGGTCCGCCTCGAGAACGCAAACGGAGACAATCTCGATATCTTCGGCGGCTTCGTCCTGATGCGCTCAAAAGGCGCCAGCGATTACGCCGTGATCGATTTCCGTGACGTCTTTGTCGAAGCGACAGATGTCCCGTTCATCGAAAGTGAAGCCGTTCCCGCGGACGCGCAGGTGATCGACCATGTATCGGCCAATTCCAGCAAGGATCGATCACCCGATGGACGGCTCAACGACCAGCTTCCGATCGCCAAATATGGCCAGATCACCATCACCAGCGGAAAGGGGCTCCATGAGGTATTTTTGGCAAGCAACTGCGAAGCGGCATTTCGGTTTGCCGATGCGCTCGCGGCTTTCAAATCGGCCCTGATCCGTCAGGCCGCTAATTCACAACCCGGCGACGCTCCGCCGCCTGCGATGCGATCTACACCCGCCCCGGAGTTCGAGAAACCCCTGCCAGAACTCCAACGGGTCAGCGGCGCTTATGAACTCATCCTCATTCCTGTCGCGCTCGCTGTCGCACCCATTTTGGCGTCTTCGTGGCGCCAACAGCCTCCGACCTCGCCCCCGATCATCGCCGCCCTCCGCTCGAACCCGGCGGAAGCGCGCATAGCCGGCCTCCCCTCAACCCAAATCTCGGTCGCGCCAGTGAGGCCTGTCGCTACGGCTCCACAGGTCGGAGCCCTCTCGACGAATCAAGCTCAGCCACGTGAGCGGCTCGTTCTCCTCCAGCATGCCAACGTCCGATCAGGACCTGTGCGATCCTCTGCATCCCTGCGGGTCGCGCCGAAAGGAGCGATCGTCAGCGTTTTCAGACGAGACGGAAGATGGATAGAGGTCGGGGATGAGCAGCCTTGGGGCTGGGTGAACACGGTTCTCCTGAAAAAGCCGTGACCGCGCAAATTACCTTCTCGGGGGCCTCACCGTCGTAAGCTTGTGAGTTTGAGTATTGCGATACCGCGTCGGCAGCCTGTTACACCTGCCGCCTCATTCCCGCCCCCGACCTGAAGGCCGTCCAGGGTGCCAGTCCGGACGGTCGTCTCGCAGCACGAGCCGGCAGCTACGATTCCTGATGTGCGAGTCGTTACGTTCCCGGCATTCGAGCCTGAAGTGTCTTTGAAACGTTCGATCGAGGCAGAAGTCGCACGATATTCGACGGCCGCGCATCCCGTTCAGTGAGGGCCACCGCATCAAGCAGAAGTTCGATGGCGCGGCACAGCCGCTCGTCTTCGAGACTATCGTTATCAAGGGCGAGGAACGCCTCAACCAAGAAGGCTCGGCATTTACGGTAATMGCTCATGGCGAGCATGCTGATGCCAACAGATTAACGCTCGACAAAATGATTGAGAGCAATTCGATCCACTGGGACGGCTCACTTGCACCCCACCATCTCCGCCAGCTCGCATATTCGCGTCTCGACGGCGCCATGGGGGCGTCGGAGGAGGTGGCTGCCGCTTGTGGCTGATGTGCAGGACGCAGGCGAAGCGGGAAGATCCGGCGGGGCGAGCGCAGCTATCGGCCTTTCTGTCGGCAGGTAGCAGCTGATCTGGCGAAGCGCCTTCCTCACTCCGCATTTCCTCAAGAGCCGATACCTCAACAATCGGATCGAACGGGATCATCGGCGCATCAAGCGCCGCATCCGTTCCATTGCTCGGCTTGGTGGGGAGCGCCGAGGCGATCCTGTCCGGCATCGAGGTGGTCCACATGATGCGCAAAAGACCGGCGAGATTTGCCTACAAGCCGGGCCCGTCAATTGCCGAGCAATTCGAAACGCTCGCTGCCTGGTCTGGGCCCACGGGCGCCGCTCTTCCCGTCCAATTTCCGGAATTGCGACCGAGCCGGTGGAGGCCGCCCTCGAAGCGATGCGCGCTCATGACGCCATCGAGACCGCGCCGCCAGGCTGGTGCAGGGCGCTCGATGAGGTCACGGCCGCGACCGTCGCGCACATGATGACCGACGGTATTTCCGCGACGAAAAGCCTGAGCCTCTTCATCGCCGCCACGCGTGGCCCTGAGATCAACGCAGCCAAATGTTTCTTCCGACGGAGCCAGGCACGAATTAGCGTTGGCTAATCTTGTCCGTACTTGACGAAACTGCCTTTCGTGAGCACCATGTGGCATTGCGCCACCTCCCCTGAGACGCTTCGACGGCAGGAGCCCTCCAAGGCTTCCCGATAACCCAGCTCTCCCATGGGTTACGTTTCCGGCTGGGGAACCCCCGTAGAGGCTCCGCAACGGCCTCTACGGGGTTTTTTCACAGTGGTGTGCAATTAATCTGGCGCAGGATGCCATCTCGGCAGTATCATAACGATCGGACCGATCTCGCGGCAGYGMARCTGGCCGGTGACGCAGCCGAAGGCGAACTCGCCGCCTGTCWTGCCYKCGAARAGGATGTAGGCCGGCTCCATCATGTCGAGGAACGGTATCCCACACAGCCATCTCGACGATCCGCCACTTGCCCTTGATCATGCCGGGGCCGCCAGAAGCTTGGGCAGRCGGATCAGGTTGTARRCGGCCMGCGCCAGAGTGAACGCGGCATCGACCTTGGGGCGGCCGCGCACCTTCRCCTTGGCCAGTCCCGCCGAGCTTTTGATCCAGCGGCGTCGGGAAGGGCAGCGGCGATTCGAACGCGCGCAGGCGGCCCCTGCATTTAACGGAAGCTTGAGAAGCCGCTTCCGCTCAGTGCGTTCTGGTCCGGTATGGTATTCAGGGCGCCTCTTCAGCGTCTAATCCGTCAGAAAATCGCCTCTGTCCGCAGGCCTAATGCTATCGCTCCGGCATAGCGAGCCTGAGGACCGGCCTGGAGAGGGTGAAAGCGTGCGCCCTGTATGTCGCGAAAGCGGCGTTCGAGTCCTCTCACACGATAGAACGATGCACCGCCCGCTAGAGCATTTTCACGTTATTCCGGCTCATATCCGGCAGCCCTGAAGTAGTTTTTGCATTCGTCGGGAGTGAAGGCGTCGAGGATTGTTCCGATGGTTCGCCAGAGGCCTTCGACGGTTCGCTCGGCTGCTTTTCGCAGGAGCGCC
>NZ_JBFTKS010000073.1:0-5353 GCF_056396065.1 Allobosea sp. 05T433 | reverse complement strand
GGTGGTGCGAACAGACACATCAAGACCGACGAACAGCTCCATGGCAGGCCTCCTGACCGGTTGGATCGATGGAGCCTGACCGGAAGACCGCTCTCCGTCATCCCGTATCAACGGGCGGCCGGAGCCCCAACAACCCGATCTTTTTGTTTGGCGCAGGCTCTCCGGCCTGTTCATGGCGGCCTCAGCGACGAAAGGAGAATTTCGCCTCCGCGACCAGCTGTGATCTAACATGTTAATCAGTTGGGAGTTCGTCGATGGACGGTCAGCGCTTTGTCAGTGCGGTGGAGGCGGTCTATGCGGCCGCGGCCACGCCGTCGCTTTGGCCCGCCGCTCTGCAGGCCATTGCCGATTGCTTCGACGATGTCGGCGCCGTGATGATCTACCAGCGGGACGATGGCAGCTACGGGATCATTGTCTCGCCGAGCCTCGCCGAGGGGCAGAAGGAGTATGACCGGGACGAATGGTGGCGGCACGATGTGCGCTTCGCCCGCTCGCGCGAGAGGGGATACCTGACCCGGAGCAATGCGATCACCGAACGTCACATCGCAACGTCCGAGGAACTCGAAACCCTGCCGTTCTACAGCCAGTTCCTCAAGCGCCAGGGGCTGAAATGGTTCGCAGGCGTCAGCATCTCGCCGGACCCCCATGTCGCCGTTGCGCTCTCGATCCAGCGCGCCGACAGCAAGCCAGCCTTCGCCGAGGAGGAGCTCGCAGCACTCAGCCAGCTGGGGCGGCATGTCGAGAATGCGCTCAGGCTCGGCATCCGCCTGATCACCGCGGAAGCGACCCAGCAGTCACTGGCCGACGTGCTGGCGCGGCTGAGCGTGGGGGTGTTCTTGCTCGATGCAACCGGTCACGTGATTTTCGCAAACCCCGTCGCGGAGCAGTTATGCGGTGATGCGCTGCTGATCTCGCAAGGTCGACTGGCGGCGCGCTCCGTCCTGCAGCAGGAGGCCTTGTCCGAAGCGATCGCACGAGCGGGCGCGGCGAGTGCCGATACCTTGACGGCGGTGCCGCGGCCGCTGCTGATCCCCGGACTGGATCGCGACGGGACGCTTGCCGTGCATGTCCTGCCGGTCTGCACAACCACTGCCACGGGCGTAGAGCGCATGCTCTCAGAGACCAGTGTGATTGCCGTCGTGACCAGCGCGCAGCCAGGCGAGCCCGCCGATCCGGCGCTCGTGCGCGACCTGTTCGGCCTCACATTGGCCGAGGCCCGGATCGCTGCGCTCGTCGGCGCAGGACTTGCCCCTCGCAACGCGTCCCAGGCCCTGGGAATCTCGGAGGAGACGGCGCGGACCACGCTCAAGCGCGTCTTCGCCAAGGTGGGCGTTTCCCGCCAGAGCGAGCTATCCGCACTGCTGGCCAGACTGGTGCTGCGCTAGCCCCGTTCGGCTGATGAGATCATACTGCGGCAATCGCACCCGAAGATCACCGCCCCCAAATGGGGGTTGCCTGGACCGCAACCCGTCGACGCATGATTGGTTGGGAAGAGGGGAGTGGCTATGGTGGTGTTGCGCGGCGTTTCGCTCTACCTTGCCCTGACGGCATTGGTGATCTTCACCCTCAGCCGCCTGCCGACCTCCGGGGGGCCATGACGGCCGAGCCGGCCCTTAGCAGGGTGGTGGTTAACGCTTTCGCTGCGAATGCGAATTCGGGGTTGACGCGAATCTCCACCTGAGTCATAAGCGCGCCACTGTCGACGGTTGTCGGACACGTTTGTCGCTTGCCTCTGCTGCGAGCGAATTTCGCGACCGAAACGCCGTCGTAAATTCCTGCGTCGATTGACGACATGGCAAGACGCATGAATGCGGACGAGTTCCGTGTTCCTCTGCATGGCGAGCGCGCCTGAGGCCCCCGAGGGGAGCCGACGGCGCGGCTTCGTTTATGTCATGGCTTTGACCGGTTCGGGGAGCGACCGAAAAGAATTCCAACCGCTCAGTGGAGCGAGAGGCCAGAATGCCGACAATCAGCCAGCTGATCCGCAAGCCGCGCTCGCCCGTCAAGGCGCGCAACACCGCTCCGGCGCTTGAGTCCTGCCCGCAGAAGCGTGGCGTTTGCACCCGCGTCTATACGACCACTCCGAAGAAGCCGAACTCGGCGCTTCGTAAGGTTGCCAAGGTGCGTTTGACCAACGGCTTCGAGGTCATTGGCTACATCCCGGGTGAAGGTCACAACCTTCAGGAACACTCCGTGGTGATGATCCGCGGCGGTCGCGTCAAGGACTTGCCCGGCGTGCGCTACCACATCCTGCGCGGTGTGCTCGATACGCAGGGCGTCAAGAACCGCAAGCAACGCCGTTCGAAGTACGGCGCCAAGCGTCCTAAGTGATTTTCTGCCCGACCGCCGAGGCTTGATGCTGAGGCGGTTCGCAGCTTTTGAGATTTGACCGGAGACTAGACGATGTCCCGCCGCCATAGCGCCGAAAAACGCGAAGTTATCCCGGACCCGAAGTTCGGTGATATCGTGGTCACGAAGTTCATGAACTCCGTGATGTACGAAGGTAAGAAGTCGACCGCAGAGCGGATCGTCTACGGCGCTTTCGACATCATCGAAGGCAAGACGAAGAGCGACCCGCTTTCCGTCTTCAAGAGCGCGCTCGAGAACGTCGCCCCGGCGATCGAGGTTCGCTCGCGTCGTGTCGGTGGCGCGACCTACCAGGTTCCGGTCGAGGTTCGCACCGAGCGCCGTCAGGCGCTGGCGATCCGCTGGCTGATCTCGGCTGCTCGCGGCCGTAACGACAAGACCATGGTTGAGCGTCTCTCGGCCGAGCTGATGGACGCGGCGAACAACCGCGGCAACGCGGTGAAGAAGCGTGAAGACACGCACCGGATGGCGGAAGCCAACCGCGCCTTCTCGCATTACCGCTGGTAATCCGCGGCACCCGACGAAAGACAGAGCACTCTCATGCCCCGTTCCCATCCCATCGATCGGTACCGCAACTTCGGTATCATGGCGCATATCGACGCCGGCAAGACGACGACGACCGAGCGTATCCTGTTCTATACCGGCAAGTCGCATAAGATCGGCGAAGTCCATGATGGCGCGGCCACCATGGACTGGATGACGCAGGAGCAGGAGCGTGGCATCACGATCACCTCCGCCGCGACGACCTGCCTGTGGCGCGACCATCGCCTGAACATCATCGACACCCCTGGCCACGTCGACTTCACCATTGAAGTCGAGCGTTCGCTGCGCGTGCTCGATGGTGCCGTCTGCGTGCTCGACGGCAACCAGGGCGTCGAGCCCCAGACTGAGACCGTCTGGCGCCAGGCCGACAAGTACGACGTTCCGCGCGTCGTCTTCGTCAACAAGATGGACAAGATCGGCGCCGATTTCTATCGCTGCGTCCAGGACATCATTGACCGCGTCGCCGGCAAGCCGGTCTGCCTGCAGATCCCGATCGGTTCGGAGGCGGAATTCGCCGGCGTCATCGACCTGGTGAAGATGAAGGCGATCGTCTGGAACGGCGAAGCGCTGGGCGCCTCCTTCGAAGAGAAGGAGATCCCTGCCGATCTCGCCGACAAGGCTGCCGAGTATCGTGGCAAGCTGGTCGAAGCCGCCGTCGAGATGGACGATGCGGCGATGGAAGCCTATCTCGAAGGCACCGAGCCGTCTGCCGACACGCTGCGCCAGCTGGTCCGCACCGCGGTCCAGCGTCGCGCCTTCCACCCCGTGCTCTGCGGCTCGTCCTTCAAGAACAAGGGCGTTCAGCCCCTGCTCGACGCGGTCGTCGATTACCTGCCGTCGCCGGTCGATCGTGGCGACATCAAGGGCATCGATTTCAAAACCGAAGAAGAGACCGTTCGTCATCCGCGCGACGAAGATCCCTTCTCAATGCTCGCCTTCAAGATCATGGACGACCCCTTCGTCGGCACGATCACCTTCTGCCGCGTCTACTCGGGCAAGATCGAGACCGGCGCCGGCGTGATCAACTCGACGCGCGACAAGAAGGAACGTGTCGGTCGCATGCTGCTGATGCACGCGAACAACCGTGAAGACATCAAGGAGGCTTTTGCCGGCGACATCKTCGCCCTGGCCGGCCTCAAGGATGTCCGTACCGGCGACACGCTGTGCGACCCGACCCATGCGGTCATCCTGGAGCGGATGGAGTTCCCCGAGCCGGTCATCACGATCGCGATCGAGCCGAAGTCCAAGGCCGACCAGGAGAAGCTGGGCCTGGCCCTGTCGAAGCTCGCGAACGAGGATCCGTCCTTCCGCGTCTCGACCGATCAGGAGAGCGGCCAGACCATCCTGAAGGGCATGGGCGAACTGCATCTCGACATCAAGGTCGACATCCTGAAGCGCACCTACAAGGTCGACGCCAATATCGGCGCGCCTCAGGTTGCCTATCGCGAGACGCTGACCAAGAAGGCTGAGGTCGACTACACCCACAAGAAGCAGACCGGTGGTACGGGCCAGTTCGCCCGCGTCAAGCTGGTCATCGAGCCGAACGAGACCGGCAAGGGCTTCGAGTTCGAGTCGAAGGTCGTCGGCGGCTCGGTGCCGAAGGAATACATCCCCGGCGTCGAAAAGGGCCTGAACTCGGTTATCGGTTCGGGCGTGCTCGCCGGCTTCCCGGTGGTGGACGTCAAGGTGACGTTGATCGACGGTGCCTTCCACGAAGTCGACTCGTCGGCCCTGGCCTTCGAAATCGCCTCGCGGGCTGCACTTCGCGAAGGTCTGCAGAAGGGCGGTTCCGTGCTGCTCGAGCCGATCATGAAGGTCGAAGTCGTGACCCCGGAAGACTATACCGGTTCGGTCATCGGCGATCTGAACTCGCGTCGTGGCCAGATCCAGGGCCAGGACATGCGCGGCAACGCCGTCGTCGTCAACGCGATGGTGCCGCTGGCGAACATGTTCGGCTATGTCAACCAGCTGCGCTCGTTCAGCCAGGGACGCGCCAACTACACGATGCAGTTCGACCACTACGAGCAGGTTCCTTCGGCGGTCGCCGCCGAGGTTCAGGCCAAGTACGCCTGATCCACCCATTCGACTGAACATTTGAACAAGATCTGACGGAGGCTACGATGGCCAAAGAGAAGTTTGCGCGGACGAAGCCGCACTGCAATATCGGAACGATTGGTCACGTTGACCATGGCAAGACGTCTTTGACGGCTGCGATCACGAAGGTTCTGGCTGAGTCGGGCGGCGCGTCGTTCACGGCGTATGACCAGATCGACAAGGCGCCTGAGGAGAAGGCTCGCGGCATCACGATCTCGACGGCTCACGTCGAGTACGAGACTGCGAACCGTCACTATGCGCATGTCGACTGCCCCGGCCACGCCGACTACGTGAAGAACATGATCACGGGTGCGGCGCAGATGGACGGCGCGATCCTGGTCGTGTCGGC
>NZ_JBFTKS010000072.1:0-5609 GCF_056396065.1 Allobosea sp. 05T433 | reverse complement strand
CTCGGTCGCCGCAATCACTCGCTCACGCAAATCCTGGCTGTAAGCCCGTGCCATCCCGGCCTCCCGCGTCAGACAAGGAAGGAATCGCACTGTTCGCGGCGCTTGGGAATCCCGGCAGAATCGGAAAACCATGAACCTGCTCTAGCGCGATGCTCATGCCTCCGGAGGCCGAGCCGGTGATACCTGCGAGCACCGACACGCTGATCGCCGTGTTGGCCAGCGGGTTCGGGATCGCTTTGAGGGCGTCGGCGATGACGACGAACCCTGGCAACGCTGCGATGACGCCGCCGAAGCCGTACTCCGACGCCGTGTTCATGGAGGCCAGCAGCGATCCCGCCACCGCGGCCTTGGTGCCGTCGGCGAAGCGCTGCATGACCGCTCGGAAGGCGAAGGCCAGCACGGTCAGGATGCCAAGCAGGAGCGCGCCCTGGACGGCCCAGATCGCGGCGACCGACGACACCTGCGTGATCAGAGGCTTCACCATTCCCGCCAGCGTCACCTCGTGAGTGGTGCCGTAGTATTTGACGATCAGGCCCGTCAGGATCTTGTTGGCCACCCCGACCACAACCAGCGGCGCCAGGGCGATGGCGGGGTGGACCAGTTTCTCCTCAGCCATTGGTTCGGGCTCGTTCGTATGGCCCTCGCCATAGCCCTCTCCAGCCGCCGCGGCCACCCGCCGGCGCCACTGCAGGTAGGCCATGCCCACCGTGAGAATGAAGATCGCACCTATCGTTCCAAGAATTGGAGCGGCCCACGTATCCGTCTTGAAGAAAGTGGTGGGGATGATGTTCTGGATCTGCGGCGTTCCGGGCAACGCGTCCATGGTGAAGGTGAAGGCACCCAGGGCGATCGTGCCGGGGATGAGGCGCTTGGGGATGTCGCTTTGCCGGAACATCTCGGCCGCGAACGGATATACCGCGAAGACGACCACAAAGAGCGAAACGCCGCCGTAGGTCAGAACCGCGCCGACCAGCACGATCGAGAGCATCGCCCGCTCGCGCCCGACGACGCCGATGACCGCCGAGACGATCGACTTGGAGAAACCCGATAATTCGATGAGCTTGCCAAAGACCGCGCCGAGCAGGAAGACCGGGAAATACAGTTTCACGAAGCCGACCATCTTCTCCATGAAGATGCCGGTGAACACGGGCGGCACTGCCGCGGGATCCGTCACCAGTACGGCCAGCATCGCGGCGATCGGCGCGAAGAGGATAACGCTGAAGCCACGATAGGCGACGAACATCAGCAGGACGAGAGCAGCAAGGGTAATCAGGAAATCCATGCGCTTTACTCCAGCACTTCTCTTGTTATTTCCCCTGCACGGCGCAGTACCCGGACGCCGGAAACGTCGAACTCAGTATGATCCGGTATCCGTCGTCATCATGAGCCTGTCCGTCTCGAGCTCGCGAATGACGTTTTTTTCCTCCGCGATGATCTCCTCGAGAATGTCGCGGACCGAGAGGACGCCGATGACCTTGCGCTCCTCGCAGACGAGCAGATGACGAATGCGGTGCGTCTTCAACAAGGCGTGGCATCGCTCGACGGAATCGCCAGGCCTCGCAAAAACGATCGAACGGTCGGTCATGATCTCGTGGACAAGGCAGGCGCCCGCTGTTTTGCCCTCCAGTTCGACATCCCGAGCGTAGTCGCGCTCGGTGAGGATGCCCTTGAGCTCACCACGGTCGAGTACGACGACAGCCCCGACATTCTTGTCCCGCATCAGCGTAAGGGCGCTGAGAACTGTGTCGTTCGGTGCCACGCTGATGACGGCGGAGACCTCCGAACGCTTGGATTGCAGTAGCTCGTGCGCGGTCTTGTTGAGCGTTGGCATCTGCTCTCACCCCCACAATACAGCAAGCGACGAAATGCTATCGAAAGTATTCACGATACCTAACGCAGGTCGTCAGAAATCGTCGTCATACAATGGAGTTATTTCGTTGACCACCGGCCGAATCCAGTAAGTCATCACTCGTGCGAACAGGTCCGGATCAATCGCTGTGCAGCTCATCGCACGATTGGAGTTATAGCAGCTTCATGGCAGCGAGAACCTGTCCCTAGGGCCAATACGTCCGTGCCTCCCTGTGCGGTGCTGCCGAGGAGACGGTTGTTGCAGGCCCGCAGGCGCCCGGTCGTCCGCCACCCTCCGCGCCTGGGTGGTCACTGGCGACCAACGGCATGACACGCATTGACCGGAAAGGGCGAAGGGAGCAGCTTTCCGTCTGTCTACGCGAGCGTTTTCCGTACACGTTGTGGGGCGCAAGCCTCGGGAGGGTGTTACTAGGGCGATGCCATGCCCAGTCCATCGGGGTCACAGATCTGAGGGCTGGTTCGGCTATTTGATCAGTTTCGGGGCCTTCGCGAAGTGGATGTCAGCTTTGGTTATTATGAGACTTGGTATTCGAACTCGGAGCGTGTGAGGCCCAACCGGGGCCCCTTGAGTCACCCATGCCGGGGATGTACCGACCCGAACGCGGACCTTTCCGCCACCAAACGCAGCAAATGGCAAGCAACGTTCTGCATGGGCGAATGGTTGCCAACCAGAAGCAGTGCCTAGGCGACCTTCGGCGGCGTCATGTCTTTCAATGAGTGCCCTCAGCGTCGCCGACTGTCGCGAAGCATGATCACAGATACTACCGCAAGAACAATAATGAAGAAGCTAAGGAAGATGAAGATGTTGGCCCAGAACGGGAGCGACATCCAGAACTGCCTGAAAGTCACGAACGACATTGCAAAGAAGGTTGCGATCCCAACAAATGCTCCAACGCCAATCACCAGCAGCGCTGCCAGTCGCCAAAGCGGAATGCGCCGCACGTAATCACGGCTGCTTTCCCCGTCGCGGATGTCGTGTTCCGTTATTTTCATCAGCAGGAGTGTACCATGTCACTGCGCCTGACCGTGAGGCTCTGTAGTGGCCAAGAGCAAGTCGTCGATTGCCTTCTTGGGTTGCAGGAGTCCTTCACGGTTACTCTGAATCTGGCATGAAACGATCGGGACGATCGGGACGGACTGGTTGCGCATCACGGTGGGTCGGCCGGAAATCAAAACGATGCTGTACAGGCCGTTTCCGTGCAGGAGGCCCCCGATGCCGTCGAAGGCTATCGTAGGAGCCCCGTAGTCGAGGGCGGCAGGCCCCGAGGACTCCTCGGATTTGGTCAAAACCACCCCCTACCTTATCGGAATTTTGCCTGATCCTCCCGCACGGCTACCACAGTGTCGACGGTATTAAGCGCGAGGACCAAGGATCGCACGGACCGGATCAGTGTCCGGTGAAAACCAATGTCTGAATGGGCAGAACCAGTGCCTGGATCCTCAGGATCATCGCATGAACAAGCCCGACCGCATCGACCGCATGAAGGAGGACCTTTTTGACGGAGCTGGTGTCCTTCGCCTCGATGCGATCATGATTGCTAGAATAGGCGTTGACGATACAGCTGCTTCCTGGCGTCACCCCCTCGAGCCCATCGGGATAGAGCGGCTCGAGAAATGTCAGGATCGTGCCAGGCCTGGCGACCTGTTGTGCGTCAATCAACTGCTCGCCACCGCGAAACTGCCCGGCTGCGATAAAATCCTGCAGCGCGGTCACCACCATCGGAATGACGACCCAAGGCTTCGAGATGCAGACGGCCTCGGCAACCATCCCGACCTTCATGACCTGCGCCTCGATCTGGGAGAAGCCGGCCTGCAACGACGATCGTCCGGCCCCMTCGGGGATCAATACGCCGCCCGCGCGCATGTTCGGATTGACGAGGTCGCCAGCACGAAGCGCAAATTGTTCGACACGGCCGGTGAACCCGGCTCGGATCACCGTGTTCTCGATGTCGATCTGGGCCAAAGCCAGGGCCGCCTGAGCACTTTCCCTCTGCGCCGGCAGCAGCGTCGAGATCCGTATCTGGGCAGTATCATGTGCTGCGGTCGCCGAGTTCAAAGCGGCTTCTCTCCCGGCAACGCTGACCTCCAGCTTCTCGATCTCACGCTGCGCGACGACATTCGCGTTTCGTCGCACCAATTCCTGCTTGGTCCGCAACTCGTCCTGCGCCTGCTGGAGGTCGCTCCTCGCCTCCTGGATCTTGGATTCACTCGAGGCGAGCTCGGATCGGGCGACAACCAGGGCAGCGTCGGCCTCGGCAATCTTGCGGCGGGCGGTCTCGGCTGCCGCTTCCTGCTCACGGCTGTCCAGGCGGAAGATGGGGGTTCCTTTTTCGACCCTGCCGCTGAGCCCGACAAAGACCTCTGCGACCTTTCCTCTGTTCTCCGGCATGATCGGCACTGCCCTGAAGAACAGGGTCGCGTTCGTGGTCGAGGGGTGAAAGTAGAAGACCACCGTGATCAGCCCGACTGTCAACATCGCGCAGGCCGTGATGCCCCAGCGCAATTCGAACCAGACTGAGTAGAGCGTGATCTCCTTGCCAATGCGCCTGCCCTGCCAGTAACGGCGAAAAAGATAGTCGGGCAGGATCGTCAAAAGCGAGCAGAACATGAGCTCAAGCATGGCTCGGCTCCTTCTGCCGGGCATGGTGCCCCGGCTCGTGAACGACCGGCGTCTTCCGGGTATCGGGCGGGTCTGGTGGCTCGGTTGTTGCCCCGCCGCTGCGGCGGGGCGCCGAGCCTGCAATTCGCTCGAGAGCGTGAGCCATGCGGCCGAAGAGGCCGGAGAAGTCGGGCAACTCGATCAACGCCAGCAGAAGCCCGGCCACCCAGAACAGGTGGATATGGGTGAACAGCGCCAGAAGCCCGAGGACCGCGACAATTTCGAACTGGAGCTTATTGGACTTGTGCGCCATCCGCTCGGGCAACGTGTGCAGACGAAAGAAGATGATGCCAACCGTCAGGACCGCAACGACGAGGACCACCGCCATTGCGACCATGAGATAGTCGGTCTCTCCCGGTGCCGTGATGAAAGACGGCAAATGGTGCGAAGCAGCAGGATGAATGTTGGGCGACGACATGGCTTCCGCACCCGACCCTTGACGCTATCGCGACGGTATCCGTGTCAGGCGCGAAACGCCAGCCCGCACCCGATCACTTGAGAGTCACCTGGAACGCCTCGGTAAAGACGAGCTCGATCATGTCGCCGCGCTTCAGCTTCTGGAGATCGGCGGCGAGGACGGGATCCGCGACCGGCAGCGAACGCCGTCCATCCGGACCGTCGATCGTGGCAATTTTCTTGGCAGCGTCGAAGCCGTTGAACTTTGCCGTCACGGTCGCGGTGCGGGTCACAAACCGGGATGGGAGGTTCTGGAAAACCGCGTCAGACTTGCCTTCGGAATACCGGATGCCGGGCTTGAGTCCCTTCTTGCCCCTGGTGACGGCCGCGATTGCCCCGTCGATCCGCCTGATTTCGAGGTTGTCTCCAACCTTGACCCTGGAGAGATCACCGAAAACCTCCGGCACCTCGACAAGCCAACGGTGGCCTCGCTGCTGCACGATTATGGTGTGATTGGCCCGGTCGACTGCCGCAAACTTGACATTGAGCTCATCGATGGCCGCCGGGCCGACACCCGCGACAATGACCGTCTGCGCTCTGGCCGGCTGGCTGTCGGACCAGGACGCCACGCCGGCAAGCAGGGCGAAAGCAAGCGACCAGTGCTTCAATGTCGACATGTTGTGGC
>NZ_JBFTKS010000071.1:0-5641 GCF_056396065.1 Allobosea sp. 05T433 | reverse complement strand
GCCGCCATTCGCTGGTCCGCTATTTACGAGGCCGACCTGCATTCCGGGAACATCATCGATCTCGAAAGTGGCGTAGCGCAGAAGATCGCCGCAGCGGTCGCTCAGGCCATCAAGCCCCCATTGCATGCATCGTCGAAGGTCCCCTAAGGATGGTTCGGAAGCGGAAGATCCCGCCGCCGACCGGCAACGATATCGCCCTTTAGAGGTTCGCCGCTCGCGGCGCCTTCTTTGGCTTGAGTCAGCCCACGAGCATCCGCGTTCGTGGTGGCCGCACTGGGAAGCCTGGGTCGAAGCCAAGGATCGCAAGCGGGTGGCCGCGAGGGCGATCGGCGACGGCGAGCTAGTGGGGCATATGCGGACTGTCAAAAAAACTACGTTAAGAAACAAACACTCAGCGGACAGGACGGAACCTCTTGCGACGGAGCGCGCTATGCTCGCTCACTTCAAGGACGTGGTCGGCTCGCTCCCATTCGCGAACGGAACGAGGGCAAAGCAGAAAAGATAAATCCTATATATCCTTTGCGGTCAGCGCCTTGGTGAGTTGGGCAGGCATGGAGGGCACCCGGATGAGAACCACTAGTCTGACCACCGCTACAGTTGCTCTGATAGCCGCTCTCAGCAGCCAAACCGCCTCTTACGCAGCACCGTCTGGCAAGACGATCACCTGCCAGTTCCCGAAGACGGGCACAGTCAAGATCGACTACATAAAGAGTGGTCCGGCAGGAGTGCTGGTGACGATGAAGGGGCACACACGCGCCTACTCTGCGGGCGTCTACTTCCTCAAACCGCCTGACGCGAAGCTGCCAACCCTGACGTTCAAGGACGACATGAAGCGCTGGGCCCTACTCAACGGCAAGATGGAAGAGGTCGAGGTCGCGCAGTGCATGGAGACGCGCCCGTGAGCGTGAGCCTTGAGTTCCTGAAGCGGAAGGGCCTGAAGGTCGACGTGTTCGACAAGCGCGACTTGGGGCGCAACGACCGGTTCTGTTGCCAGCCATCGGGCATGGCCGCATTGGGATGAAGCCGAACATCGCCAAACTAGCCGGCGAGGAGATCGTCTTCGCCGACGAGTCCCGCCGGCGCTTCGATGCCGTGATCTACGCGACCGGCTATAGGACTTAGCTTTCCCTTCGTCGGAGCGGAGATCGCCGGTGACGGCGAGGCTACGCACGCGCATTATCGGCGGATCGCAGCGTGGAGCATCCGGGCCTGCTGTTCGCCGGGCTGGTCCAGCCGATCGGGCCGACGATTCCGCTGGTCGAGATGCAGTCGCGCTGGATTGCGGCCATCCTTGCTGGTGTCGTCACGTTGCCGTCGCCGCACCACCAGCGCGCCGAGATCGCCGCGCATCGCGAAGAACAGCGGCGAACCTATCTCGAAGCCGCCCGCTATGCGCTGGAGGTCGACTTCAAGTCCTATGCAAAGACGTTGCGTGGCGACCTCGCGGCTGCGACGGTGGCGCTTCCGCAAACGGGCCGCGAGCGCCCGACCGGAGGGGGGCATGACAAATCAGCGCTGGAAGCGCCGGCCGTATGGCTCGAACTGGGGCGATTTCGGGCCGGACGATCAGCTCGGCCGGCTGAACCTGATCACGCGCGAGAAGCGCCTGCAAGGTTTGGCCGAGGCGACGGAAGGAATATCGTTTTGCCTGAGTCTGCCGCTCGACCGGCCGGGCGGCAACATCCTGAGCCCGCGCCGCTACCCGCCGGCGTTGCGTCCGACGATCCGGGACAACCGACCCAATTTCAACTGCGTGCTTGTCGGCGATGAGAGCGACTGCACCGACGTTTTCAACGACGATCTGGCGATCCTTTATCTGCAATATTCGACGCAATGGGACAGTTTCGCCCATGTCGGCGCCCAGTTCGACGCCGATGGCGACGGCATTGCCGAGCGCGTCTACTATAACGGCTTCCGGGCTGGCATCGAGATTATCGGCCCCATAGAGGTCGGCGATGCAGGGCCCGGCGGTCAGGCCAGTACATCCAGCGCCCGTGCGCTGGGTATCGAGAACATGGCCGCCCACGGCATCCAGGGTCGCGCCGTGATGGTGGATCTGCGCGCCCATTTCGGGGATGAGCGCCGGCTCGTCGGCTATGACGACCTGATGTCGGTCCTGCTGGCCGATAACGTGACGGTCGAGGCCGGTGACGTGCTTTGCCTCCACACCGGCTTTGCACAGTGCGTGCTCGATATGGCCGCGCCGGATCCCGCCATCCTGCTCGGAACCTGCTGCGTCCTGAACGGTCGCGATCGGCGCTTACTGGAGTGGATCAGCGCGAGCGGCGTCGCCGCCATCGCGGCCGACAATTTTGCCGTCGAGGTGGTACCCGCGACCACTGGCGCCGAGCGCTGCTGCTCGAGCTTGCCACTGCATGAGCACTGCCTGTTTAAGAACGGGATACCGCTCGGCGAGCTGTGGCACCTGACGCCGCTGGCCGCATGGTTGCGCGAACATGGACGGTCGCGTTTCCTGCTGACCGCGCCGCCGCTGCGTCTGCCGGGTGCGGTCGGCTCGCCGGTGACGCCGATCGCGACTGTCTGAACCAGAGACAAGGCCATCCTGATGCCAAGCAAGGAACGCGTCCTCATCACCGGCTCGGCCGCCGGCATCGGCCGCGCCACGGCCGAACGCTGCCGGGCCGAAGACTACGAGGTCATCGGGATCGACCGCGACGGCGACGGCATCCAGGCTGACCTGTCAGATCCCGAGTCCACGGCCGCCGCACTTTCGGCCGCCTTGCGGGGCGGGCCGATCACCCGGCTCGTCAACAATGTCGGCATCGTGCGACCGGGACCGGTCGAAGAGCAAAGTTTCGCCGATCTCGACTTCGCCGTCTCGCTGAACTTGCGTTGCAGCCTGCAATGCCTGCAGGCGCTCCTGCCGGGGATGAAGCAGGCCGATTTCGCCGGGTAGTCAACATCGCGTCAAGGGCAGCGCTCGGCAAGGAACGGCGCAGCGTCTATGCGGCGACCAAGGCGGGTCTCATCGGGATGGCCAAGGTGTGGGCGCTCGAACTGGGCGGCCACGGCATCACCGCCAACAGCATCGGGCCCGGGCCGATCCGCACGGAGCTGTTCGAGCGCGCCAATCCGCCGGGAAGCCGGGCGACACAAGCCATCCTCGACGCCCTACCGGTGGGGCGCATGGGAGAGCCGGAAGATATCGCCAACGCGGCCGCCTTCCTGCTCGACGCCCGCAGCGGCTTCGTGACCGGGCAGACTCTCTATGTCTGCGGTGGCATGACCGTCGGCGCAGCAGGTAGCTGAAGGCAGACTATGAAACGGCTGGATTGCAAGTTCGCCATCTGGTCAGGCTGAATGTCAGCATTGTGGAAGTTCCCCGACAGCAAGTCTTGGTGCATCCGGTTGGCCGCAGCGGTTTGATGAATGTCCGGGCTCCATCCGCATTGACGTTGCCCCCAGGTTTTATCCAGCTGTGAGTTTGTTTCTGGCGGTTTGCATGCCCCTTTGGGCGGGTGAAGCGTCGGGCGTCGGCGCACTGCGGCGACGAGGATTCGCCGTCTACAAAGCTCAGGGAAAACTCGTGGCGCTATGAGAAAGACGGCAAGAGCCGCCACGGCGATTGGGATCCAAGGCTGCTAAGGAAGTAATTACGCAGCAGCGGCCTCCTTGATGGCCCCAGCAACCCATTCATTGAGGCTCTTGCCTTGGGCCGCTGCTGCAATGACCGCCGCCGCATGATCGTGAGGATCGAGGCGCACGTTGAACTTCCCGGAGAAGTTTCGGTGCGGTTCGATGTTCTTCTCCCGGCACATTTCAAGAAAGACGGCCAGAGACCTGCGGCCCTCCTCGATCAGGGACTGCACGCTTTCGGCGTAAAAGTCGGCCCCACCCTTCAAGCCGAGGAACTCGCCGCGAAACATCCGGATTTCAGGGTCGAACGTCAGGACAGCTTTCTCAGTGTCGATCTCAATCACGTTCTTCATGGTTTCACTCCGTTCTCATCAAGCCATTTGCGGATGCTGGCGACAGCGCCTTTATCGGTATCCGGCGAAGGGTGCGGGCGATGAAAAACGCGCACCTCTCCAAAGAGGAAGACACCTACCCGCGAGCCCTCCCTCGCTGACCTCAGCGCCAAGCGCCACGAATAAAGCTTCCATATCGGCCCATCGGATAGAGCCATTTACGGGCCGGGCGTAGCTCAGATCCAGCGTGGCTTTGTGCCGCTTCTTCATGCGAAATTAGTACCGATACTCAGTACCATTTGCAAGGCGGTGCTTGCGTGAAAGCCGCCGGGGCTTCATGAAAAAAAGGTTCGGTTGAATGGCGCTGATGGACGATGCCTTTGCCCTGATCTGCTGCCTCGGCAGGGTCCGGCTGGATTGCAGATAATGGCATTGTCACCGGGTAGCTCCGCGGCTTGTTTTGCCGTCTCCTTCGCCTGCTCCATCCGGAGCGCCCGCGGCTTCCGTCGGGTCTGCGTGTTCCGCTCCGTCGCCAGCTTCCTGAAATGCGCCAGATCGCTGACCAGGCGGGCGTAGGCGGCGACGTTCTTGAGCCGCAACTGCTCGATCACCTCCGGGCCGTGCTCTGCGTCATCGGCGGCGACGATTTCGATGATCGATGCGCCGAGGCGATCGCGGGCGTTGAGCAGGTTCCTTTGCCTCACGGCGGTCCCTCCAGCGCCCGCGCGCGACATGCGCGATTGGTGCGCAATTCTAGCAGGAACTAGCCGGCCGCACCCGGCGAAATGTGAGCACTCTGCGCCGGGACGACGTGCCGGCTCACGCGGCAAAATCCAGGCGCCGGCACCGCGTCGGACGCGGGTTTTCGTGCCGTTTGATGCCCGCAGGCGATCTGATTATGGTCTCGCCCCAAACATGTTCGCGCCCACAGGAAGCAGCATGATGCGCGCCTTGGGAATGGTTCTGGTCGCAGTCGCTATTTCGAATGGAATGGTAGCAACTCCAGCAACAGCGGCCGGGGATTTCCCACTTGCCTCTTGCGCTTTGTGGAATGGAACCATCGTCGAGCGAGAGGGCATCGACACCAGAACCTCAATGATCAAGGGCATCGTTACGAAAGCGGATCTTCAGGACTACTGCGAGCGTGACCCAGGCGGCGAGAATCAAGCCTCCCGGCAGCAAGTCAGGCATCAGCCAGTGCGTGGCGCGCCATCTCAAGACCGAGAGCGACGTGGAACTTCTTGCGATGGCGAACTGCCCTGCTGGCTTGCTTGAATTCCAGTACGGTTCCCAAGCGCCACGCCATCTGAAATTTCCGCTTCGACCAAAAGCCGACGTTTCCTGCGCTTCTGGTAATCCGCCGCTGATCGCGCAGTTCAAATTGCTATGTCCGAAAGCAGCCAGTCGGATGCGGTTGAACTAGGAGCCCGTCCGAGTAATCCTCTGGACGGGGTGGCTTCGGGATGATTCACTGGCTCATGGCCAAAGTGTTTCGCTCTTGGGATGTCGATCAGGGCTGGCTTTTGCCGCCTTCGCTGCATGAGTTCGTGCCGCCCGGTCACMTGGCGCATTTCGTCCGTGACACGGTGCGCGAAGGGCTCGACCTTTCGGCTATTATCGACAGCTACACCGAGGAGCGCGGCTATCCGCCCTACCATCCCGGCATGATGGTGGCCCTGCTTCTCTATGGCTACAGCCGTGGCCTGTACTCT
>NZ_JBFTKS010000070.1:0-5651 GCF_056396065.1 Allobosea sp. 05T433 | reverse complement strand
ATCGAGGGCCGCGTTGCGCAGATCAAGGCGCAGATCGAGGAGACCTCGTCTGACTACGATCGCGAGAAGCTCCAGGAGCGTCTGGCCAAGCTCGCTGGCGGCGTCGCGGTGATCCGCGTCGGCGGCGCGACCGAGGTCGAAGTCAAGGAAAAGAAGGACCGCGTCGACGATGCCCTGAACGCGACCCGCGCTGCGGTCGAAGAAGGCATCCTGCCGGGTGGCGGCGTGGCGCTCCTGCGCGCGCTCCAGACCGTCAAGTCGATCAAGACCCAGAACGACGACCAGAAGACCGGCATCGAGATCGTCCGCAAGGCGATCATGGCCCCGGCCAAGCAGATCGTGGACAACGCCGGTGATGACGGCGCAGTCGTGGTCGGCAAGCTGCTCGAGTCGAAGGACTACGCCTACGGCTACAATGCCCAGACCGGTGAGTACGGCGATCTGGTCAAGGCCGGCATTATCGACCCGACCAAGGTCGTGCGCACGGCGATCCAGGACGCGGCTTCGATCGCCGGCCTGCTGATCACCACCGAAGCGATGATCGCCGAGCTGCCGAAGAAGGACGCCATGCCGGCTATGCCGGGCGGCGGCGGCATGGGCGGCATGGACTTCTGATCGTCCAAGTCTCTCTACGTCTCCAAGGAAGGCCCGGCGCAAGCCGGGCCTTTTTCTTATAGGCAGCGAAAGGCTTCTGCTTTCTATCGAACGAGCTTGATCGCTCGGTGGACCGTGGCCGGAACACGTAGACCGTGCCGGAGATCTCATCGGCGCCGACGTCCACTCCGTCAGTTGCGATGACCCCAACTCGGGCGCGACATGCCGCCTGAGCCAGCCGCGCGGACGCATCACCCGCCACCATTGCCCCCGCAGGTTAGCTGGCGTCGGTTTTACTCCAGTGGACACCGTCGCAACTACCTCGAAGCTGGGTTTGGCTGAGAAGAACAAGTATCTGGCTGCTGTTCGCATGGGTCTGCGGGCAACGGTTAGATAACATTCCGGCATCCCTGCTTCTTGCGGAGCAGCCATCGGGCCGCCTAGGCTGGGGAAGTGGGAGGGGAAGCTCTATTCGACGCGGGTCAGGATCAATCGCGGCCGTGGTAGCCGGGAATTGATCGCGGCCTTTGAGGTCTCAGAGCTTCCCCTCTCCATTTTGGTTCTTGGATTACCGTGGCTTTGCTCAGTCGCCGGCAACTTCTATTTATTAATCTCGTGCTCGCCATTGCCCTGTTCGGGCCATCAACGCCTGGGAACGACCGACCTGTCAGCCCGGCCAACACAAATAAAGATTCCGCCCCGTCGGGGTGTCTCGCAACGACGGGGCGATAAGGTGCTTAACCAGTTGCGTCACTCTGTGGTGACGGCTGCCAACCCTATAACGCCAATCCAGTCTACCGAGAATCGAGAGATACGCTGTTCCAACAAGAAAATGCCAATCACCTTGGCCTACGGCATGACGTCAACACTTCGGCTTGCGCAATTCGAGCGTCGTGCGATGCTGGCTTGTCGATTAATTAAAAGGTGGCTTATGGCGACGGGAACAGTGAAGTGGTTTAATTCGACCAAGGGCTTTGGCTTTATCCAGCCGGACGATGGCGGCCAGGATGCCTTCGTTCACATCAGCGCGGTCGAACGAGCGGGCATGCGCGACCTGCGCGAAGGACAAAAGATCTCCTACGAGCTCGTGCCAGACAGGCGGTCGGGCAAAGCGTCAGCCGAGAATCTTCGCGCCGAGTGAGGCCTCAGATTGAATGCGAGGGCCCGGGCGGATCCGCCGACATGCTCTCGGCTCAGTTCCACCGCTCGGATCCGGGTCATCAAAGGGGAGGCTGTCGCGTTCTGCGTCGCCCTCCCCTCGGCGCCGCCGCCCTAGGTCAGCTGGTGCAGGGCAAAGCCGGGCTGCGGCGTGCTGACAAGCCGGCCGGCCACCACGGCGTCGATCCCCATCACAGTGCTCAAATCGCAACCCAAGACGCCAGCGCGACCGACGTTACGACCATCACAAGCCATTCGGCGCGGTAGAAACCGAGGATCTCCTTAGTCGAGCGACCCTCGACGACATCCGTTGCCCGATCCCGCGCCGCGATATGAGGGTCGTAAACGAAGCCAAGACCCGTCAAAAACGCGACCGCCATTTCTTGGTCGATATCACCGACCAATGACCAGACCCTTGGCCCGACGGGGAGAAAGCCGTTTTGCAGGCACAGCTCAGTGTCAAGATCGACCCCTTCGATCTCGAACTCGTTCGGCGTTTTCCGGTAGGGGTGTTTTTGCATCGCAAGCGCAACGTGCGTGCCGTTTCTTGTCTTGGCGAAAGCAAACATGACATCGTGGGGGCGGTAGGCCATCGCAACTCTCCCTCAACACACATTCGTACCTTAGAGCGGGCCGGCTCGTCTTCAAGCGCGCCAATCCAGACTTTTGAGTACGGCTGAACGATCCCAGGTCAGAGGCGAGGCTCAGTTCCACCGCTCGGATCCGGGTCATCAAAGGGGGAGAACGTCGGCGCCGCTCGTCGGAATCGCCTCGCCAGCAGCGTGTCCTTGCTCAGCAGGCCCGCATCCTCGAGCTTCTCGAGATCGGGCAGGTCGCGCAGGCTGGCGAGACCCAAGACCGCCAGGAATGTCTTCGTCGTCACATAGGTATAGGGCGCCCCCGGCTCCGGGCTGCGGCTCTGATGGAGGGAACCAGCCCGAACTCTGGGTCCACGGCCACGATCACGGATCACACGACTACCGAGTGGACCGCACCCGCGTCCTGGCAATCAGGCTGGCTATCCAAATCTTCACGGTGATCGAGAAAATCCGTGGTTCGATCCCCTCTGTGTCGTCGAGGTCTGATCGAGCGATAGAACCACATGCGGCTTTTGAGAGGGCTGTCAGACGTGCATTAGATCTTAACGACGACGACACTGCCCGGGAGTTCTGGTCTGCACGGGCCAATCGGGATTGGATCCACGCGGACGGCGACGTGGTAGGCTACTCGTTCCGGGCGGCCGGTGATCTGATCGCCGAGGTTCGCGGCCAAGGCTGCTAGCTGAATTGGTATTGATGCGGTCCCGTCGCGGTCGTGTCCGATCGCGTTCGCGCGGCAATGGCACACGAAGACTGGCGCCCGGCAACGACGCGCTCGCGATCAACCATGGACCTCTTCTCGACCACCCGAAGCGGCGCGGGCGGAGCTCAGTTGCGATATCGGGTCGATGTCGATCGAGCCATGCGGTCGCCTCGGCGCCATCGACACGGCACTCGAATGTCGGCCAGGATGGATCCTCCCTCGACTCGATCTCCAGCCGATCCCGCGCGTAGCGGATCAGTTCGCTGATCGCTTCATATCCAGTCCGGAGCTCGAGGGCGTCAGCGACCCACGGCGCCGACCAGCCCCGTTTGGCGAGAAGCGCAATGGCGGCCGGATCGGCCTCGTCGAACCAAGGGGTTGCGTCGAACTCGACCAGCGTGGGATGATCTCTTCGCTACTGGCCAGGACGCCCACCGTGAGTTCTGACTCACTGTGGAGAACGAAGGGACGCCGGCTTTCCTCGAACGTGGGTCCGGCATCATGCATTGAACTGAGGGAAGTCGCACTCGGACACCTTGCCATCCCTCCCTTTCGGCCGATGATGATCGTGCGGCCGAGCCGCGAGGCTCGGTGGCTGTCCGGGCTCGCTGGGCAGCCGGCCGGCTGGATCAAGCCCCCCAGCTCCCTGCCGGCCCGCGCTCTTATTTGACGGCGATCGGGATGACGATGAGCCTAGCGAGCGCCAGCACGATCGCAGCGCGCAGCCAGACAGCCTTGACGGGATTGCCCGCAAGCATGTGATGCCCCCACGCGACGAATGAACTCATACGCAGCTTCCCGCGGCTGACACATCCTTCGCGACGGAACAGCTCCATCCGAAGGACGTCATCACGAGCAGTCGCGCGGTGCTAGCCACGTTGGTTGCGCGCGGCAGCGCTCAACTCAGTCCGACACAAGCTCTCATCCGGACGCCGTTGCGAGTGTCACGACCCGCGAAAGCGGGCGCCCATCCGGCGCACAGAATCCCTCAGCGCGACCCTCAACGATCCATTGCTCGATCTGCCTGCCGACCGCTTCGCCTTCCTTCTCGCGGTTGGCGGCATAGTGGTCGCGTTGCTCTCGCTCCATTCTCTCGAGCTGTTTGAGCCATTCCGCGTAGGTGATCGTCGCCATCCAAGCCTCCCCGCCGCGACACACATTGAGGCAGTATTCGACATGCGGCTTGGTTACCCTCGTAAAGGCTCTCCTTGACGCCGAAGATTACTTTGTTCGGGGTGAGACCAGTCTTCGGACCGGCGAAGCATACTTCAAACTCGACGGCATCCAGGAATCCATCCGGCCGGTCCGCGAGAACTGTCGCTGGTGACTACAACGAGTGGATACACGAACGCCCGCCATCGTTGGCGGTATCGGCGGGGACGTAGGCTGAGCAGCTAGTCGAAGTCCATCTCTCGCCACCCGATCCCGCACGGGAATTCGCTCGAGCTAACGCAGGATTGGGAGGTCTCCAATATTTACCGCGCCGAGCTGGCTTTGAAACGTCGTCGTTCGGTCGGCACTCTGCTGTTGCGAGACCCCGGAGATCATGTGCTCACCGGTGTCATAAACCGTCCGTTTGGTTCCATCGTCGATGATCAGCCGACGGGCGGTCGGAAAGAAGGCATAACGCATGTCGTTTTGGCTTCCCGCTGTCGCTGGGAGACCAAACTCGGCGGGCCAGCCTAATTCGTTGCTCCGCGCTGGATGGCTTTTGCTTGCGCGCTTTGCCACATCCATCTCGATTTCGCCCCTCTGGAGCCCATCAGCTAGGTCGTGAAGCACTCCATCAAGCTTCCCCTTGTCGCGGCATTGAACATGTCTCCGACCATGCTCATCCCGCCGGCGATCCATTGGGCCATCCCACCAAACTCAGGATGAGAGAATTGGGCCATCTTGCCATGACCGCGGCGAAGCGTTGCTAACGCGACCTCTACCGCGTCTATTCCCACCCCATGCTTCCGAGCGGTCCTGGCAACTAGGTCCTCAGCAAGGCCATGCTCAGTGTGTTCCTTTACGGAGAGCGCTCCGTTCCGGATTGCAGCCTCTTGTTCCGGCGAAAGAGGATTTCCGTTTCCGTCTTTCATGGCAGCACCTTGACGCCCTGGGCCAAGTTTAGCGCGCAGCCCCCACCGAAACGGATGTTACTACTCAATGTTCCTCGGAGTCATTGCCTTCTCGCGAAGCGACGCGCGCGCTGCGGTTATCCGCCGGGGGCCTTGAGAATTGAGCCGGCGCGTTCATCTGATGGAACGCTGCCGGCTCTCATCACGGCGTTCCCTCCCCGCGACGCCACTCTCCTACCTGCAGCACCATGGCCGATGCCATTATCCTTTCGTCGGTATTGAAACCTCTGGCTGTTTAGGGGGCCGATCCTGTGCTGTGGGCCTTCCCCCAGCAGCAGCTTGACTCGAACTCGATCCGATCAGGGTCAAGACGCGCGACTTCCGGTGACGGTGAATTTGGCCCACAGGGCCATGGCGGACATTGCATCCTTCTGGCACGCTGCCGTCGGAGGATGCCCATGGTCGCGACATCATGCCTGCGCACACTCGCCGACACGGATGAACCTGTCGCTGCCCCCTCGCACGAGGGCCTAC
>NZ_JBFTKS010000069.1:0-7321 GCF_056396065.1 Allobosea sp. 05T433 | reverse complement strand
TATACTCGCCCATGGTTGTTCTCCATTCGATGCTTGGGCCCGGCCGCAAGTCGAGAGCCCGTTCGTCCATCTTATCGGGGAACAACCACCCATTCGAACGGCCAGTAGAGGCCCGGAGGCGCCGCGCTCCCGCGATTACCCCATGTGTGMAAACGCGCTGACGGCGTTTGAGCGACGAGCGGCGTGAACGCGTGACGAGATCGGGTTCAGGCGCGGATCGCTTCCATCAGCGACTTGGCACCGATGATGGCGATAACGCGTTTGAGGTTATAGGCGAGGACGTGGAGCCCGATCTCGGTCTTCACGTTGGGCAAGTGCCTCGTCAGGAAGTGCGTCGATCCCATCCAGGCCTTGATCGTGCCGAAGGGGTGCTCGACGAGCCGCCTTCGCAGGCGCATGACGCCGGGCGTCAGGTCCATCCGCTGCTGAAGGGCGTCGATGAGCGCCTCGTGCTCCCAGTGGGTCACGCGCCGCTCGACGCTGGGTGTGCACTGAGCCTTGAGGGCGCAAGCCTGGCAACTGGCACGATCCCAGTAGCGGTGGAGCGTCATGCCCCGCTCGACCGTGGTCATATGGCGCGGCAGCAGCGCGCCGGATGGGCAGCGATAGACGTCCTGCTCGGGCAGATAGACGAAGTCCTGTTTGCCGAACCGCCCCTCCGCCTTGGCGCCGGAGGTCAGCGGCTTGGGCAGATAGGGCGTCACGCCCAAGGCCTCGCAGGAACGGATCTCCTCGCCGGAGAAGTAACCGCGGTCGGCCAGCGCATCGAGCTTTTCCACGCCCATGACGTCTTTGGCCTTGGCGGCCATGGTTGCGAGCTGTTCGCGGTCGCTGCCGGTCATCACCACGTCGTGGGCGACGATCAGGTGATGCTCGGCTTCCACCGCGGACTGGACGTTGTAGCCGACGATCCCGCTGCCGCGTCCGCTGGTGGCCATCGAGCGAGCATCCGGATCGGTCAGCGAGACCTGACCGTCCGGCGCGGCCTCGACCCGTGCCTCCATCGCCTGAAGCAACTTCATCTGCTCGCGCAGCTGCTCGACCTTCTCCGTCAGCCGTTCCGAACGTGCCTCGGCGGCCTCGCCCTCCTGGCGGTCGGCCGTGTCGAGGTCGCGCAGGTAACCGGCGATGTGCTCGGCGACCTGCTCCAGGCGCTTCTGGAGCTTGTAGGCCGTGAAGTTCTTGTCGCGGCTGTTCACCGCTTTGAACTTGCTGCCGTCAATCGCGACCAGGGCGCTCCCGAACAGACCGATCTGACGGCACAGCACCACGAACTGCGCGCAAGCGGCCTGGATGGCCGGGCCATTGTCCTTCCGGAAGTCGGCGATCGTCTTGTGGTCAGGCGCCAGTCGGCCGGTCAGCCACATCAGCTCGACATTGCGCTGAGCCTCGCGCTCCAAGCGGCGGCTGGACTGGACCTTGTTCAGGTAGCCGTAGATGTAGAGCTTCAGCAGCGTCGCCGGGTGGTAGGCTGGCCGCCMCGTCGCCGCCGGTGTCAGGCCCTCGAAGTCCAGCGCCCTCAGGTCCAGTTCGTCGACGAAGACGTCGACCACCCGCACCGGGTTCTCATCGGCCACATAGTCGTCAAGACAATCAGGAAGCAGCGTCGGCTGGCGCCGGTCAGAACCTCACACATGGGGTAATCGCGGGAGCGCGGCGCCTCCGGGCCTCTACTGGCCGTTCGAATGGGTGGTTGTTCCCCGATAAGATGGACGAACGGGCTCTCGACTTGCGGCCGGGCCCAAGCATCGAATGGAGAACAACCATGGGCGAGTATATTGGTCTCGACGTATCGTTGAAAGAGACGGCAGTATCCGTGCGGCGGGCAGGCAAGCGGATTTGGCGCGGCAAGTGCCCGTCGGATCCGAGACTTCTCGCTGAGGTGATCCGTCAGCGGGCGCCCGAAGTTGAGCGGGTCGTCTTCGAGACCGGTCCATTGTCGGTGTGGTTTTACCATGCGCTGACGGCAGAAGGCCTTCCGGCGATCTGCATCGACGCGCGGCATGCCAAGGCGGCGCTCGACATGGCTCCGAACAAAACAGATGCGAACGATGCCGACGGCCTGGCGCATCTGGCCGAGGTCGGCTTCTTTCGCGAGGTCCGGGTGAAGGGCTATGACAGCATGCTGATGCGGACCTTGGTCGCAGCGCGCACCAAGCTGGTCCGGATCACCACCGAGCTCTCAAACCAAATCCGTGGTCTGATGAAGACATTCGGGCTGCTGGTCCCATCAAGCAAGGGCGGCAAGTTCGAGGAGCATGTTAGGCGGCTGCTTGCCGGCAAGGACGAGCTTGCGCGCGTCATCCGCCCGATTCTGGAAGCGTGGCGCGGCCTACGCCTGCGGGCAGCCGAGCTCGGGCGCCAGCTCCTGAGCGCCGTACGACAGAGCCAGGCCTGTCAGCTTCTCATGTCGATCCCCGGCGTGGGCGCGGTCACGGCAACCTCTTTCGCCACCGCCATCGAGGATCCGGCCAACTTCTCCAAGTCCCGCTCCGTGGGAGCATGGCTTGGCCTTACGACCCGGCGCTACCAGTCCGGAGAGGTCGATTATGACGGCCACATCTCAAGGCGCGGCGATGCCCATATCCGAGGCCTGCTCTACGAGGCCGCAACCGTCATCCTGACGCGAGCGCAGGCCGATAGCGCCCTGCGTAGTTGGGGCTTGAAGCTGCGTGAAAAGCTGGGCTTCAAACGCGCGGCCGTCGCCGTCGCGCGCAAACTGGCAGTGATCATGCACGCCATGTTGAAGTCCGGCGAGCCGTTCAACCGAACCGCCGCCGCCTGACGCGGCCAGGCTCGTTTGCGCCAATCCTGAAGGCGCTCTGAGGCGTCCCTGCCGGGACGTAGGCCGAACCATTCCGCCGAGGCTGTTGCAGTGTCGAGCCATGCTCGCCGCCTGCGCTCCACACATTGGAAGGTTCGCCCCGCGAAGCCCCATCATGCGGCGACTTCATGTCGACCGCGAAGACGACCGTGCTCCCGGCAAGCGACATCCCAGTCCGCAAAAAAGGCTTGATCTTCAAGCTGCGATTAGACGACAGCCTCGACCCGTAGCAGAAGTGAAAGGATCATGGGCTAGCTGGATTTCATGATCTATTGGCTGGACGATCGGCCGATCGAGTGGAGCTGCGAATGTCCAGTCCCTGGATGCCCAACCCCTTGAAGCCGTTGACGCCGATCGGTCGGCTTAAACTCGTGCTGGCCGCGATTTTTGCGGGTGTAATGTCCATGATCGGGTTCCGATATGCGCCAATGTATGCAGACCCGGCCTTTCAGCCGACTGGTCGTTGGGCGCGCATGGCAGACTGGGAGCCCTTTTGGAGGGGGGCATACGCTGCGATCGGGGCTGCGTTCTTTGCGCAGATGGCGGTTGTTTTGTTACTTTTAGCGATGAGGCGCGCCACACCGAAGCAAGCGTCCGAAGCGAAGAGAGAGCATAGCAGGGTGCAGGCCGGTAAGACACCGCGCTCGGACGCGGAACGTCCGTAGCCGACCCTTCTCGGACTCTGTCCCCATCGCCACCCGGCGTCCGGAATGCGCGGAAAAGGAGACATGCGCCCAGCGTCACGCGCCGTGCCTCTCCCGCACGGCGCGGAGGAATGCCCCCAAAAGCGCGCGCGCCGGAGACGCCGCTGTTCCCTCGAAGTTTCGCTCAAACTCATTCCCGGAACGGATCACCGCCGTGCAACTCGGACAAGCTTTCTTCTGCCCACTGGCCTGCCACTCGAAATCGGGCAGCTTCCACTGGACAAGAGTACGCGGCGCGAGGTGCCGAGCTATGGTGCGCGCGCCCGGCTTGCGGTGGTGGTCGGCGGCAAGTTCAACGGGCCGAATGACAAGCCGCTGGCGCTGACCGACCAGCGAGTTGTTCGGGCTGCGGCACGCAATCGACAGGACCGAAGCGGATTGCACGCGCAGGGCGTGTTTCGTCAACAGAATGGCGGGAATCAACAAAACGCGGCGGGATGAACAGGATACCTAGCCTGCGCCTTAAAATGAAAGAGCGACTACATGAATGCCATCAGCGCTTGGCTCGCACGCTGGAGCGCCCTGCCGGTCTCGACGCAAATCTTTCTTGCCGCCTGCGCGTTCCTTACTGGCCTCGGCGCATGGTGGAGCATCGATCAGCTCTCATACCTATCACGGTACAATATGTGCATGGCGTTCGAGAAGAAATCTTCCGCCCAATACTCATACGCCGACAGGCGTTGCATCAGCGCCGCCGGCCGTCGCGGTTAGGGGTTAAGCTGGTCCGAATTTAACACCGACAATTACTTGCGCCGTTCACGACGCAACGTTGCGGTGACTGTTCGACTGGTCGATCGTGATTCAGCAGAGGACGGCGAACCAACGCGTTCGCAGGTAGGCGCTCAGCGAGAACGGATGAAAGCCGGAACCAGATGCTGACGCGCGATGAAATCTGGATCTTGCACCTGTTTCGGCCAGACAGGGGCTGCGTCGAATTGCGGCCGGGCAAGGCGCGCGAGGAACTGATCCGGAAAGGTCTGATCGAGTGGACGCCCGCGCCAGCGTGGGGGGCGTCAACACCTACGCGCTCACTGAGCGCGGACGGGCGATCATGGGCGTCCTGCCGAAGTCGGCAGACTGATTAGCTGAGAAGATTAGGGCGAAGAAGCCGAGTTGAAGGCGACCGATCAAAGTCAGCTTTCAAACCGACATCGAAAGGGCAGAATCGACCCCATGTGAGACGTTCGCGGCCAAGCAAGCCGAGGGTGAGGTTGGCCTTTTCCGGACATCTAGGATGTCCGCTTCTGGGCAATCAGCCCAGAGGGCCGCGTCGGAGGGCACTGTCACCACTTAACGCGGCGAATGCTGCCCCTGCTCGGCAGCTCGCTTGGCTTTCGCTGGGCGTGTCGACTTCTTCTCTTCAGCCGCGTCAGACTCGACCTGCTCAATCATTATCGCCAGCGCAGCAAGGGTAATTTCCTTCTTCTTAGCGTCGGGATGCTTCTTGCGAATGGCAGAGAGCAATTCACTCGGATCGCGATAATGATGAGCAAGCTTAAGTATGGTCCTGCCGATTTCTTCATTATTCGAAGCCATGATACCCTCCTGCTCTTGGCTTTATAGAAGGATCCTTCTGCGCCGATAGCGACAGCGCACGAGCTTAGATTGAGGCATAACCGAACTCTCTACCGTTCTTCAGGCGCTTCTGAAACCGCGTCTTCTTGTATTTGGGGTCATTCGTCACTTCCGGGCCGACCCAGGTCGGTAATTCTACAACTTGGCCTTCATGTTCCAACTCGATTTCGGCAATCACGAGACCTTCCAAAGCAGCCTCGTAAACATCGACCATCCATGTCAGGCCGTCATAGGGCACAAGGAAGCGCGTCTTTTCAATAACCTGCCCATTGCAAAGCGTACTCAGCATCTCCTCGGCATCGGCACAGGAAATTTCATATTCGTACTCAGAGCGCGTGGCGCCAACCCGGGGGCCTTTGATCGTCAACCATGCTCGGTTTGCTCCAAGACGAACGCGGACCTTTCCGCCACCGAATTGAGCCAACAGTCCATCACGCAGGTGCTGCTCACTCTTAACCACGCTCCGCCACTGATCGCCCGTTACAAGGAACTTTCGCTCAATTTCAACGTGCATATCGCAACCCTACCGGCGGTCGTTGCGAGAGGACGGGCGTCTACCGCCCGTGTAACGCAAAGCTAGTGTAGGCGCCCTATAAGAGAGCGCCATTCATGTGTGAGTAAAGAAAAAATAGAAATACCGCGCGCCTATGCCGCGAGTGCTGGCCGCGCTCGCCATCCGGGGCTCCGATAGATTGGGACCGGTGTATCGGTAGCGCCCCGGTGCAAAACAACGCCACGCGACGCGTGGCGCGTCCAGTGGGATGTCCGCTTCTGGGCTCCAGGCGAATGTCTGCAATGGCGCGGTCCAACCCTGCGCCGTGACGCCCGCGACCTTCCGCTCACCACCCTTCTCAGACCATGGCGAAGTCCGCTTTGCGGCAAGCTCGCCAACGTCAGGTTTCGAGCGAGCACCTGATCACCGCTCTCGACCCGTCTGAGACATTTGAAGATCAGTCTCTGGCTACCGGGCTCGGTCCCATTCCCGACGCTGACTGCGCCCGCTTTCGGGCCAACCCAGCCTTCGTTTACCTCAGCCTCAGCCTTATTCTCTCAGAGAGCATCCACTCTTGACCCCAGAGTTGACAAGTGGCGGCGCGGCTTCGCCGTCCGACCGGAGCCAGCGGCCTGCTAGTCGCGCGGTTATTTGAGCAGCATTGGGAGGATGGCAAGTGCGGCGAGAGCAAGCACGACCCCGATGCGTAGCCAGATAGCTCTGCGGTTACTCCTCACAAGCATACAACGCTCCCCACGCAACGTTGAACTAGCATGGCAAGTCGCTGCCGACCTGCCTCCCAGCGACGGAGCAAGCCAAGTCCAGAAGTCATCATGGACCCGCCCTTGCGTGGCGCAAGATGCGTTGAGGTTACCGGGGCGTGTCCATTGTCACGACTCCGTCAGCGAGGGGCGTTGTCGTCTCGGGCTGGCCGATTAATGATCGCCCACGCTGATAATCAGGGATGACTCGAACGTGCCGATACTGGTGTGTTTGCGCGACGGCAATGAGCCGTCGCGCAAATCATTCAGCCCTTCGTGACGATTGGCGTCGCAACCGGCGGGGGCGCCTTGCCTTTGCCCTTGCCGACTCCAACGCAGCCGCCTGCCGCAAGCAAAGCGATCGATACAATAACAATAGCCGACTTCGTCATGTGTTGACCCTCGAAAATCGTTGCTACTTTGTTTGATAGAACTTGCTCCGTAACAACGTTTGGTAAAACAGCGGGCAACCGTCCTACACGATGCCGCTGCAACGACCTCCAGCGGTCCCGCCTATTTCCAGCAGGACCGCAGGAGTTCCATTCGCCGCGCGTCAGAACTTGTAGTTCACGCCGACGCGAACGATCCCGCCGCCGCCGCCGCCACTGGTGGTGGCGGTGTAGATTCCGGCCGGGAGCACGCCGCCCGCGGGGTTTTGGAAGACCCGGGTCTGTCGGCCCTCGCCGGTATCGACGTAGAGACCTTCGAGCTTGACCGTCCAGTTATTGGTGAAGGCGTATTCGACGCCGCCGCCGATGGTCCAGCCGGCATTGCTCGTCGTGTTGCCGGTCAGCGGGTTGCTGTTCAGGCCGCCATAGGCCAGACCGCCGGTGATGTAGACCAGGGTCCGATCGAAGGCGTAACCGATGCGGGCGCGCACGGTGCCGAAATACCCGCCGTCACCACCGCCATTATTTGCCCACCAGGTGTATTGCCCCCAGGACATATTGCCGTTCGATCCGAC
>NZ_JBFTKS010000068.1:0-9053 GCF_056396065.1 Allobosea sp. 05T433 | reverse complement strand
CCCTGGCGCTTGAGGATCTTGTAGTAGTAGCCGTGATAGGGCGTCTTGCCCTGCCCGCCCTTGTAGCCTTCGCGCTCGGCCTGCGCGGCGAGAGCGCCAAGCGGACTGGCCTCTTCTCCTGCCCCGGTCGCCCAGAACAAGCCGTCGCGCTTMCCCGGGCGGCTCGCGACCCGCTGGGCATAGGAGCCTGGCCCGGCGCCGGTTCTGTCCTTGCTCGCATAGTCGTTCTGGGCGTCGACATAGGCCAGGCTGACCTGGATCGCATCGAGCTCATTGCGCCCGAGGCGCCTGAACAGGATTTCCTTGCGCCCGGCCTCTGTGTCGAACCGCCACTCCCCGTCCTTGCGCAGGATCGGGATCGGGAACGGAAAGTCATTCTGACCAACGAGCAATGTCGCCTTGTCGCCGTCGACCGTGACCTGGTGCTTGGCCTGATAGGCGGAGAGAAAGCGCTCCCTGTCCGCCGCGTCGGCGACCTCGTCGCCGGAAAAGACGATGTCGCGCCCCTTGAGCCCGAGAACGCCGAGCATCGGGCCGGTCTCGCTGGTGCGGGCGGCTTCCACAAGGGCTGCGGCGGCCGCCTCGGGYGTCTTGAAGCGCTSTTGCGCGCTGGCTGCGGAGATCCCGGCCAAGGTGGCAGCCGCGATTGCGAGGCTCAGCCATCGCCGACGGATCCGGTTGAGGTGCATCATGGCAGCATACCTCCGGACATCTCCGGGACAGTGGCACGGCATAGTGCCGTCGCCGCACATTCATGGCGGATGGTTCCGGTCGGTACGTGCGAGCCGGATGCCAGCCATTGATCGTAGGTCTGGAACCGCACCCCGATGCGCTCGTAATAGACACGCAGGAAACCATCGGCGCCCCGTGTCACGGCGTCGGGCGCGACCTCMTGGACCTCCTGCGCCATCACGCCGACATAGCGCCTGTCGCTGCCCCGATAGGCAAACCGGTAGAAGCCGATGCCATTCCGAAGCCGGCCGAGCTCGACGATATGATCCTTGAGCGCGAYGTCGGAACGCCGCCCACCGCCGCCCCCGCGACCGCCGCCTCCACGCCCACCGCCGCCACCCATGCGCGCGCCACCGCCGCCGCCCATGCGTGCCCCGCCGCCGCCAAAGCCGCCGGCGCCAGCCCTGGGACCACCGCCAAATCCGCCGCCACCCATCCGCGCTCCGGCATGAGCGAAGCTCGCCTGTCCGCGCTGGGATTGAAAATTGGCTGCCCTGCCGGGCTGCATGTTGCCGAAGGCATTGTCGCGGCGCGGACCAGCCGCCCGATTGACGTTGCCGCCGCCGGGGCGATTGGCCTGCGCCGGCCTTTGCGCGTTCGGACGGTTCTGGCGCGCGCGGTCGGCGGTGGCAGGACGGTTCCCTACGCCGCGATCGGGACGCGCTGCACCGGCGCCGGCATTGGGGCGATTGCCGGCATTGGGTCGGTCAGGCCGATTGGCCCCCTGCCCGCGATCCGGCCGGTTGCCAGCTCCGGCGTTGGGGCGATCGGGCCGGTCCGGGCGGGCCTGATTTCCGTCCCGCCCGCGAAAGTCCATGCGTCCGTCGCTGCCCGGGCGTGAGGTGTTCGCAAACCTCTGTTGAACCTGCGAATTGCCGTATCTGACCCCCTGGCGATGCTGCGGATTGTGCTGCCAGTGCGTCACGCGATCGCGGTTGATATTGATGTTGTTGTTGTTCCAGTTGATGTTGCCGCCCCAATAGCCGCCGGTCGCCCAGCGTCCGAGCGCGTAGGCGGTGCCGAAGGCGAGACCGGTCGCAACGACGCCGGCCGCTATGTAGCCCGTGTAGGGAAAGTAGTAGGGCGGATATTCCGGATAGGGCCAGGAGCCGTAGACGACGCTGGGCTCATAGTACGGCACATAGATGGTGTCCGGTGCCGTCGGCGCGATCGCGATGGTCTGCCTTGCGCCCTCCTGCTGCACGGTCACCGTCTGCTGCGTACCCGAGGTGAGCTTCTTGTTCTCGTAGGCCCGCGACCTCATCCGCTGGACAGCGCCCATGACGTCGGTTTCCTGAGCGAGAACGGCATCCCCGAGCTTCTGCGTCCATTCCAGGTTCTTGCTCATCATCTGGAGCACCGACGGCGTGGCGACCAATGCCTTGACGCTATCGTCCCAGGCCTGTTTCTCCGCGGCGGCCTTGAGTGCGTCTCCCTTGAGCTTCTTGTTCTCGGCAGCCCAGCGCTGGGCCTGTACGACTTCGAGCGGATAGGTCGAGGCCATCAGCACCTGAGCCAGCAGGGTGTCCGGATAGAGCGCCACGGGAGCGAGGAGCGCGTCGAGCTGCGCTGTCGCGAGCAGGGCCTGATCGACCGGCAGGGCCGCGGGCGTCACTGCCGCGCCCGGCGAAGGAGCGGGCGCCTGCGCTTGTGCGAAGGATTGAAGGGGGGGCGCCAAGGCCAACACGCCCGCCAGCACGAACTGGAGAATCATCGCACGCTCCCGATTTCCGCTCCTTCGGGGCGCTCGCACCTCGGAAGGGCATGCTGCCGGAATGTCGAGGCCAGTATCAGGACAGCCCCGGATACCGAATTCGAGCCGTTGCTAGCGCAGGTTGCTTGGGGCGGTGCCATGGGTGCGCTCCCACTCTCGCAGCGCCTCGAACGCTTCCTTGTTCGCGCGGCCCTCCTCCATGGCTTTCGTCAATAGGCCGCTCTGCTTCATCATCTGGTTCTCGTAGATGAAATCCCACATGCAGCCATTGATCTTGTTGCATGAGTTCGCTGTTCCGACGGTCTGCGCGGTAGCTGATGCGACAAGAACCGCGGCGGCCATTACGACGGACGCTGCAAGGGTGATCAGCCTGCTCATCATCAAAGCCTCCACGCTCAATTCGCGACTAACCCACGCAGGACATCGCAATGCGTTCCGACCTACCCCGTGAATTCTAGCGAATTCCTGCCAACAAGAACCTGTCCCTAAGGACGGAGACGCAAAGCGGGGCGCCGTCGAGCAGGCCCTCGATGACCTCGGCGTGCTCGAGGAGTTCCATGCCTTTCCCGGCACGGAGCTGATCGCGGCGCTGCGCGAACGTCTCAGGAACGAGGACAAGGCCGGATTTCTCGCTCTTGCGAAGCGCATCTCGGTCGACATCATCACAGGCAACTACAAGCATGACGCAGGCGAACGGCAGGCGGCCGATCTCTCCCTCCCCGAACCCGCGGATCTGCTGCCGCCGGCACTTGGCGAAACCCAGACGCATCGGCCCTATTTCGAACTGCTGATCGTATCGCCCGCGCCGCCCGCCCGATGGCCCCACATCGCCGGCGAGTTCCGCAGGCTGCGACGGCAGGAAGATGCCTTCATCTATGAATCCGTGCTGGTCGGAAGTCTCGAGGACGCTGTCTGCGCCGCGGTGATGAACCCCGACATTGCAGCGGTCGCGATCTATGAGGGCTTCGCGCTGCGCTCTCGCCATGACGCATCGGTGCTGAGAAATGTGCTCGCCACCCAGCAACCCTTGCTGCAGGAGGCGGACGAGGCCGACCTTTCGCTGCGCCTGGCTGCGGGGTTGAAGGCGATCCGGCCGGAACTCGACATCTACCTTCTGTCGGATCGCCGGGTGGAAAAGCTCGCCGGCGATCCCCGCGCAGCCATGATCCGGCGGGTCATGTACCAGATCGAGGAGCCGCTCGAACTCCATCTCTCGCTGCTGGAGGGCATCCAGGCGCGCTTCGAGACACCCTTCTTCGACAATCTCAAGCGCTATGCGCAAAGACCGATCGCCACCTTCCACGCGCTGCCGATCGCGCGTGGCAAATCTGTTTTCCGCTCGCCCTGGATCCGCGACATGGGGCAGTTCTACGGCATCAACCTCTTCCTGGCGGAGAGCAGCGCGACAACGGGCGGGCTCGACAGCCTGCTGGAGCCCACGGGCAACATCAAACGGGCACAGGACATGGCTGCGAGGGCCTTCGGCGCCGAGCACGTGTTCTTCGTCACCAACGGAACCAGCACCTCGAACAAGATGGTTCTGCAGGCGCTGGTCGCTCCCGGCGATATCGTGATCCTCGACCGCAACTGCCACAAGTCGCACCATTACGGGCTGGTGCTGAGCGGGGCTCAGCCCTTCTATGTCGAAGCGTTCCCGATGGCGGAATTCTCGATGTATGGCGCGGTCCCGCTGCGCACCATCAAGAAGGCGCTGCTCGACCTGAAGTCCGAAGGTCGGCTCGACCGGGTGAAGATGCTCGATCTCACCAACTGCACCTTCGACGGCCACATCTACAAYACGCGGCGCGTCATGGAGGAATGCCTGGCGATCAAGCCAGACCTGATCTTCCTCTGGGATGAAGCCTGGTTCGGMTTCGCGCGCTGGTCGCCCTTCCTCCGRCCTCGGACCGGCATGGGCGCAGCCRSCGACATCGAAGCCTGGGCGCAGACGCCCGGAGCAGTCGAACAGTTCGAGAAACAGCGCGCCGAACTCGGYAATGCGCCTTCAGCCGASAAGCTGCTGCAGACGCGCCTCATTCCCGATCCGCGCGCCATTCGCCTGCGGGTCTATCAGACCAACTCGACCCACAAGTCGATGTCGGCCATCCGCCAGGGCTCCATGGTGCTGGTGAAGGATGTCGATTTCCACACGATCGAGGCCCAGTTCCACGAGGCGATCTTCACCCATGCCTCGACCAGCCCGAACCAGCAGCTGATCGCAAGCCTCGATGTCGCCCGTCGCCAGATGGAGCTCGAAGGCTACGGCCTCGTCATGAACGCCATCGAGATYGCTCTCGACATTCGCCGCGAGATCAACTCGCATCCGCTGATCTCCAAGTATTTCAGCATCGTCGGTGCCGATGGGATGGTGCCCAAGGAGTACCGCTCCAGCGGCTTCGTCGACTTCCTGGCTCCGGGAACGCGCTGGGATGATCAATTGCGCAGCATGCGCGAGGATGAGTTCTGCCTCGACCCCACCCGCATGACCCTGGTCTGCGGCACGGCTGGCTTCGATGGTACCAGCTTCAAGGGCCTGCTTGCCTCCGAATACAACATCCAGCTCAACAAGACCTCGCGAAACTCGGTTCTGCTGCAATCGAACATCAACAACACGCGCAGCGATGTCGCGCTTCTGATCAGCGTGCTCCTGAAGATCTGCAGGAGCATCGATACAAGGCTCAAGCACGGTGGCGAGGCGGAGCAGACGGCCTTCGCAGCGCGSGTCAAGGCGCTGATGAAGGACGTGCCCGATCTGCCGAATTTCAGCCATTTCCACGAAACGTTCCGGCAGGACGCAGGTGACAAGACCCCGGAAGGGGACATCCGCACCGCATTCTTCGCCGCCTATTCCGAGAAGCAGTGCGAGTATGTGCCGATCGACAGCCCYGAATGCGACCGSCGCCTCAAGGACGGGCCGGACATGGTCTCGGCCAATTTCGTGATCCCCTACCCGCCCGGCTTCCCGATCATGGTGCCCGGCCAGGTCATCACGCACGAAACGATCACCTTCATGCGCAAGCTCGATGTGAAGGAGATCCATGGCTACGAGAAGGCCAAGGGCCTGAAACTGCTCAGAACGGACGTGCTCGCCGGGAAGAAGAGCGCCAATCACGAAACAGCCCGCAAGAAACCGCGGGCTKCCTAGCTCACTTGCCAGCGAAWGCGCGGCAGYTCKGSGCYGCCAAATAGGGAGATCGGCATGTTCGAATGGTTCGCCAGTACGCTTCGCAGCTATCCGGAGATCGCGCTCTTTCTGTCCCTGGCGATCGGATACTATGTCGGCGGCTTCGCYTATAAGGGMTTCAGCCTCGGGGCGGTCACCTCCACGCTGATCGCGGCCGTCCTCATCGGCCAGCTCGGGATCACGATCTCCCCGAACGTCAAATCGACGTTCTTCCTGATGTTCCTGTTCGCCGTCGGCTACGGCGTTGGCCCGCAATTCGTGCGAGGCATCGCCAAGGACGGCGCGCCCCAGGCGATCTTTGCGGTCGTCGTCACCGTGTTCTGCCTCGCGATACCGGTCATCATCGCAAAGATCGCCGGCTACCATCCGGGCTATGCGGCGGGCCTCTATGCCGGCTCGCAGACGATTTCGGCCTCGATGGGCCTGGCGACCGATGCGATCAATCGCCTCGGTCTCTCGCCGGAACAGACCAAGGAATKSCTCGACGCGATGCCCGTCGCCTATGCGGTGACCTATATCTTCGGCACAGTCGGATCGGCCGTCGTCCTCGCCCAGCTTGGACCCAAGCTTCTCGGCATCGACCTCGTCCAGGCCTGCAAGGACTATGAGGCGCGGCTCGGCGGCGACAAGGAGCTTGGCGGCCCGGGTTCTGTCTGGCGGCGCTTCGAGCTGCGCGCCTTCAAGGTGCGAAGCGGCGCCAGGGTTGTCGGCATGCGCGCAGTCGATGCCGAGGCGCTGGTTCCCGATGCGCGGGTCTTCGTCGAACGCATCCGCCGCAATGGCATCATCGAGGACGCGACCACCGATACCATTCTGCAGGAGGGCGACATCGTCGCCATTGCCGGCCCGCGGGAGGTTCTCGTCAACCTGATCGGCCAGGCCGCCGAAGAGGTCGAAGATGCCGAGCTCCTCGACGTCAAGGCCGAGGGTGTCGACGTCTACGTCACCAGCAAGGATGTCGACGGCAAGACGCTCGCGGAGATTTCGCATATGCCGCAGGCGCGCGGCGTCTTCCTCCGGAAGATCGTGCGGGGCGCGACCGCYACCAGTATCCCGATCCTCGCCAACACCGTGATCCAGCGTGGCGACATCCTGACGATCGTCGGCCGGACCCAGGACATTGCCGCCGTTGGCAAGGTCATCGGCCATCCCGACCGGGCCAGCGACGTCGCCGATGTCGCCTTCATCGGTGCTGCCATCACGCTTGGCGCCCTGGTCGGCGCTCTCGTGTTCAAGGTCGGCGGTGTCCCGCTGACCCTCTCGACAGCCGGCGGCGCGCTGATTTCCGGCCTGGTCTTCGGCTGGCTCCGCTCCGTGCGCCCGCTCTTCGGCCGCATCCCAAGTTCCACCGTCTGGTTCATGAACTCGGTCGGCCTGAACATCTTCATCGCGTGCGTCGGAATTTCCGCCGGCCCCGGCTTCGTCAAGGGGCTGCAGACGCAAGGCCTTGGCCTCTTCCTCTGGGGTGCATTGGCCACCGCGATCCCGCTCATCCTGGCGATGTTCGCCGGCAAATACATATTCCGGTTCGATCCGGCCATTCTGCTCGGGGCCTGTGCCGGCGCCCGCACCACTACGGCAGCGCTCGGCATGATCTGCGAGACCGCAGGAAGCCAGGTTCCGGCTCTGGGCTACACCGTGACCTATGCGGTGGGAAACACCCTTCTGACGATCTGGGGCATGGTGATCATCATGCTGCTGACCTAACGGCGACACGTACTGACGCATTCGTTGCACATGAAGAACATGGGGAAATGCCATGGACCTGGTSAAGTTACGCAGTTTCGCAACCCTCAGCCCCTTCGAGATCAAGGACGAACTGATCCGTCTCGCTAAACAGACCGCGCAGACCTCCTCGATCGCCCTTCTGAACGCCGGCCGCGGCAATCCGAACTGGGTCGCGATGACGCCGCGCGAGGGCTTCTTCCTGCTCGGGCAGTTTGCGATCACGGAAAGCAGGCGCGTGATGCACAAGGCCGCCGGCATTGGCGGCATGCCCAAGGCCGAGGGTATTGCCGAGCGGCTGGAGGACTGGCTCGCCGATCACAAGGACTCGCCCGGCGCCACCTTCCTCCGAGAGATGGTCGCCTTTGCCATCAATAAGTTCAGCTTCAAACCAGACGCCTTCGTGCACGAGCTCGTCGACTCGATCATTGGCGACAATTATCCGGTGCCTGACCGCATGCTCGTGCACAATGAGCGCATCGTGCATGAATACCTGATGTGGGCGATGTGCGGGGAGCCGCACCCATCCGGCCAGTTCGACCTCTATGCCGTCGARGGCGGAACGGCRGCGATGTGCTACATCTTCAAGTCGCTGAAGGCCAACCGGCTCCTGAACCCGGGCGACACGATTGCCCTGGCGACCCCGATCTTCACGCCCTATCTCGAAATGCCGCATCTYGAGGATTACGGCCTCAACATCGTTTCGGTGGCCGCGCCTCAGGAAAACCGCTGGCAGTTCACCGACGAGGAACTCAAGAAGCTTGAAGACCCCAAGGTCAAGGCCTTCTTCGTCGTCAATCCGGGCAATCCCTATGCCGTTGCCCTGAGCGAGGAGACGATCGCCAAGATCGTGAAAYTGGTCCAGACCAAGCGTCCCGACCTGATCATCCTCACCGACGACGTCTACGGCACCTTCGTCAAGGGTTTCCGTGGCCTGCTCGGCGCGCTCCCGCAGAATACAATCGGGGTCTACTCCTACTCGAAATATTTCGGGTGCACCGGCTGGCGGCTCGGCGTCATCGCCATYCACCGCGACAAYATCYTGGACAAGGCGATCGCGAACCATCCGGAGAAGATCCTGACGGTGCTCGATACCCGCTATGGCCCGATCACGCTCAAGCCGCGCGAACTGAGACTGATCGACCGCATCGTCGCCGACAGCCGCGACATCGCCCTGAATCACACGGCCGGCCTGTCGCTGCCGCAGCAGGTGATGATGACCATGTTCTCGCTGTCCGAGATGATGGACGAGGCCAAGCTCTATCAAAAGACCTGCATGGATATCGTGAAGTCCCGCGTYGACCGGATGATCGAAGGATTGGGCATCGATGTGCCCGACAAYCCCCTGCATGATCGCTATTACGGCCTGATCGATTTCGAGTTCTGGGCGAATAAATATGTCGGCCCCGAGGTGGTGAGCTATATGAAGGAGCACGTCCATCCGCTCGACATCGTCTTCCGCCTCGCCGAGGACCACGGCATCGTGCTCTTGAACGGCGGCGGCTTCCACGCCCCCGATTGGTCGGTGCGCGTCTCCTTCGCCAATCTTGACGACGAGGTCTACAGCCAGATCGGCCGCGCTACCCGCGCGGTGGCGCGTGGCTACCGCCAGGCCTTCGATGCCTACAATCTCGCTCTCGCCAAAAAGCCCTGACGCGCGAGAGCGGCAGGAGTGAAGGTGTGGGCAGGTGATTTCCT
>NZ_JBFTKS010000067.1:0-6394 GCF_056396065.1 Allobosea sp. 05T433 | reverse complement strand
GCCGCCATTCGCTGGTCCGCTATTTACGAGGCCGACCTGCATTCCGGGAACATCATCGATCTCGAAAGTGGCGTAGCGCAGAAGATCGCCGCAGCGGTCGCTCAGGCCATCAAGCCCCCATTGCATGCATCGTCGAAGGTCCCCTAAGGGGCGATCCCCGCGAAGCCGGGGGCATAAAGCACCAACCGAAGATCTGCTTACCGGCGGTCTGTCAGTGTCACACTGAGACCTCCGGAGGCCTATTTACTGCAGAGCCTGTAGTTGCTGCCGGTTTGATCGCTGGCGTTGGAATAGCGCTTTAAGCGCCCGTCTGACCCTTTTGCTAGGATCGCGGAGGACTGGGTGCGGGTAACAGAGTGGACGCAGAATAGTGACAGGTTATCACGGTCGCCGATGCGGCTGACGGCGCCAATCCGGCAGGCCGTCCAAGGCGTGCTGATGCGATCCCCGGAGATAATGAAGGCAGGGACGAATAGCTCCGTAGGGACCTTGAACATCATTCCTTTACGCCCCGGCGTGAATACGTCTCCACAAGCGAGGTCGTCCGCGAGCCAGGCTCCTTGATAGGTGACTAAGGGGCCCTCTGCCGCCTTCACGTTTGCAACCAGGCTGCTCGCTACAAGGCCAATGACAACCGCGCTCGAATATCGGGTACACCGCATTGATCGCTCCCGGGTCTCCATCTCGAAAACTATGTAGACGTAGGACTTAAGGTCCAATGGAGACAGCTTCTTGGGAAGCCAATTTGGAAGGTAGCCCATTACCACGTCCGGTTCCATCGCATGTCTGCTTGGGGAACGACGTCCGCTCTCGTCGTAGCCACCGTCCAGAACCTCAGGAAAATGGCAAAGCTCCTGCCGACCGGACCGCAAACTCAGCCCGACTGAGGAGATGCCGTCCCGATCGGCAAGCGGAAACGTGCCGAGACGGCGGGTGTCAATGCCTAGATCGGCCCTGAAGGCTACCGACGCTTCATCGTGGGGAAGAAGCGCGCCTTCGAGGGCGAGGTCGATGAGGAACTGGGCGCGCCGAACGGAACGCCTTGATGCAATCCGGCCGGCTCCCATCCCGGACGTTGGTGGTCCGCCGTCGCCCTTTCCGGAAACGACCCAACTCGGAAATTAAATCATCCTAGCCTGGCGGCCCGTCACCGACATCTGCAGGGTCCGCTTCCGGGCAACTCGACTGAAGGCAAGACAGGGTAAGGACAGCCGGGTTGGTGCAATCGCGAAGCTCCCCCGCAGACGCCCGCGCCTACCAGGTGACGCGCTGGCCGCACTCGCCCTTTAGATGTAGCGTCGATCGCTTTGCCCCTTCAGCAACGGTCTCAGGGACGCTCACAGCTTGCGCTACCAACTTACTTTGATCCCAAGCCGGCCGTCATAGGCGCGCGAGCGGCCATTGAGCCCGATCGAGTAACCGGCCGACGCGTAGAGCGCTGTGTTCCTGCTGATCTGGGCGTCGACACCGGTCCTGAGTTCGGCCCAGGAGCCGCCGAGATCGGCGTGGAAGGGGATCAGCCCCGTGGCCGAGGAGAACGAGGTCTTGGGATCGCCGAGGAACTCGTTCCAGAGGCTCGCCTTCAGCCAGGCGGTGAGCAGGCGGGGCTTGGCGCGCGGATCCTCCTCCAGCGTCCAGCTCTTGGCCAGGCGGGCGCCGATGCGGCCGGCCAGAGAATCGGCATCGCTGAAGCGCACCAGCGCCGCCTCGTCACGGCCGGATCCGTTGGCCAGGGTCTGGTAGATCATCTGTGCCTGTGGCTCAAGGATGAAGCCGTTGCCTAGCTGGAGCGGATAACCGCCCTCGAGCGAGGCCGCGAAGCCGAAACCATCGCGCTTCAACTTGAACAAGCGCTTTGAGTCAGCCTCTGCAGCGTACCAGGTGCCCTGCACGACCCCGTCGAGATACCAGCCGGACGGTCCGAAATGCGTCCAGTAGGCGCCGAGCGAATAGCCGTCGATGGTGTTGGTGCCGGCCTTGATGCCGTTGAAATGGGTGACATCGCCTTCGATCCGTCCGATCGCGGCATAGAGGCCGGCGTGGTTGCGGCTGCCGTCAGTGCCGAGGCTGCGATAGAGATCGAGCCCGGCCTGGAAGGCGTACATGTCGTAATCGTAGTTCGGGCCGTTGCGGTAGATGCCCCAGGGGCCACCGTCCTGGTTGCCGTGCTGGCCGATGATCCGGGCCCAGCCGGCCGAAGCATAGGAGCTGCCGGGGACGCTGGCGCCGACCGGAAGTTGCACGGTGGTGGTGCAGCGAAAGTTTTTCTCCGGATTCTTGCACCAGATCGTCCGCTCCTCGCTGACCGGCGGCAGCGCGAGCGGGTGCAATTCGCCGCCCCGTTCGTGCAGGCTGTCGATCAGGGTACGGCCATATATCAGCCCCATCGCCGGAAGCGCGGCGAACAGCGAGACTTCTCGCCGGAAATTCGGAATACCCGAGCTTGGCGGCGCCGGTGTCGGGCCCGGCCCAGGCGGGATTGGAGTCGGGTCGGGCCCTGGTGGCGTTGGATCGGGCTGCAAGTCCGATCGCAGATACCAATTCTGAGGTCCTGAATTGTCCACGCTGCCCCGTAGGAGGGCATATTCGTACGGCCCTGCAATAGCCGGCCTGCCTAGCGCGAATGTACCTGCATMCGTCGTGCCCGCGTTGATGGCATCTACGACGAGAATGCCATTTCCTAGGGTCAGATCGCCCGGCCCAATGGTATTCGAAATCAGCAGCGATGACGTCCCGCTCGCCCGACCACCATCAATGACCAAGCGGTCAGAGGGGGAGCCATCGGAGCCGAGATAGGTGTTGAGAGCGAGCGTTCCGCTCCTGCCAACATAGTCTCTCACGGTCAGCGTTTTGTAACTCGCGAGCTGCGTCAAATCCCCCGTGGGAGGGCTATAGATAATCTGGCTGTTGTCGTTGGTAACACTCGTTGCGGTCGAATTGCCCGTCATCGTCCAGGCAGTGGCCTGAGTAAGCGTCACATTGCTGGTATTGCCTGCCGGCGTGGTGATGACCCCTCGCAGCGTCGAACCTTGCGCGTTGAACGTTGTGCTGCCGCCCCCGCCTGTCGCCAGCAGGGTATTGTTGTTCGTGATCGCGATCGTATTGACGAGCCCGATGTCCGCAATCGCCGCCTGGACAGAAAATGAGGCATCGCTCGCCTGAATTGCCGCGTTGCTGTAGCGCAGCAGGTTCGTTCCGCCACTGTCGAAGGAGAAGCCGACCCCGCCAATGCCGGAGGCGGTGACATCGGTGCCGGTCATGGTGGCGCTGCCGCCATTCTGAATCCGGCCGCCGACTCCGTTGATGACAATAACCACGCCGTCCGTCGTTTCGATGCGGCCACCACCGTCGGCATTCAAACCCGAGTTGCCGCCGCCTCCGCTGACGCTGACGTTGGTGTTCTGGGTGGTGATCACGCTACCGGCGTTGATCGCCTGCAGGCCCTTCTCGCCGCCACCCGCACCCGTGACGTTCACCGTGCTGCCGACGAAATGCACTTGGCCGCCCGCCTCGGCGCGGGCGCCGATGTCGTCGCCGCCACCGTTGGTGGCAGTGATTGTGAGGTCCTGGGCGTTGATCGTGCTGCCGACGCCGGACGCGACCAGGCCCCTGCTTCCGCCGCCGCCTGAAAAGGTGATCCTGCTGCCTCCGGTCAGGCTGATACTGCCGCCATTTTGTGCCTTGGCCCCGGTGATGCCGCCGGCGTTGCCCATGAAAACGAGCAGGCCATCGGCAATGATGCGGCTGCCCGCGCCGTCAGCGAGCAAGGCGGACGGGATACCGCCATTGGGATTGTTGATCGAGGAGCCGGACGTAAACTCGATCAGCCCTCCGGCCAGGGCCTGCACGAGACTTTGACCACCGCCATTGGGCCAATTCACAGTAACGGCGCGTGCGATGATGGTCCCGCCGTTGGCCTGCATGGCGATGGCTCCGCCACCGCCGTCATTGCTCAACACGATTCCGTTGGCCTCGATCCGTGCTCCGCTGCTGGCACCCAACCCCAGGCCACTCGCTGTCACCGGACCGTTCAATATGACGATCGAATTGGTGCCGGCATCAATTCCGGTCCCGAACCCCCGGGCCGTCACCGAACCGTTCGCGGTCACATTGGCACCAAGCGTGGCGGTGATCGCCGTCCCGAAGCCGACAAGGATATTGCCGACGGTACATGGAGGCGGGCCAATCTGGGTAACCCCTCCGTTTCCACTAAACCCTATGCACGCGGATTGAGCGTAGGCGGGCGGTGCCGAGAGCCAGACTGCGCTAGCAACAATGGCTGAAAGCCAAGCTAAGAGCCGCGTCGTCTCATGCACGCGCCGGCGCTTCATCCATTGGGGAGATTGAATAATCCGCTCGGCAGTCGTTGCAAGTCGTGGCGCGCCCACGCTGACGGAAACCGGGTGCAACAAAAATTCAGCCAGTGCTGGGTCAGTCGTTAAGTAGTCGCGCCCCGTCATCCACTACCTCCGTACAGGTTCGTGAATACAGATAGCCTACGATTCGGTATTCTCAGCTAAATCTCATGTTATTAATGAACGGTTATTGGCAATATCTGCCGAATGGGTCGAGCGCTGGCTTCACAATAGGTCACGCGACAATTGCGCGCCGTGCAATCGACCGCCGTCGTCGGATCAGGCTGTCCTCATCGGCAGGAATGTCTAAAAGCTCCCGTCGATCCTGAGCTTTGAGAATCTTGCGCCTTGCCACTGCTCAACCCCGCACGCAGCACCAACTACCGGTGAATGTTGCCGAGCTGGCACGGTTATCCACTGGGATCAGACGCCCTGCCGCGGAAGTCGCGAGACACAGGAGATTTCGTTCATGTTTCGTTCGACCTTAGCGTACGAGGCCTTTATCAACCAAAGACAGCTACGGACGATATGATGGAGAGCCCACCCTGCTGTGAATAGGCATCCAATTTGCCCCCTGAATCGGCGTCCTGCGTGACCCTGCGTATCTCGAATATTCAATCGCTTCAGGAGCCCGCCATCAATTTGATTGGGGAGCCACCCAATAGGATGAAAGGAGAGCCATCAACACGTGGGTCCCTCCATTCCACGKGCAGGGCAACCCTCGTTCATAGGACGTCGGTCTAGCGAAAGGCGCGCCCTTTAGCCCCTTCCCGAAACACCTGTTAGTCCGCACACTCGCCAAAGGGGGAGACTTGGATGCGCGCACTTGTGGCTGGCGGGATGATGCTCGTCGCGGGCCAAGCCGCCGCTTCTAATTTTGGTGTGACCGTCAAGACGTTTGTCGCGCGCATTGTCGCGCGCCCCGAGCTTGGCCTTCAGGACCGCGGTTGCAATCCTAGCCGTGAGGCAGGGTCAGGCAATATTCCGATAAGGGGGAAGGGGTTAGATTTTGGCCACATCCGAGGAGACCTCAAGGCCTGCCGCCGTCGACTATGGGGCAGCGACGATAGCCTTCGACGGCGTCGGCGGCCTCCTGCACGGGAACGGCCTCTACAGCATCGTTTTGATTACCAGTCGCCCCACCGTGATGCGCGACCAGACCGTCCCCATCGTCCCGGTCGTTTCGTGCCAGCTTCAGAGTAGCCGTGAAGGGCTCCTATCCCTCAAGAAGGCAATCGACGACTTGCTCTTGGCCACCTCCGCGCCTCACGGTCAGGCGCAGTGACCCAGTGCGCTCCCTCTGCTGATCCGGCTCGGCCAACTCGCCCTGCCGATGCGGAAAAATGGGAGCCGCTTCTAATCTTACTGCGTCATAAATTGCGTGTCTGTCGCTGAGCGTCCATGGAACTTGTGCAGCATGGACATCGTTGCAGACGGTTGGCCATGGCCACGGTCAGGCGTCGCCTGAGGATCGGGATCGAGGTCGGGACATGCCGCTCGGTACGGACCGGGAGGATCCCCGCGGTCGATAACCGTCGGGAAGGCCAGGTGTTTGGCGGCCCTGGGCGCGAGCTGGAGCTGAGGGGGGAATCGTCTCCTCAGAGCGACCAGGAAGCCGTAGGCGGCGATACAGAGACTGGCGTGGTGGTGGAAACCCCGCCAAGCTCGGCCTTCGTAGTGACCCAGGCCCAGCTCCTGCTTGAGCTCCTGATGGTCTCGCTCGATCCGCCAGCGCAGCTTGGCGGTGTCGACCAGCTGGGTCGAAGGGAATTCAGCGACTGCTGCCGGATGAAGCATTACAGATCGTTTCGCGCAGATACGGTTCCATGCAAAATGCCACATCCAGCCCTCGAACTTGATCCGATCAGGGTCAAGACGCGCGACTTCCGCTGACGGTGAATTTGGCCCACAGGGCCATGGCGGACATTGCATCCTTCTGGCACGCTGCCGTCGGAGGATGCCCATGGTCGCGACATCATGCCTGCGCACACTCGCCGACACGGATGAACCTGTCGCTGCCCCCTCGCACGAGGGCCTAC
>NZ_JBFTKS010000066.1:0-7335 GCF_056396065.1 Allobosea sp. 05T433 | reverse complement strand
TGCCGCAAGCAAGATCCTCCGCCCGCGCCTTCTGTGCCTCAGCAACGTTGAAGTGGGCATCAGAGATAAACATTGCAGCAGAGAACGCGATAGCTGTGATGACACCACAACGGCGGAAAGCACCTCGCAGCATTCTCATTTTCCTTCTCCCGAATTTGCGAGCGTAGCACGTATCGGCGCACTGCGCATCTCGTCGCCCGCCGTCGAGCCACGCGCCCTTCATAAGATATAGGGCGCGTCCCGCTTGATCCGATCGGACACCGCTGCAACGCGCACTGTGCCCGCTCCAGCCGACCAGCCAGCTTACGATACAACTTGAGGCGGTCACTGCGGGTGAGGATGGGCGTCCATTTCCTAGCATTTCGGCCCTCGGAGCCCTAATCCCAAGCCTCACAAGACGCGCCGGCCAAACTCAAACGGCCGCCACGGGCCTCCTGAGGCTCGACGGGGCCCTCCAGGCCCAACCTTCGCTTTCAGGGGCCAGGGGGGGCATTCCTAAAACAAGGCTTCTCTCCGGGGCCGGGCGCGGCGGCGCTCGAAAAGGCACATAGTCGTTCAAAAATTTCCCAATGAAATCAATGACTTAGCTGGTGATCTGGGTAAGGGAGGCAGCCGGGATCCCTGGGGGGTCAGCCCCTTGGAATTGTTGCATAATTTGACTAGTCGCGCGGTCCTGCCGTGCAGGAATGTCGTCTTGCCCCGCCTCGATCGCACAACCGGGACGCGCTAAGGAAAGCGAGGGTTATCAAGGGGTTACGCGGGGTGAGGGGGAGGTGGCGGGCGGTCGGCCGGGGTTTAGGCGGGGTCGCCACGGGGTCGGGCAGGCGTCGAAGCTCGGCGGATCCCGCCTGTCCGCACCTATCCCCGCCGATTTGATGCGGACGGATCCCGGGGCGGCTTTACTGGAGGGTGTGCGCGGCCTCGACCGTGATCTTCGCGCCCCTGCCGCCGTCCGGGGTGATGAGGGTGTCGCCGAGGGCCGGCGTCAGGATGGCGCCCTGTAGTTCCTACGGGTCGATGATCCGTCTCGGCGCGAGGTCGCCTCGAGATGACGCCCGCGCTCATCTCCTCGACGGGGATGGGGTGTTTTAGGCCCGGGCACCGTCGCCCAGGTGCGGCAAGACCGCGGCCCGCGTGATAGGTCGGCGTGCCGAGGCGGTCGAGGCCTGGCCCGCAGTTGTCCCCGATGCGGGCCTCGGCGCAGGACGCTGCTACCTTGAGCGCGGCCCTGCCGCCCTTAGCCGCCTGGCGAGCCCCTGGGGACAGGAAGTAGGCGGCGGCGACGACCATGTCGCCTGCATTGTCGTGCTGGCGGCCTTGCTGATGTACTCGTGCATCTGCGGATTTGCAGGTTGGCGATCAAATCCTGGACCCTGGCCGGGACGCCACGCGGCGGCTCATAACGCGGCAGATCGAACTGCGGCACCTGGGGGGCATCGTGCAGGCGGGAGTAGCCGAAGAGTCGCTCTGTCGATGTCGGCGGCCTTGCCCATGGGTGCCTTGGCCTGGAGCGCGGCGCGTTCGGCAACCTTCTGCTCGACATCCTGGGCAAGACCCGCGCCGAGGGGTGGCAATTCGCCTCCGAGGCCACCACCAGGTCACAGGGCCTTTGCGCCCTTGGTGGCCCTGGCCGCGCCCTTGACGCCCTGTGATGCGCCTGAAGCGGCGCCCGGCTCAGCGGCGGAACTTGGCCTGCCATTCCTCCTCCGTCAGGCATCGACCCGGCTGCATGGCATCCTCGGTAATCCCAATCGCCGTCCAATACTCATCGCCTGGCGGACGGTTGCTGACCACATACTGCACACGGTTCATGGCGCGCGTTGTCTCCAGTTTCGCAATGCGCTCCGACAGTCGCGTCATGTTGCTGGGCTTCGTCATGCCCGCCCTTCTTCCAGTGCCTCGAGCCTGCGGTGCAGATCGGTGACCTCGATGGCCCTGGCATGGGCATCCACCAGCCTGCCTAGTTCGGCTGCCTCGCACGGAGTAAGTTCCCCCGCTGCGACTGCCTCCAGGATGGCCTGCGTCGCGCTGGGTAGATCGGCCGCCGTCTCGATCCTGGGGAGGTCAAGGGTGACTGGCCGGTCGCGACGCACAGATGCGAGCCGATCCATGCAGAGCCGCAGAGCAGTCATGTCGCCGGCCAGTCCCAACTCGATCGCCTTGCGTGTGAGCGCCTCGGCCTCGCCCTCCAGCAAAGCTTCAATGGCAAGCGTCACCTTGTGTCGGGTGCCCTTTGCCTTGCCGGCCGGGTTGCCCGACTGGCCCGGCTTGAACTTGCTGCCGCCCTGTTTTCGTTCTGCATTTGCAGGCATCACGGCAAACCTCTAGCGACGATCCATGCGATGAAGCCGACGGCGGCGAGGGTCATCAGGAGAGCGCCCCTGCGGCCTCGGCTCAGGCGCTCCCGTTCCAGGACGCATCCAAGCGTCAATTTCACGATGGCAAATCTGCAATCAATCAAATCATAAAGCGCGCCGGATTATGCAATATTGCCATCGAAAATAACACCCGCGACCAACTTGGCCGAGGGCGCCCGGGCCCTCACAAAAGCCACGGCATCGAGCAGATACAGCGACAGGAAGGACTGGCAGTATCGGGACCATCAGGCCGACGGCTTCTTCCGATCAATTTCATCCAGGATGCCGGCGCATTTCCTACCGGAGAGGGCAAATGTACAAACACATTCTGATCGCCACCGACGACTCCGAACTTGCTCGCAAGGGTCTTGAACACGGCTTGGCGCTCGCCAAGCCGCTCGGGGCGAAAGTCACCGTTCTGACCGTTTCGGCGCCCCTGCGTCCGGAGATGGCACCTGCAGCCCGTCAGCAGATTGATGAGTTCATCAAGGAACGCATTACCTCCATAGAGCAACGCGCGTCCGAACACGGCGTCACGGTAGATCTGGAACACGAGATCGATGTTTCTCCGGCCGCGGCAATCGTCCGATTGGCCAAGCTCAAGGGCTGCGACCTCATCGTGATGTCCTCTCATGGCCGACGGGGCATACAGAAAGTCGTGCTCGGGAGCCAGACGTCTGAGGTGCTGGCAAGTACAACTATCCCTGCACTGGTGGTCCGGTAGTCGATCCTCCCAGCAGATCTCGCTCGTAAAACGAGCTGTCGCAGACGTTTTGCGATAGCTGGGGCGAGCCCACATGTCCCGACGAGCCGAGGGTGGGGTTAGCGCTTCCGCCCCCGCCCCTTGCCTCGCGCTGCTGCGATGACTGCCGGCTCCTCTGTCAGCGCTTCCCGACGTTCGGCCTTCTCATCCTTTGTCGCATTGGTGTCAGCGAGCACACGGTCCACAGCCTCGGCCGCCTCCGATCGAACATCATCCGCATTGGCCTTCTGCTGCTCAATTGAAACGGCGTCTTCGTTCGAGACGGAATAGCCGCGTCCAAGCTTTGCCAGCCTGACGCCTGCGCCTCCGCCGTTTTCCGGAATGAACTGAACGCCCGCCGTCGTCAGAGTCTCAGCAAGTGCTTTGTTGTTCATCGTGGCTAGCTTCGCGGTCTCATCCTTCGCCTCGAAAGCTCCGATGGTCGATTTAGAGACGCCGGACGCCTCCGCAAGATGGTCCTGCTGCCAGCCGACCAGAGCTCGAGCGGCTTTGAGGAGGCGAGGTGTCAAACGGATCATGAGCGCAACCTCATAGCTGTATTACAATTGCAACCTTTGTTGACAGGATACAGATAGACTGTATCCTGACTATAGGTCAGCAACTGAGATACAGCAAATGCCGCTCGCCTACAACATCGATCGCCGCATCGCCTTCGACAAGGCTGCCATCATGCGCCGCGCCCATCACGAAGGCCGCTTCGCCCTGCGCCTGTGCCGCACCATCACCGAGCGCCGCGCCCAGCTTTCCAACTGGCTCCGCAAGGCCTGGGCGGCCGCGAAGGCTGAGGCCTGCGAGCTTCGCCGTGCCGAGGAGCGCGCCGCCGCCATCGCAGCCTTCAAGGCTCAGCACGAGCGTGAAGCCGCTGCCCTCGCCGCCAGCTTCAGCGACGACGCCGCCGCGATCCGCTGGGAGATCCAGCGCGAGCACTACCGGCAGCATTTCAACGGCGACTGCACCAGTGCCTCCTATCGCGGGCCTATGTCGCTTGCGGGCCTGACACTGAGTGCAGCGGACCCGCATGGCCTTCAACTCGCGCTGTTCAATTGGGGAAATTCGTGACCTTCACGACCTTGCCAGTGGCGTCATAGGTGGTCCATTCGCCAACCTGTTTTCCGCTCTTGAAGTGGCCTGAACGCAGTTTACTGCCATCCAGCCTGAACCACTCCCAGTACCCTTCAAGCTCACCGCTCATCATGTGGCCCTTGGCTTTGATACTTCCGTCCTTGTGGCGGTCGCCCCTTTCTTTCATGCCTCCTCCTACCTTTCCGTTGTCGAGATGGTGCTCATCGCGACTGCGGTGCATCTGATGCTGCGGCGTGATCGGACCAGCGACAGCCCCAGATCGAGGAACCATCTTTCCTTCGGCGGTGCGATCCCACGGCGTCAATCGTAGACGGCGTTCCGGAACGCGCACCTCTGCTCCGCGAGGCCGATCTCGCGAATTGTTAGGCCTTTAGCGTCGCGGGCCTGTCGCGGTCCCAGTCGTTCTGCCGCTGGAATCGCGAAACGTCGTCACCCCTTGGCTGTCCGTGCTCGCGCGCCCGGTCGTCCGGCCCATGGAATCGTAGAACGTGGTCGAGCCTCGGCTGTCGGTCACTGACCGGCCTGTGACGCGCCCGGAGCTGTCACGGAAGGTATGCTGCTGATGTTGCGCTGAGGCTGCGTTCGCCAGTACAGCGAGCGCCAGCGCGGCGATGATGGCGGTCGTCCTCATGTCCCCTCCGCAGATAAGACGCTGCTTCCCGGCATAACCGGGCCGCGAGCGTCGGCTGATAGCAAGCCGTCGAGCCTTCGTTCTTTCGAGTGGTCGAGCCGCGGAGCGGGCTAGCAGGCCGTAGTGTTCATGGGTAGTGGCTTCTTCAGTTTAAGACGCGGCTAGGTACCCCGTTCATCCCGCCGCGTTGTTGGTTTCCGCCATTCTGTTGACGAAACACACCCCTGTGCTTGCGATGCGCTTCAGTCTTTACAGTGGCTTAGCATCAAACAGAAGATGGCGAACGATCACGTTCGCAGGTAGACCGCTCAGCGAGAGGAACGAAAGCCGGAACCAGATGCTGACGCGGGATGAAATCTGGATCTTGCACCTGTTTCGGCCAGACAGGGGCCGCGTCGATTTGCGGCCGAGCAAGTCGCGCGAGGAACTGATCCGCAAGGGTCTGATCGAATGGACGCCCGCGCCAGCGTGGGCGGGCTGTAACACCTACGCGCTAACTGAGCGCGGGCGGGCGGTCATGGGCGTGCTGCCGAAGGCGCCGGATTGATCATTGCGAGGATACGAGGGAAGCAACCGAGTTGAAGGGCCCTATCGAACGTCAGCTCTGCGACCGAGACCGAAAGGCCAGTCTCGACCGATTTTGTTGAAGAAGTCGGTGTTGCTGCGAGCCTGAGGTTCTGATTCAGTCGTCCTTGGGCGGAGGGCGGCGCGATGATGGGCGAACGGACGGTTGCGCAGGAGGCACTGTTCTACGAGTTCAGCCTTGAGCGGCATGTCCCGGCCAACCACCTGCTGCGCTCGATCGACCGCTTCGTCGATCTGTCCGGCATCCGTGCGCATCTACGTCCCTTCTACAGCGACACCGGCCGGCCTTCGATCGATCCCGAGCTGATGATCCGGATGCTGATCGTCGGCTACTGCTTCGGCATCCGCTCCGAGCGCAGGCTTTGCGACGAAGTCCATCTGAACCTCGCCTATCGCTGGTTTCTTTAGGCGGGCATGTGTCAACTCCGTTTTTGTGTCGCGGTGGATCAGGAGCGCCCGGACGAGTTCAGGCTTCTTTGCATGCTCGACGCTGACTGCGTCGGCGGACAGGATGGGTTGAGAAGGATCGAACGGCCTAGCTCTGCCTCGCGATCGGACCGGCGAATGCCGTGCCATCGCAACCAGCGATGCGTGCTCGTCCGACCCTCGCACCCTCCCAGGCGCTCTTCTCCGCCGCGGCGACGGAACTATGAAGGTCGATCGCTACGTGAACCTCCCCACTACGCGGCGGCCGAACCGGGCGTCGCTGACCAACGGAACTCGGTGCCGTCGGTCCACATGCGGTGCATGACGACGGCAAGCCGGCGTGCGAGAGCAATCTTCGCGACCTTCACGCTGCCTCGCTTCGCCAGCCGCGTCGCCCACGACCTCAGGGCCGACCAGGGACCGTGATGGAAGAGGACGTGGGCTGCCTGGTACAACGCGGTGCGGACCATCTCGTCGCCGCAGCGGCTGATGCGACCGTCGAAGTCGGTTTGTCCGGAGCTATAACGTCTCGGCGTCAGGCCAAAATGTGCGCCGACGTCTCTTGATCGCGAGAACCGCTCGGGAGCGTCGACACCGGTGCGATAGGTCAGCGCCACGACCACCCCGACACCGGGTATCGTCATCAGCCGGCGGCAGACCGGATCGCGTCGTGCAAACTGCCGGCACATGCGGTCCAGTTCCTCGAAAGCCTCGATCATCGTTTGACGGACGCGCAGCATTGGCTCGGTGATCGAGAGCAGGATTGGATGATCGGCGACGAGCTCCAGGACGCGCTCCTCGAAGGCTCTCCGCGTGACGATCCCGATGCGAAGCCCGAACACCTTCAGCGAGCCGCGGATTGCGTTCTCGATATCGTGCGATTTACTCAAAAGCTGCTGACGACTGACGAGCGCCATGCGCACTTGCTGTGCCTCGTCGCTTTTGATGTGGACCTGCCTGAACCATCCAAGGCGGAGAAGATGGGCGATCCCGCGCGCGTCGTTGCGGTCGGTCTTGTTCCTCATCGCACTCAGGCCGGCCTTCACATGGCGGCATTCGAGGCAGATCGCGGGATACCCGGCCTCGCGCAGCGCGCTGTGAAGCCATGATGATGTCGGGCCCGCTTCCAGGCCGACCCGTTTGAAGGGATGACCGAACCCCGCCAGCAGATCAGCGATGACCGCTGGCTCGGCGTCGATCTTCCGTTCGAGCAGGACATCGCCCGCGTCGTTGACGATGCAGACGTTCACGGTATCCAGGGACACATCCAGGCCAGCGAAATAGTCCATCACCGTCTCCATGGCAGGGCGTTGTGGGTCAAACCGCGCGACGCACTCTCGTCCTGGCGCGACCGCCCGCCTACTCCATCTCTGCCGGCTTGGCCTGGAGGGGGATGTGCCCGACCATTCCACCTTCTCGAAGAACCGGCACGGTCGCTTCCGCGACAGCGATCTGCTGCGCGAGGTCTTCGAGACGACGGTTCGACGCTG
>NZ_JBFTKS010000065.1:0-7852 GCF_056396065.1 Allobosea sp. 05T433 | reverse complement strand
GTCAGCAGCCGCGGGAAGATTCCGTCCGCAGCGCCAGCCTGGCTCTGACCTGGAAGGAGATGATTGTTACTGCCATCGACCGTTCTAAGGCCGATTGGCAGCAAGGATGCATCTTGACCGATAATATCGACAAGACTTTCACCCGCAACATTACGCTCAGCAACCTTGATCTGCTCAAGAATCTTGTTCAGATCGGCGAGATTGACAACAAAGCTCGAAGCCATGATGGACCCCAAATTGCAAAACGCGGATTAATATTAGGGGCACATTAACTCCACCAACGTATAGGTGGTTAGAGGACAAGGTCACGGTATTTTCGGGACCAGCGCGTGCCTTTGGGGGGCCGCTGGTCTGTGCCCATTGGGGCCGAAACCTCCGACCTTGGTCTGAGGGCGTGGCAGCGAAACCTGCGACCATGGTCCGGTTCGTTCGGCTCTCTCGGTGCCGCAACCAGGCGGGCGATGACGCTGTCAGGCGTCGGTTCCATCGCACCATTGACGTTCAAGGCCGCCGTCTACGATCCGACACGGCTCCGGCGGTCAAAAACAGTGGCGGCCCACTTCGTGCTCACGCCGCACCACGACCAGTCAGGCGAGCGCGACAACCCGGGGCGGACATCGAAAGCCGGCGATGCCGAGGTGCGCTCGGCGCTGTTCCTGGCCGCGAACACGATCATGAACGGTCGAGGACAATCGTCGCCACTGCGCAAGTTCGGCGCGCGGCTTTCCCGGCTGAAGGGCCGCAGGCGCGTGATCGTCGCGGTGGCCCGCAAGCTCTCGCGGGCGTGCTGCACTAGAGGTGGACCGCCGGCCCCATGTTACTCGAGCCGGCTGACCGCGCGAGAAATTCGATGCTGTCCACCGCCATCCGAAACTGACCCCATTCCGTCATAAAGAACTGACCCCCAAGCCGTTTCCTCTCAGGAGGTTGCGGGTTGATGCGTCGCAGCAGCCTTTTGCAAAAGGCCGCTGCGACGCTTTTCACGGAGCCGATAGCTGTCTCCGCGGATGGTGATGACGTGGCTGTGGTGCAGGAGCCGATCGAGGATAGCTGTCGCACGATCGGATCGCCGAAGACCGAGCCCCATTCTCTGACGGCCCGGTTGGAGGTTACCGGCATCGCGCCCAGCTTAACGACGGCTGACCAGCTGGAAGAACAGATGCGCGGCGTCGAGCTCGAACGGCAGATAGCCACGTTCAACGACGATCAGTGGCTTCGGCTTGGCGTAGTGGCTGAGCCTCTCCTCGAGGCGCCCCTCGGCATAGGCCTTGGCTAGTTGCGCGACCAACGTCGTCGCCGGCGTGAAGCGAGTAGCCTGTGACGATGGCTTCGCGTCCGAGCGCGACCGCCAGATGGGTCTTGGCCACGCCCGGCGGGCCCCGAAGCAGGACCGCCTCGCCATTGGCGATGAATCGTCCCGTAGCGATCTCGCGGATCTGCGCCTTGTCGAGCGAGAAGTGTGCCCCGAAGTCGAAGTCCGGTGAGATCGCGCACGTAGGGAAAGCGCGCGAGCCCGAAGGACATGTCGATCCGGCGCTGATCGCAGCGCACGACCTCCCGCTCGCAAAACAGCGTCAGCGCCTCCCGGATCGTTGAGTTCGCGGCGGCCGGCCTCGTCGATCCGGAAGTGATCTTAGCGGAGCGAGACGAGCCACTCGGCCGTTCCGACTAAGGCGGCCAGATGAGCATCGTCGACGATCCGGCCATGACGCCCCTTTAACTCGGCATGGTTGACCACCTCCCGCCCGCCATGATGGATGCGCACGATCTCATCGCCGGCCGTGACCCGGACCCGCTGGCCGATCAGCGCCACGGCACCGAATAGGTGTTGGCGTCGATCGCCACCGCACATTCGGCGACCGCCTTGATCATCCTTCGCATGAACGAAGCCAGCAGCGATTGCGCCAGGACGGCGTCTCGGTGCCACGGGAGAATGTTCACTCGGACGGCCTGGAAATGCCGGGTCATCCTCCATTCGGAGGATGTCGAGCCTTTGCCTCGCGCCTACCAGAGACAGTCTTGGCTCGCTTGGGCGCAGCTGACCTTTGAAACCGAAGCCCCGGGCAAATGGAGCCCTCGCATAGCGTGCGACCTGGATGCCGACCGTGGGCGTCGCGGCCTCCAAACTCTCGCAGGCGTCTCGATGACCGTCTGGCCGAATGAGGCGGGAGCTCGAGCTCAGCGGCGACCAGGCCTCGATGGGTACGCACGATGCCGGTTCGGTCGTCCCGCTCGCTGTGTTGTCGGTAGGGTTCCAATTGATCCCCACGCCTGGAAAGGGTGGCATGGCCCCGAGCGCATCTGCTGGCGAGAGGCAATCGGCGATTCAGCCTGGGAGATTGCAATGCCGGTCGTTCAAATGCGTCCACACACTGACGATGTCTGCGATCACACGACGGCGGCCGAGGTCGATCGCCTCAAATCCGCCTATGCGAAATATGCGGACAGGGATCGCGTAAACCCGGAGAAGGAGAAACGCCCCGGACGCCTGCGCATGGTGCGCGATCGCGATATCGCCCTGTACCGGTTGCTTGATCGCGAAACGACCCCTCCCCTCAAGCGCTATCGGGTCCTGGATCTGGGCTGCGGGACAGGGGATCTGATCCACCAGTTGCAGCGCTACGGCTTTCCCAACGACCGTCTGTTCGGGGTCGACCTGCTCCCGGAAAGCCTCGCAACCGCCAAACGGAAATGCCCGGACGTATCGTTCACGGAAGCGAATGCCGAGCACGTGCCGTTTCCCGACCAGCGTTTCGATTTCATCCTGGTTTTCACGGTGTTCTCCTCGATCTTGAGCCCCGGCATGGCCAGTAACGTAGCGCGCGAGATCACCCGCGTCCTGACGCCGGACGGAGTGATCATCTGGTATGACCTGCGCTATCCCAATCCCTGGAACCGCAATGTCAGGGCCATGACACGGCGCCGCATCCAGGACCTGTTTCCTGATTTCGAGATTGAGCTGACCTCGAAAACGCTGCTTCCTCCCATCGCCTGCCGGCTCGGCACACTCACAGACCCGCTCTATCCGACGCTGGCCCTCGTCCCCGCCTTTCGTTCCCACTATTTCGGCATGCTACGCAGTGCGTCCTCAGGCGTGATAGAATATGGAAGCACCGAGCCCTCGCCATCGCGCGAAAACAGCAAGCCGCCTTTCGGGCCGATGCCTTAATGTGAGAGCACCGGATAACCGCGTGCTGTAGGCTCCTCCGCGACAGCGGATCCTGGCTTGCACCTCGGTGGTGATCCGATCGATCGACAGATTGCGGCTTGGGGCATCGATGCTGCTGATGCGGCTCATGGGGAGCCCGCGTGCGCTGACCATGTCCGAAATCAGATCGACATGGTCCACATGGTCCAGGCTGCCTTGCAGATCGATTTCGAAGTAGCGTTGAAGCGGACCGATCTTCTGCCAGCGATCCCGAAGGCGCACCTCCAGGAGGGGGCGTGGCGCCTCGAAGCGGATGAGCAGGTCCGGTTTCGGCACGATGTCGAGCGCGCGTGCGACAGGGTCGCGGTCGGTTATGCCGCTGAGCAGGATGAGCGAGGCCACCGCCTGGACCATACCCTGATCGAAGATCGTGATCGCATCGGAGGCTTGTCCCGCAGTCCATTGGTGATGGAGCAGGGCCAGGTGCCAATAAAGACGAACGAATAGCTCCCGGATCACTGGCGCATTGAAGGCGGCGCAATGAGTGGCATCAGCGCTGCGTCGATTCGCCGATCTCCGACGAGCCCGCCGCCACCGAGGCGAGATTGCCGCGGACTCCTCTGAGCTTGGGAGCCCGCGGGCCTCTGATGAAACGTCCCTGTATTTTCGCCCCGATATTGCGCCACCCTGCCGCCCAAGTAACTCGAGGAGGCCGACTAGGAATTCTTGATGAACTGAATTCGGGGCCGCGCTCGATCGGGCACTTTCTGCCACTCTGTTCGCACTGAGGCAGAAGCTTCCGAGCGCAGCATGGCTGTGGACAAGGGGAACGGGATGGACCAGTCGAGAATGGCCGACCAAACCGCCGAATTCGTCGGGCTGATGCAGCGCGCGCTGGATCTTTCGCTGTGGAGCCACGCCAAGGCGGTCGCACAAGCTGCCGGGCAGGATTACTCAGTGGTCGATGCCAAGACGGTAGCCAACGCCTACACCCAGGTGGCGCTGCAACTCCTGAAAGATCCCTGGGCGCTGGCCGAATTCCAGATAAACTTGTGGAGGGACGCCTCAAGCGCCTGGCTCGAAGCTTGGTCCGGCCCGGGCGAGGACAGCAGTGACCGACGCTTCCGCGACGGTCGCTGGAGTTCGGAACCGTTCAGCCGAGGGTTGCGCGACGTCCACCTGGCAATCGAACGGGCGGCTGAGAAGTTTCTCGGGTCGCTGCCCCATGACGGCAAGAACAACCTGCGCGTCCGCTTCTATACCCGGCAATTGCTCAGCGCTCTCTCGCCCAGCAACTACTTGGCGTTGAACCCGGCGGCGCGTGACCGTTTCTTGGAAACTGAAGGACGCAGCTTGCTAGATGGATTCCGCAACCTGCTGGACGATCTGGAACGCGGAGAGGGGAGGCTCGACATCGCCACCCACGACCCCAAAGCCTTCCACGTCGGCTGCGATCTGGCGTCGACACCCGGCCAGGTGATCTGGCAAAACGAACTGATGCAGCTCATCCATTACGAGCCGCTGACGGAGATGCAGCATAAGCGCCCGCTGCTCTTCGTGCCGCCCTGGATCAACAAATACTACATATTCGACATGAAGCCGGACAGCAGCATGGTCCGTTACATGCTGGCGCAGGGCCACAGTGTCTTCCTGATCTCGTGGGTGAATCCCACGAGTGCGCACGCCCATCTGAGCTTCGAGGATTACATGCGCCTCGGCCCACTCGCGGCGCTGGACGTGATGGGTAAGGCGACCGGCGAAATAAAGTTCGACATCCTCGGCTTCTGCATCGGCGGGATCCTGGTGGCGGCCACAATGGCTTGGATGGCGGCGCGCAGCGACAAGCGTGTCGCGACAGCGACGATCCTGGCCACGATGGTCGATTTCACTGATGTGGGCGAGATTGGCGTCTTCATCGACCGCGACCGCCTTCAGGTTCTGCGCGAGCACATGGCTGAGAATGGTTACCTGGAAAACCATCACTTGCAGGACATGTTCTCGATGGTTCGCGAGAACGACCTGATCTGGTCTTTCCATGTGATGAACTATTTAATGGGCCGCAAGCCGCCCGCGTTCGATCTACTGTTCTGGAACAGCGACAGTACTCGGCTGCCCGCCGCGATGCTGCTGTGGTACCTGGAAAAGATGTATATCGAGAACGGCTTGCGAAAGCCCGGCCATTTGACCATGGACGGTACGCCCATCGACCTCGGTAAGAGCGACGTTCCCTTCTACGTGCTTGCCACCAAGGAAGACCACATCGCGGTCTGGACCTCGATCTATCCAACCACGCAGCTTCTGGGCGGCGAGACGACCTTCGTGCTGGGGGGCTCAGGCCATATCGCGGGGGTAATCAATCCGCCGGGCAATCGGTCAAAGTATGGCTACTGGACACGGAGCGACTATCCCGAAAGCCCGCAGGAGTGGCTGGCTGGCGCCGAAAAACACGAGGGGTCGTGGTGGCCTCACTGGTTGGCCTGGATGGAGGCCCATCGTGGCGCCGAGGAGGTTCCCGCCTACCGGCCCGGTACCGGCGGGCTGAAACCGATCGAACCGGCACCTGGAAGCTACGTTCGGGCAGGCTGACCGGCTCCTCCATGTCGCGATCGACGATGCCTCGCGGCTGGCTTTCGTCGAAGTTCTGCCAAGCCTCGACCGGGACGACGCGACGGCCTTCCTCGAACGCGCGCTCGCCTGGTTCGGCCGTCTCGGCGCCACGGTCGAACGGGTGATGACCGATAACGGCTCGGCCTATCGCTCGAAGCTCTTCGCAGCCGCGCTCGCAAAGGCCGGCGCCCGCCATCTCCGCACCCGGCCCTACACCCCGCGAACCAACGGCAAGGCCGAGCGCTTCATCCAGACCAGCCTGCGCGAATGGGCCTATGCAAGACCCTATCAGAGCTCGGCAGAGCGCCAGGCCGCCATCGGACCATGGGCCGACAACTACAACCTCTCCCGCCCTCACTGAGCCCTCGGCGGAAAGTCGCCATGGACAAGACTGAACAACCTTCTTGGAAACGACAGCTAGCTGTCCGAAGGTTCGAAAGGCGGCGCGCTCGGCCCGGAATGTCATCTGCGTTGGGGCAAATGCTGGGATACGGAACATCGCATCGGATTTTAAAATGTAATTTCAAATACTTGCAGATCACGTTCGGCGGATCATCCCTCCGCCCTTTGATCCAATCTGGCCGAATTAGTTCCGGGCGCCAACTTGAGCCTTCCTCGCCCAGCCGTGAAGCCAGATACCCTAATCCGTGGGCTCGCACACACCATGGCGTGCGGCTCTTCGCTTCGCGCTTTCGCGCTCATAGCTAGGGACTGACTATGGCCCCATACGCGGCGTGGACTTCAGCCCCGCCACCGCTAGCGCTGAAGCAAGTTCAACGCCCCCACCTGGACGCATCGGCGTCAAGTTTTCCGGGTAAGTATTGGATTACAGCGGACTGAGACCTCTGGACAATCGCAAGCCAGGTCAGTCGGACCAGACTGCGCAACTGATTGCTTTGGTCAATTTGCGCTTTCCGAGTATCCGGGGGAGTTCTGCGCATCAGCTCCAGCTATTAATTGGTTGAGGGAATCACGAAGATTCCGGAGGCTCTCCGTTGGAAGAACGATACGAGCACGAACCACCGCGACCTGCTCCATGGCAGGCGTAGACTGGAACAGTGCGGCGGCATCTAGCTGGACATGGGTGAATGTTAAGGTTGTGAGCCCACCGGCACAGGAGCAGTTGTAGGGACCGACTGCGAGGATCTCGGCCACGTTGTTGGGGTCAATGACTTTAAAGATCGGATTGATCTCCATACCGATGCCTCTATCGATTGTATTGATGTGACGATATCCACAGCAGGCGGCGCAGGCGACTCATGTGCTGGTTTAGGTCTCGAGACCGATATCCAGTATGTCGGATCGAGCGGCGATGTCGCCTGGAATCTATGCACCTCGTGGGCCGGCAGAGGCGGTGATGTCGCCAGCTATTTCCGCACGGTGCGCACCCGCTGAGGTGTGGGAGACACCGGCCAGTTGCCGGTCGATACGCCCCGTTAGGACAGGAACTTCGGAGCGAGGGGTCTCCGGAGTAGCAAGTCCTCCGCGGCGCTCGATGCTCCGCTAACGAAATTGCTGGTAGGCGCTCGCCGAGAGTGGACCGAAGGCGGATGCTGACGCGCGATGAAATCTGGATTTTGCAATTGTTTCGGCCAGACACCGGCCGCGTCGATTTGCGGCCGAGCAAGTCGCGCGACGAACTGATTCGCAAGGGTCTGATCGAATGGGCGCCCGCGCCAGCGTGGGCGGGCTTTAGCACCTACGCTCTAACTGAGCGCGGGCGGGCGGTCGTGGGCGTGCTGCCGAGGGCGCCGGATTGATCAGTTGCGAGGATACGAGGGAAGCAACCGAGTTGAAGGGCTCGACCGAATCAGCTTTCGGACCGAGATCGAAAGGCCAGGATCGACCGATTGTGTTGAAGAAGTCGGCGCTGGGTAGACTATCGATTGAGGCTGGGTGGCTTTGTGAGAGAGGCCTTCACCCTCATGCCGCCAGTGGCGGCGCTCCTACCGGCATCAGCTTCGCCATTTTCCTGAGGTTCTGGGCAGTGGCTGCGAGGAGGAACTCATCGCGGGCACCGCATGGTCCTCGCAGTCTCAAGCGGTCGAGTTTGAGGATGCGCTTCAGGTGCGCGAACAGCATCTCGACCTTCTTCCG
>NZ_JBFTKS010000064.1:0-8386 GCF_056396065.1 Allobosea sp. 05T433 | reverse complement strand
CGCTCTGGCCGGCTGGCTGTCGGACCAGGACGCCACGCCGGCAAGCAGGGCGAAAGCAAGCGACCAGTGCTTCAATGTCGACATGTTGTGGCCTCCGGGTTGGCCCGCCTGGATCCCTCGTCGTTCGCCTCTGCGACCGCGGGGGGAAGGGGACTTCGGTGAAGCTGCAACGATAGGCGACGGCCCAAGGGGGCGGGAGTAGCTAACGGGAGGTTACGCTCGTAACACGCTGTCGAGCGGTCGGGACGCTGTGCAAGCTTCCGCAAGTCCCGCCCCTATTGACTCAGTTTCACTGGTCGCACGCATCGGTTGCGGCCCCTTGCCGGGCGTAGCCTCCTGTTAGTTACTCCCGCGGGCGCGATCTTTCTCCATAGTGGACGTGACGTGGCGCTCGTCGGCGGGAGAACCGTTGCGATGGATCAGGGTGTGCTGGCTGCCATCCGGCATCTTCCAGCCTATGGGAGGTCGATTAGGGAAAGAGCACTCCGCAGCGAGAGTTTTCGCACGCTCTGCGCAGACCTCGCCGAAGCCGAACGGGCCTTGGCGGAATGGGAGAGTTCGGCCCTGCCGATCCGCAAGGCGCGTTGCATCGAATATCGACAGCTCGTCGAGAGCCTCGAAGCCGAGCTCAGGGAAACCCTTGGTCGTCCGGACGGCATTTGACGAGGCAGGCAATCGCGATTTCGACTGGAGAGGAAACGGCAATGCCCCAGACCGCGGCGCACGGCGCGAAAGCCGACATTCTCGCCGACGAGAGTTTCATGTCGGCCGACGACCTGAAAGTCTACATGGCGGACATCGAGATGGCGAAGGCATCCAAGATGCTGGGTGCCATGGATAAGGCCGAGGAGGCACGCCAGAAGCTGATCAAGACGCTTGCGGAAGAGGTCGAGGTCAATGCCGAGCTGATTGCCCGGATCAAGCACAACCTCGCAGTGAAGACGCGCGCGGCTGCCGAGCGTGGCGAGCGCGAGGTCATGGTGATGCGGTTCCCGAGCGCGCTGTGCAACGACAAGGGCCGTGCGCTCAACAATTCAGAGGCGGACTGGCCGACGACGCTCACCGGACGGCCGCGCCAGGCCTATGAATTCTGGAAGGAGCATCTGAAGCCCGCGAATTATCGGCTGCGCGCGATGATCATCGACTGGCCGGGTGGGCTGCCCGGCGATGTCGCCTTCTTCCTGGCCTGGTCCTAACCGGGAGGGCGTGRTCATGGATGCTCCTGTCAGCAAGGCCATGAAGCGAGAGCCTTACGAGCGCCAGTTGAAGGAATTTCATGGCGAACTGGTCAAGCTCCAGGAATGGGCCAAGCATACCGGCGCCAAGATCTGCATTATCTTCGAGGGCCGTGACGGCGCCGGTAAGGGCGGTGTCATCAAGGCGATCACGGAGCGGGTGAGCCCGCGGGTCTTCCGCGTCATCGCGCTTCCTCCGCCGACCGATCGCGAACGCTCGCAGATGTACGTCCAGCGCTATCTGCCCCATCTCCCGGCCTCCGGCGAAGTCGTGATCTTCGATCGCAGCTGGTACAACCGCGCCGGCGTCGAACGGGTGATGGGGTTCTGTACGGAGGAACAGGCTCAGGCCTTCCTGTTCGCAGTCCCGAGCGTCGAGAAAGTCATCGTCGAATCCGGCATCATCCTGCTGAAATACTGGCTTGAGGTCAGCCCGAAGGAGCAGACGCGCCGGATCGAGGAGCGCATCACCGACCCGCGCAAGATCTGGAAGCTGTCGCCTATGGATCTGAAATCCTATGGCCGCTGGAATGACTATTCCCGTGCCCGCGACGACATGTTCCGGGCAAGTGATACGAGTTGGGCGCCCTGGTTTGCCGTCCATTCCGACGACAAGCGCCGCGCCCGGCTGAACATCATCTCTCATATCCTGTCCTCGATCCCCTACGAGGCGCCGCCGCGCGAGAAGATCAAGCTGCCGAAGCGCCAGAAACTGGACGACCACCAGGAAACGAGTTTCGCGAGGCACTGGGTCGCGGAAACCTGCTGAAACGCAACGAAGTGAGGCAGCCACCGGGAGGCCATATTGCAACGCTCTGAGGTAGCACTGGACGTTCGATTTCGCGCGGGGGGCGAGATCCCGACGGCGACGCTGCACGCCGGCCGGCATCGATACCTGATCCTTTGTTGCGTCTTCGCGCTGGCGGTGATCTCCGGCCTTCTCCTCAATCTCGTCCTCGGCTCCGGACCGGACGAAGTGTTGAATAGCACCAAGTACTTAGACATCGTCGCTCGTCGGCCCACAGCCTGGGAACAATATGGCTGGTCGATCGCAGGCATCTCGATCGCCTTTTTCCTGCAAGCGTTGCTGATCCTCCTGTTCCTGTTCGAACGCCAACGACGCGCCGTGGCCGAGCAGGAGGCAAGTCAGTTCATTTCGGAAGCCATGACGGTCAATCGGCGGATTTCGCTGGGAGAAATGTCCGCGTACATAGCGCACGAACTCAAGCAACCGCTCAGCGCAATCCTCATCAATACTGAAGCGGCCGAGATCATCCTCAAGAATGCGGCCCCCAGCATCGCGGAGCTTCAGGACATTGTCGCGGACATCAAACGGGACGAAATGCGCGCGGTCGAGATCATCGACCGCGTGCGGAACATGATCCGACTCGCGCCATCGCCTGCTCAGACGATCGATCTGAATCGCTGCATCCGCGATACATTCCGGCTCGTATCCAGCCGCGCTGCCGCAAACGATATCGGTCTGAGATCAGAGCTGGACGAGAATCTTCCGGAGATCCCGGCCGATGCCATCCAGATTCAGCAGGTGATCCTCAACATCACCATCAACGCGCTCGATGCCATCATCGGCCATGGCAGTTCTCGAAGAGATATCATCGTAAAGAGTGCATTTCACGGACGAGGCATCGTCGAGATATCCATCATCAACTACGGACCGAAAGTCCCGCCTCAGTCGTTGTCGAGAATTTTCGACGAGTACTACACCACCAAAGCCGATGGAATGGGGCTCGGCCTGGCGATCAGCAGGAAGATCATTCTCGCCCATCGCGGGCGGATCTGGGTGGACAACCGCGATGATGGCGGTGTTGCCTTCCACATCCATCTCCCCGCCATGAAGACATGAAGCGCCTCCATGCCAGCCAATATCTATCTGGTCGATGACGACATMTCCTTCAGGACCGCAATGGTTCGCTTGCTCGAAGCCTCCGGCTTCCAGACGAAATCATACGGGACCGGAGCCGAGCTCCTGGACCAGCTTCCCGACGAAGGAACGGACGGCTGCATTCTGCTCGACGTCGATATTCCAGGCGTGAGCGGCCCTGATCTTCAGCTCCGCCTCAATGCGGCCGGATCGCGATTGCCCGTGATCTTCCTCACCGGTCATGGCGACATTCCAACCAGTGTCCGCACGATCAAGGCCGGCGCAGAGGATTTCCTGACGAAGCCGGTCACCAAGGACGTGCTGTTCGATGCGATAAACCGGGCGCTCGCACGCTGTCGCCGCACCAGGCACAATGACGATGGTGCTGTATCGCGAGCGCTCCGGCTCGGCAGCCTCACCCCGCGGGAACGCGAGGTCTTCGCTCTTGTGGCGCGAGGCCGGATGAACAAGCAGATCGCCTACGAACTCGGAACCACCATTCGCACCGTCAAGGCTCACCGGCACAATGTGATGGAAAAGATGGCCGCACGCTCGATAGCCGAGCTTGTCCTCTCCGCGGAGCAACTGGGCCTTATCTCGTAGCAATGACTTGCGATCAGTCGGGCAGAGCCAGCCAGCCTTGCATCATGTCCGTGCAGTTCGATTGCCACCGCAACAAACCAATGGGAACCTGGCGCCTGACAAAACGGCGTGTTTCCCGGAGATTCGTCAGCGTTCTGGAGCCGTTTTGAAAGAAGGGTTGGACCACGATGACAACCGACCCCCTAGCGAGTGGCTACAACCCGCATCCGGCAAAGGGCCTGAAGACCCCGAGGGCTGCCGCCGCCGCCGGGATCCTTTTTTCGGTGCTGCTGCTTACCTCGCTTTTTCTGATCCTCGACACCGTGCGGCTGGACCCGCGAGACCCTGGCGACTGGCTGGGTCCGCAATCCTGGAAAGTGTCGCTCGCGCTCAACCTGATCCCGTTCGCGGGCATCGCGTTCCTGTGGTTCGTCGGTGTCCTCCGCGACCGGATGGGGGCGGCCGAAGACAAGTTGTTTGCGACGGTCTTTCTCGGAAGCGGTCTTCTGTTCATCGGCCTGCTCTTCGTCTCCGCTTCTTCGGTCGGAGCCATCCTCATCGCCTATTCCGCGCTTCCCAGGGACCTGCCGGGATCGATGACCTTCATGCTTGCGCGGTCACTCGCCTATCACCTGACCAGCATCTACGCCCTGAAAATGGCGGGCGTTTTCCTGATGACGGCCTCGACGATCGTCCTGCGCACCGGAATTGCCGCACGCGCAACGGCGATCACAGGGTATATCGCCGCCGCCATCATCCTGATCGGCAGCCAATTCCTGGATTGGACCGTGATCATCTTCCCGGTCTGGGTCTTCATCGTCAGCGTCGACATCCTCATTCGGGAGGCCCGCTCGCGGCCGGCCGGTTAGATCATCGAACCGGAAACCGTATCCGGTCCGATAATCTAACCTTTTGTGTTTGCATCGGCTTTCCCAAAAACCGGAATCCACTTTTCGGGCCGATGCCTTAGCCTGCTGGAATGACGCGGCGCTCGGCTTCAAAGGCGCCGACGGCATCCTGAAGCTCGTCGAAAATCAACCCTGGCCCAATCGCATCGAGAAAACCCGATCGCCTGAGGATGTCCATCGGATCCCGGTGCAGCTCCGCGACGGCCAGCGTCACGCCGCGCTCTGCAAGCCACCCCTGCAGCTCACCGAGCATGACCGCAGCAGTTGAATCGATCTGGGCGATCGCGCTGGCGTCGATCACGAGCCAGCGCGTCCCCGGCGGTGCCGCATCGACGATACCCTCGATCCGGGCTTTGGCGTATTCGGCATTGAAGAACAGCACGCTGCCCTGAACCAGGTAGATCACCAGCCCTGGAACGGGCCGCGCCTCCTGTACCCGATGAAGTTTGTAGAAGCCCGGCCTGCCGGCAGCGCGCCCGAGCAAGGCATCGCGCGGTCGCATGTCCTTGAGCAGCAGATGAAGCAGGGTCCCAGCAATGGCGATCACCACGCCGCTCAACACCCCCAGGCTGATCGCTCCCCACATGCTGATCAGCGCAAAGACGAACTCGACCCGGCTGATGCGCCAGGTTTCCCTCAAGCCGGAAATGTCGATGAGATTCAACGCCGCTGCGACCAGAATGGCGCCCAGCGCCGGCACCGGCAGCACGCGCAGCGCCTGATTGAGGTAGAGCAGCAGCGCCGTCAGCGCGCCGGCCGCAACCAGCCCGGCCAGTTGCGATCGTGCTCCGGCAGCCAGGTTTATCGCTGTACGCGAATCCGAGATGGTGACCGGAAAGCCGCTGAACAATCCCGATGCGATATTGGCCGCGCCGATGCCGACGAGCTCGCGGTTGGCATCGATCGGAAAATTGCCGCGCACCCCGAAGCTGCGCGCACTGACGAGCCCGGCGCTGACGCCGACGAGCCAGACGGCCCCGGCGCCGAGCACGAGTTCGCGCAGCGGCAAGGCAGCCCCGGTGGGAAACGACAGGGCCGGGAGTGTGTTTGGCAGGCGGCCGACGACCTTGATACCCATCGCCTCGAAATTGAACAGATGGGAGGCGATGGCTGCAACGACGACGACGACGAGAGGCCCCGGGATCGGAAAGCGCAGGCGTGGCAGGATCAGCAGAAGCGCCAGCATCGCCGCTCCCAGCGTCACCGATGGCCAATGGATCAGATCCGATCTTCGCAACAGTTCCAGGACTGGGGCCAGCAAGCCGTCGGCGTCGATCTTCACGCCGGTCAGCCGACCGATCTGGCCCACCATGATCGATATCGAGATGCCGCTGATGAATCCGATCAGGATCGGCCGGGACAGGAAGGCCGCGATGGCGCCGAGGCCGACCGTGCTGGCAAGAAGGCTGAGGATGCCGACAGCCAATGCAAGCGCCGCAGCAGTGGCGACCCGCTCCTCGGGAGAGCCGGCAGGCATCGCGGCCATGACCGCGGCAAGAACCGTCATCGTCGCCGCATCGGGGCCAAGCATGAGCTTTTGGGAGGGCCCGAAGAGCGCATAGCCGACGAGCGGCAGGATGCTCGCATAGATCCCCACCTCGACGGGCAGCCCTGCGATCGCGGGATAGGCAATGGCGCTCGGGATCGCGACCGCCGCCACCGCCAGGCCTGCGGTCACGTCAAAGCGCAGCCAGTCGGGCGAGAAGCCAGAGAAGCCGCTCAGGATTGGAAGGCGACCGAACATCATTGCTTCCTTGCGCCTTGTCCGGCGAGCCCAGCGGCGCAGGCTATGCCAGGCCGGAATCCTCTCCCTCGTCGAAGTCGAGATCAGAACGCTCCAGCCTGGAGCGGGCAGCCGCCGCGCTATCCGTCACGTCCTTGGTGTCGGAAGCGCGGCAGAGCGCAGTTGCAAGGCCGGCGGCGAAGAGAATGCGGCTGCCGCCGCTATCCCCGCCCAGCACCTCCTCGACATAGCTCATGAGCAAGGCTTCACCGGTCCTGCGGTCATTGAGGTCGCCAAGGACGCGCTGGATTGTCTGGAGAGGCTCGATGAGGCTGGAGAAGCTTCGCCGGGCCAGAAGCGCACCGAAGGGGTCGATCATGTAGCGGAGCTTCTTGGCGCGAACGCGCGCCTCATGCTGTTCGGGTGGATCGAGCCGTTCGATGTGCCGGCAGCGCTTGAGGAAAGACTTCAGTCGCGGCCGAAGTTCGCGTCTCAGATAGCGCCCGATCGGCATCTGGAGCAGCTCGGCCTGTTGCGGCGTCGGCGAGGTTCGTGCCAGCGCGCCGAGCAGGTCGAGGCTGAGCTCCAGGGCTGCCGGCGACTTCAGATAGTCGATCGCCGTTTCACGAGCGTGCTCGCCCCGGGTTTCAAAGACCGCTCTCAGATCCGCAACGCCCGGGGCGCTGCCATAGCTGGCGCCGAGCGCTGCCAGGACGGTCTCGCAGAGGACATCGACCTCGCGGGATGCACCAAGAAACTGGGTCAGCCAGCGAAGCCGTGGCGAAAGGTCATTGTCACCTCGCCATTGCTGGGCCGGCTCGAACAATGAGGCGAGCGCCCGTATCCGGCGAATGCAGACCCGTGCTTGATGCAGCGCCTCGCCGCCGCCGCCCGCCGCGAGCAGGGCAAAGTTATCGAAGAGTCCGGTGAAGCAAGTGGAGAACGTGCTCTGGATGGCCTGTTCCGTGCTCATGCCCGGCGTGACATCGAAGGACAGTTCGCTGACGGCGCTCTGCGGGGAACCCGCGCTCAGCCGGAAGCCGCGCTCGCCCTTGGACGACAATACCGGCAGCGAGGGCACGATCGATGCCAGATCACGGGCACAGCTCAGGAGCGCAGTCGGCGTGCCGCTTGCGAGTTCGAGCTCGGCCTCGCAGATCGGCAGCGACCGGCCATCGCCCTGGATCTCTCCGATGTCGAGCGCCAGTTCCACCGTCGCATCGGGGCGCATGATGACGAAGGTCCTGCGCCTGACCTGCGTGCTGAAAACCGCTCGCAAGTTGCTCAGGTCGCGGTCGCCCAGCACATCGCACAGAGGCGTCCCTGCGAGCGTATCCTTCGACGGTGCATCGGTCGCGACGGCGCACTCCCACTCGCCGCGCATGATCGCTCCGGCGCCACTCGACTTGACCGTCTGGATGTTCTTCCGGCCGTCATGCCGGATGCGAAGCGAATAGCCCTTGCGCCGCAGCTTGAGCTTGGGGGTATCGAAGTAGACGGAGTGCAGGCGCCGTGTCCTGCCCTTCCCGCTTGTCCCCAACGCCTTGGCCGCCCGGGCATAGTGCTCGAGGTCCCCACTCATGGGAATGAGTTTCAGCTCGACCTCGCGATTGTCCGGCATCATCGGCCCCAAAGCCATTCCCGGTCGTGTCCGCCAGGTGGACTGCCATCAACTCTGCGGCACCGAAACCTTCTCCCAGGTCTTGTCGGGATCGTATGAGCGCATCCGCGTCGCGATCCGGCTGGTCTTGGGTCCCAGATCCTTCTGATACACCGTACCCTCGTGGTTCACGATGAAGCTCATGACGCCGGAGGTGCCGTATTCGGCGGGATAGGCGAGCAGGGCGAAGCCGCCGATCATCTTGCCGCCGACGACATAGTCGAGGCTTCCGCCTGGCGCCGCGGCCCCCTGGCGCTTGAGGATCTTGTAGTAGTAGCCGTGATAGGGCGTCTTGCCCTGCCCGCCCTTGTAGCCTTCGCGCTCGGCCTGCGCGGCGAGAGCGCCAAGCGGACTGGCCTCTTCTCCTGCCCCGGTCGCCCAGAACAAGCCGTCGCG
>NZ_JBFTKS010000063.1:0-11572 GCF_056396065.1 Allobosea sp. 05T433 | reverse complement strand
TGGGCTGGTCTTTATGTCGGTCTCAACGCCGGCGTGGGCTGGGCTGACTCGGGCGAGATCGCCGTCAACGGGCCGACTGCTGGCTCTTCCAGCGTCCTGAGCGGTGTCGGCGGTGGTGATGGCAGGTTCGTCGGTGGCGGCCAGATCGGATATAACTGGCAGTCCGGCGCGATTGTCTACGGCCTTGAGACCGATATCCAGTATGTCGATACAGGCGGTAGCGTGGCCTGGGGACAATACACATGGTGGGCCGGCAGAGGCGGCGGTGACGGCGCCTATTTCGGCACCGTGCGCGCCCGCATCGGCTATGCCTTCGACCGGACCCTGGTCTACATCACCGGCGGTCTGGCCTATGGCGGCCTGAACACCAACCCGCTGACCGGCAACACGACGAGCAATGCCGGCTGGACCATCGGCGGCGGCGTCGAATACGCCTTCACCAATAACTGGACGGTCAAGCTCGAAGGCCTCTACGTCGATACAGGCGAGGGCCGACGGACCCAGGTCTTCGAAAACCCCGCGGGCGGCGTGCTGCCGGCCGGAACCTATACCGCGGTCAGCAATGGCGGCGGCGGCGCCGGACTCCTGCGCGTTGGCGTGAACTACAAGTTCTGACGCGCGGCGAATGGAACTCCTGCGGTCTTGCTGGAAATTGGCTGGACCGCTGGAGGTCGTTGCAGCGGGCATCGTGTAGGAAGATCACCCGCTGTTTTAACCAAACGTTGCTACGGAGCAATTTCTATCAAAAACGTAGCAACGATATTCGAGGGTCAACAGATGAAGAAGTCGGCTATTCTTGTCGTTTCGTTTGCTTTGCTTGCCGCTGGCGGCTGCGTTGGGTTTGGCAAGGGCAAGGGCAAAGCGCCCCCGCCGGTTGCAACGCCCATCGTCACAAAGGGCTAAATGGTTTGCGCGACGGCTCATTGCCGTCGCGCAAACCCACCACCATCGGGACGGTCCGGTTTTCTGTGCTGTCCAACGTAAGTGATCCCGTCGTACCGCGGCTTACCGCAGTCCTCACCTGCCAGCCCCGGCAACTTCGCTCGCTGACAAAGTTGTGACAGCGGCCACGCACCTAGCGACTCAATACGGCTTGCGCTCCGGAAGGGGCGGTTCATGATGACATCAAGAATTGGCTGATCCCGTCACAATGGTGCATGACAGCTACGGGATCGGCATTTGAGTTCCATCGTTGCGTGGAGAGCGCCTTATGCTTGCGAGGAAACACCTCAGAGCTGTCTGGCTGCGCATAGGGGCCGTGCTTGCTGTTGCCGCGCTTGTCATCGTCCCAATGCTGCTCAAATAAGAGCGCGACCAGCAGGCCACTGGCTCCGGCCGGACCGCGAAGCCGCTCCGCCACTAACTCAACTCTGGGGCCAAGAGTGGATAATTTCTGAGAGAATGGGGCTGAGGGCTGAGGTAAACGAAGCCCCGATTGGCCCGAAGGCGAACCCAGCCAACGTCGGGAATTGGACCGGCTCCGGTTGCCCGAGATGTCGCAAGGAATGGCGGTGATGAGCACGTGCATGGCTTGAACGAACAAGCCGGACATGGCGGACGCATGGTAGGCAGAGGAACCCCAAAAAAAGGAGTAATGCACATGGTCCTCGCCATCTGGTCGTGCGCCGTCGCCGCCCTCGCGCTTGGGGTGGTCATCGTCCGCTGGTTCGCTGGGCGCGCCGACGGCGCAGTTCGTCCGGATCAGCAGCAGCCCTGCTGACGGCGTTGAGCCGGCAAGCCGCGACGTGGCGGCAAGTCGAGTGGCCCGGCGATCCGCGCACCCATCGCCTCTTCCGACGGAGCGAAGCATGATCGAGCATTCCCAGCGCTTCTGGACAGGGTGCCCGACTACGCCCTGACACACTTCGATGGCGGGAGCAGCAGTAGCGCATAGGTCCGACTGGGAGGGTCTCGACGGATGCCAGTACCCCAGCCAGGTATGGGATCTCGCTGACGCCGGCCGGAGCCTCGGCCGTGGCAAGGCTTTCGCCTTTCGGGGCACCACGAACAGCGCGTTCACCGGAGGAGAAAATTCTCTACGAGCTCTGCTGTACCGATCTCGAGCACATTGCCATCCTTGGGGAGGCCATCGCGGAGCAGGCCAATCCGAATTCAACGGCTTGCTTTACTGGTCTCCTCGAGGAGCGCGCTGGTTTCCCGATCTTCCAAGCAGAGCGCGTAAGCTCTCCAACTGAAGGCTGGGAGCGCCTTCAGTGCCGCCTTCTGCAAGCTGTGAGCGGCATGCCGTTTGACCCCCTACGGGCGTGGCCGATTACTTCCCACACGGCGGCACAGGCGACACCCCGCGGAATGTCACTGCGATGCTGGCCCTGGCCGATGCAGCCAATCTCGGTCGGAAGCGGACGCGCCGCGTACCTCGCCTCGGCCGCTCCATCTCGTGGCGCTCTTTTAAGGCCCTTCTCAAGGGGACGATATCCAGAGTTCTAAGTCGACTGGATTGGTCGGGAGAACCGTCGAACTCCCGGCACACGGGCTTTCTGCGAACCCGGCAAATCCTGCTTAACTACGATGCCGCATCGAACGCGCAAATTGTGGATCGCACTGCAAAGTACATTTGAGGTAATTGGCATTCAGTGTCAGTATTTGCCATCGAAATGGTGATACTCGACGTCGTTCCTGCCTTGCGCCGTAGCCGATGCGTTCCTTGCCTATGTCTTCTGGGGGGTTCACGAGGGCGTTCCATGTCGGCTCAAGAACGCGGGCTTGCCCGTCTCATGCTTAGACTTCCCGCGTTCCGCAATCGCTTCGGGCAAATGCAAGTCCTGCAATTTCGCGGCCTCTGCGAGGAGTACGACGTCGTCTGGGAGGTGATCACCCGGTGGTCCCAGGATCAACGCTGCGTGATGTTTAGCTTAGACGATTACTGCCGCCTCGCGACCTCGATCGAGAGCGATGCCATCGCGATAGCCGAGGCTGTTCCGGATCCCGGCACCATCGGCATCCTTGGAGTGTGACAGCCAAACCCGCCAACGCCAGGATGGCGCGCGCGCTTGAGAGGTGAGGGCCGCAGCGGTCGCCCACCAGCCTCTCCGCGACGGAAAGCCTTCGCATCGTCATTGCCGCCACGGGCGGACCGGAGATCAACGCAGCCAGGCACTCCTTTCGGAGGGGCAAGGCATGATCCTGTCCTTGCTTGACCACGACCTCGCCATGCAATGCTTCGACGGCAGGAGCCGGGGTAGCGGTTAAGCAGACACATCTCCAAGGCCCCCCGGCGACCTCCCCAGGTTCGGCCCGGATCAGACGCCGTAGAGCCAATGTCGGCTTCGAGTTTACCTATGAGAGCTTCGGGGTCCCGATGACCGAGTGCTGGCTCAGCGTTGACGAGGACGCCCACGAGCGTGACATCGACAACTGGCACTGATCGCCAATCTCAAATGCGGATCCTTCGGCTAAACGCCCCGTAGGTGCCGCGGTGCCGCAGATCGTAGTGCCGGCGTTGACGCCGGCTGTCATCCTTCGTGTGCACGAAGACAGCCACGACAAGGAGAGCCGAGAGCCCAATGAGGGCGTAAAGCATGGCGGTGACGCTCATTTTTCCCCAGACCCAAAGCAACATAAGCCGCGTTGCAATGATCTCCCGAGTCAAACCCGCTGCCAAGCGGAAAGACCCCGATTACCCCTCGTTATACACTCCCTGATCCCCTGACGGCCCTGAGCATCGGAGGAAACCCGCTGAAATCGCGAGTTTCCTTTCTGGCGCCGGCGGAAAACCCCGGCGTCCGGATTGATGCCTATGATCAGGGCGAACGTGAGGGCGGCTGAGCCGACCACGTCGTGTCATTTGTGCGGGGCGATGCCGGATTGCGTTGCGCCGAACGGATTTGGCCCCAAAGCGGCAGGAGCATCGCGACGCGCTCGCGGTAGCGTCTGTAGTCGTCGCCGAACAGCGCGATCAGGTCGCGCTCTTCCAGCATGATGCCAACCAGTATGTAGGCCGTCGTCCCTGCCGCGAAGAGCAAATGGCCCTGGCTCATGACGGGAGTAGCCCAGAAGGCGATAATGAAGCCGAGATAGATCGGATGCCGAACAAGCTTGTACAGACCCGGCGTCCTGAATTCGGCTTCCGGCATTCTACGGCCGGCGAAACGCACGAATACCTGCTTCAGCCCAAAAAGCTCGAAATGACTGAACATGAAGGTCGAGAGCAGGACGAACAGCCATCCGAACTGGGAGAGCCCGATCAGAGTCGCCGCCAGCGTCGGATTGGTCACGCTCCAGACGCTCTCCGGCAAGGGCCGCCATTGCCACAACAAGAGCGCAAGGGCCGCCGTTGCGAGCAGCACATAGGTTGGCCGCTCCAGCGCCGGATCGATCCAGCCGAGCCACCAGCGTTTGAACCCTGGACGGGCCATGACGCTATGCTGGACCGCAAAGAGCGACAGCAATGCGAAGTTGACCAGGAGGGCCTGCGCCACCGGCGTTGCCGGCCCGTCGTCGATACCCTTCGGCACAAGAAACCCGCCGACGAAACCGATCGCATAAACAAAGGTCAGGAAGAAGAACGCGTATGACAGGAGGCCATAGAGAAGGATCGCGGTCTTGCGCATGGCTGGTACCTCGGTTGACGCGACGTCGCAGTCGGCCGGTGTCGCGGTAAAGCGCGGTGAAGATGTTCGGATATGGCGTGATGTCCGATTGACCTTGGGTCCTTAGCGATCTGTCTCCACAGCGTTGTCCGGCGTGATATTCGACGATCCGCAGTGTGACTGTGATGGAAGTCACATGCAGCAAAGGGACTCCCCCAAGCTCAGGGATGGCGCGGCATGCCTCGATGCTGCCTAGCGGCAAGGCCCGTGGAAGTTGCCGTTTCGCTTGCTGCGCTGGCGCCGGCGCCGAGCGGTTCGGCGAGTTCGCATCTCTCGATCACGACAACTTCGTGCCCATCACGTGCGTCCGAGTTCGTTGCGGGAGCCGCGGTGCATGGTTTCCCCAGACGAGGTCAGGCGATCAGGATCGCGCGGGTCATTGACATTGGTCAGCGTTGGCCTTCGGACGAGGTCTCCGAGGGGGCCGAAATAGGAATAGGGGCGGTTGCCGAGGATAGCGGCGGCATGGATTCCGCCGGCACGATCGCGCCGGCGCAGGTGACGAAGTCAACTGGAACGGTACCGGCACCGGAGCGTTGAACCCTCACGTCGAAGAGAGGAGTCATTGATATGAAGGTATCCGAAGCGATGACCCGAGGGGCTCATATCGCCCGCCCGGACGAGACCTTGCAGGCGGTATCTCGCCGTATGGCCGAAGAGGATATTGGCTTCCTACCCGTCGGCGACGTCGATCGATTGGTCGGCACGATCACCGACCGCGATATTGTTGTGCGGGCTCTTGCCGAGGGGCGTGATGGGTTTGCCCTGGTTCGCGACGTGATGACGCGCGATGTCAAATACTGCTTCGAGGATGAGGAGATGGACCACGTCATCCACAATATGGGGGACAACCAAATCCGACGCCTTCCCGTTGTCGATCGCAACAAGCGGCTCGTCGGCGTGGTCTCGCTTGCTGACGGCGCGCTCAAGGACAGCCCGGAAGCCGCCGGAGACGCCCTAACAGACATCGTGGAGCCTGCAGGGCGCCCAGCGGCATAGTCCGCGGCGATTGTGGTCTAACGAGTGGGAGGGCGTGGAGATGCCGCGGCGAAGCTGGCCTGCTTGCCTCCTACTACGGCTCAGTTGAAGTCCTGAACCGTAGCGGTCTCTTGCGACCTGGTTGGCGCTCGATACGATTGCCATGTTGGCACAGGATTGGTCTCAGGGCCTAGCCAGCGACCTTCTTGCGCGTAGCTCGCTTCGCACGCACGGGCTTCTCGGGAGCGGCCGCCGGAACCGGCTTGGCCTTGCGCCCCAAGCCAGAAGCCTTTGCGAGCTTCGCCCGAGCTTCCGAATAGTTGGGTGCGACCATCGGATAGTCGGAGGGCAGCCCCCATTTTGCGCGATACTGTTCAGGCGTGAGATTGTAGGCCGTGCCCAGATGGCGCCTGAGGGATTTAAATGCCTTGCCATCTTCGAGGCAGATGATGGCGTCCGGCGTGACCGATTTCTTGATCGAAACCGCCGGCACAAGCGCGATAGGTACAGGCGGAGCTTCGGGTTTGGCTCCGAGCTGCGTGAGAGCGGAATGAGTGCTCGAAATTAGCGCAACAAGGTCCGCGGGAGGAACGTTGTTGTGGGCGACGTAGGCCGAAACAACCATTACCGTTAGATCAACTACATTGTCATTTTCTTCGCGCATGGTTCTTCCTTAAATAAAAGCCTGCTTTAACCGCGTACCTGACCTATGTTCTCCCCAAAATGCAATGTTCATTTCGTGGCTGAGCGGTCATCGAACGTGTTCTTTCGATAGCAATCGCGGTTCACGGCTAGATGAAGCAATTCGGAGGAGGAGATGACCGTCATTTACAATGCCGCCTTGCATAATTCGGATTCTACCCTACGCTTTGGTGGGACGCGTCACTAAAGCTATGGAAACCAATATGGCGACTGGAACGGTCAAGTGGTATAACGAAACCAAGGGTTATGGGTTCATTACGCCGGATGCCGGAGGTAAAGATGTCTTCGTCCATGCAACGGCCTTGGAGCGGGCTGGTCTTCGAGGGTTAGCAGAAGGTCAGAAGATTACGTATGACGTTGAAGCGGACCGCCGCAGTGGCAAAGAATCTGCGGCTAATCTTAAGGTCTGAGATATCAAGCCGCCCACATCAGTGGGCGGATTTTCTTTTGACGAATCGTCCAATTTCTAAGGGCCATCATGCAGCCCGCGAGCGCATCCGCCTTTGCTGACCAAGGCCCATCTTCTTGGCAAGTTGCGACCGAGCCTCGGCATAGACTGGGGCTACCATCGGATAGTCCGGGGAAAGGCCCCACATCTTCCGATAGTCGTCGGGAGTAAGATTGTAAGCCGTCCGCAGATGACGCTTGAGACTCTTGAACCTCCGTCCATCATTCAGGCAGATCAGATAATCTGGCGCGATTGATTTCTTTATTGAAACGGCGGGCTCGCGCTTCTCTTCAACGGGAGCGGCAACCTCAGGCGACACCAGCTTCCCTAGCGATTGGTGGACCTTCGCGATCAAGTCCGGCAGTTCAGTTGCGGGCACCGAGTTGTGACTTACGAAAGCCGAAACAATATCCGATGTTAATTCGACGAAATTCGGAGTTCCAGTGTCCTGATCCATGTCTGGTATCCTTCACGCTAAATTTCTGAGCTCTCCACTCGCGTTCTGAGTGACTACGAAAACGAAGAACGATTACGATACATCTCGTGTCGCTAGGTCATAAATTCAATACAGCGATCGGTTCATATTTGCCTTGGGATCAGTCCGAAGTATGGCGGGCTGCTGAGCCGAGACACGCTAGAGGCTTCTGCCCGGAAACTCGCACGGTACACTCGACCGCAGCAGGCAAAACACGAACTCAACGGCTCGGGGCTTCACATCGAGAGCCTTGGACGCCATTCGCTCAGGCTCCGGAAACGCGAATTACACGAATGTCCTAGAGTTAGATCTGATGTTAAGTGATGCCTTTAGAGATATTTCGATTTTCGAAGCATTTACAAAAAGCGGTGGCTACGCAAACATCCGGGTCGGCCTGGGGAGGTAGTACGGGGTTCTAAAACCATGCCGGAGCGTTTGATTGCTATCGTCGACGATCATCCACTGCTGATGGAGGGTATTGGTGCGCTGCTGAAGCGTTGGGGCGGTTTCACCCTCGCCGCGACAGGAAATGTCGCGGACGACATCGTGTCGATCGCCAAAAGCCACCACCCCGATCAGATGATTGTCGATCTCAACATGGCGGGAGATGTTTTTCAGGCAATCTCAGATGCGTTGAAGTTAGCTCCCGAGACGAAGATCATTGTGTTCACAGCCTCGATAAATGCGGATGATGCAATCAGGGCCTTGGATATTGGGGCCAGGGGCTATGTCCTGAAGGGGAGCCCCGGAGAGGATCTCTTCCAGGCTCTAGGGGCGACGCAGCAGGGCGATGTGTATGTTACACCAGCCTTTGCAACCAAGGTAATTGGTGCCTTGCAGGATAAGGCTCTGCAACGACAGAAGGCGATCAGCAACAGACTAAGCGTTCGGGAGGAGCAGATCGTAAAATTGCTCCTACTCGGGAAGAAGAACAGCGAGATCGCCCATGAGTTGTCGCTCAGCGATAAGACCGTCAAGGGCTACATGACCAATTTGATGGCGAAGCTGAACGCCCGCAATCGTCTTGAGGTCGTCATTACGGCTCAGAAGCTGAATGCTGCAGCAGATATTCCGGGCACAAGACGATAGGAAACGTGGCGTCCATGTTGCCGCCAGCGGCTGGATTTGGCGTCACGGTTGCTTGCGAGAATGCGCCATGGCCGACTTGGCCCCTGCTTCAAAGCCCACGCCTTTTGTGATGGCGTGCGCCAGATCGGAGCCAAGGCTCTTCACAGCAAGGACTAACCAAAAAGGGCAATCCAGCCCTAACGATATAGGAAGTAGGGATCGCGGCCCATTCGAATTGAAGCCTGCACTGGAGGTGCAGCGACAATGGGGRTTCGATCGGCAATTCGCCCTACCAGTTTGATGAATCTAAGCTGGAGGTGTGTGAGGCGACGGTGATCCAGTTCCAACGTCTCGCGCAGTTTCGGGGGAATAAGCTCGAAAGAGGCACGGATCATGATGCGTTGTATCGGACGCAAAGGCCTCGCGATGAGCGGCGCGTGCATCATTAAAGCCAGGAATTCTTCAATGACATCCGCGTGCGTCAGCGTGGGCTCGTAACCATGCGGCGTAGGCCGCAGTACGGCTATTTCGGGTCGTCCGATCTTGTGAGCAGGTGAGGATTGGCTTTGTAGATTTCGGCGAGGCCTTTGAGCATCTCGATGCCGAAGTCTGTGAACGCCATGACGCTGTCATCGCCTGGCCCATAGACCCAGACCACGCCGTCCTCCTGGTCCATTTCATTGGCCACGTCCCACAGCCAGTCCTCGTCCTCACCGAGCATTTCGGCGACGCGGGCAATGGTATGGACATGGTGGACCTTGTTAACCGGGGCCAATGTCAGGCCGCCGCCGCAGCGATGGCGGATGCTTTGGGCATCCAGTTCCAGGGCAGCAAGTCGTCGATCCGATGAGCTGGATGCGTGGCGATCCTGGCCAGAACGTCGGCGAGCCAGGCCTGAGGATCGACGTCGTTCATCTTGGCCGTGACGATGAGGCTGTACATGGCGGCAGCGCGTTGACCTCCCCGGTCTGACCCGCAGAACATCCATGATTTTCTTCCAAGAGCGATGCCGCGCAGCGCGCGCTCGGCTGCATTGTTCGACAAACACACCCGCCCGTCATCCAGGAACAGGGTGAAGGCTGCCCAGCGCTTGAGGATATAATCGATGGCCCTGGCGAGGTCGTGGCCGCGGGAGAGCTTGGCACGCTGTTCGCGCATGTAGACCGCAAGCGCATCGACAAGCGGCTTGCTCAGGTCCTGGCGAACTGTCCTGCGCTCCTGCGCACTCTTGCCGTTGATCGGCCGCTCGATCTCGAACAGGGCGTCGATGCGGCGCACGACCTCGACCGCAAGGGGAGAGAGGGCGATCGTCTTCTTGCCCGCAGCCTGCCGCCGGGCGTTCTCCTCAAGATCGGCCATGGCGAAGAACGGGCGCCTGGCGTGAACCCAGCACCCTGCTTCCAGGATCCGCCCGGGACTTCGCTCAGGCAGATAGAGCTGGCGATACCCATCGAAGGCGTCGGCCTGGAACAGCCCGGTATATCCGGCCAGATGGGTTTGGGGATGCTCGCCCTTGCGGTCGCGGGAGTAATAGAACATCGCCGCCGGCGGCGATGCCCCACCGAACGGCCTGTCATCGCGGACGTAGACCCAACATCGTCCAGTATCGGTCTTGCCTTTGGCCAGAACCGGCACGGTGGTGTCATCGCCATGCAGGCGTTCAGCCGCCATGACATGCGCTTCAACCCGCCTCAGAACCGGGTCGAGTGCCGCGCAGCCCGACCCCACGGCGTCGGCCATGGTCGAGAGGCTGACCGGTACGCCTTCCAGGGCATAGCGCTCGGCCTGTCGGTTCAAGGGCTGATGCTGGCCGAACTTCTCGAACAGGATCATCGCCAGCAGGTTGGCGCCGGCCCATCCCCTGGGGATCACGTGGAAGGGGCCCGGCGCCTGGCTGACCTTCTCGCAATCCCGGCAGGTGAACTTCTCCCGCACGGTTTCGATCACCTTCCATTGGCGGGGGACCGCTTCCAGAGTCCGGGTTACATCCTCGCCCAGCTTGCGCAGTCGGGTTCCGCCACAGCAGTCGCATGCCGTCGGAGGATCGATCACCACACGCTCGCGCGGCAGGTGATCGGGGAAGGTGTTCCGTTCGGGGCGCTTGCGGGTGAACCCTGCCACAACCGTGGCCTTGGCCACGGCAATTTCCGCAGCCAGCTCATCCTCGGTGGCACTCGCTTCCAGTTCCTCGAACTGCAGCGCCAACTGGTCGATGAGCCGTTGCGACCGTTCGGAGCGAGGGCCGTAGATCTGCCGCTCCAGCTTGGCGATCCGCAACTTTTGATGGGCGATCAAGGCCAGATCTTCGGACGCCTTCGCGCGCGCCACCGCCAGGTCCGCGGCCACGTCCCGCGTCTTCACGCGCTCGATCGTCAGCGCCGCTTTCAGCGCGTTGATATCGTCCGGCAGGTCGGCAAGAGCGGCGTCCACGACAAGAAGTGAATCATGAATCCCACCCGCTGACTCCTAAAAAATGAAGCGTCCCGACCTTATCCGGCGCTGCTTGGCCGCCAGCTGTGCCGCGGGTTCCGCCAGTCGATACCGTCGAGCATATAGGCCAGCTGCGACGCCGAGATTGCGACCACGCCGTCGGCCGGCGACGGCCAGATAAAGCGGCCCTTCTCCAGCCGCTTCGCATAGAGCGACATGCCCAGGCCGTCGTGCCAAAGGATCTTGATCAGATCGCCCCTGGCGCCTCTGAAGACGTACAAATCGCCAGCGTGCGGGTCCCGGCCCAGCGCCTCCTGAACCTGAAGCGCCAGCCCCGTCATCCCCCGGCGCATGTCGGTCCGGCCGACCGACAACCACACCCGCACGTTCGACGGAACCGGGATCATCGCCGCCCAATGACAGCGACCACGCGGGCCAAGGCTGCACCATCGACGCTCGCATCGACGAGGATGCGCACGTCGTCAATGATGATTTCCATACGTCCGGCTCCAGCCGAACAAGCCGACCGCTCCAGCGCCGCAGCCGCCTCCGGGACAATGATCGCCGCCGCGAAGCCTGGCTCGTCTATCTCCGATAGGCGGCCTGCACGGGCCAGCTTGCGCCAGGCGAAAAGCTGGCTGCTCGACAGTCCATGCCGCCGAGCCGTCGAAGATGCCGCTCGGTGACCAGAATAACTCTCCGCGACGATCCGGAGCTTCTCTTCCGGCGTCCACCGCCGCCGCGATCCCGTCGTGATCACTTCAAGCCGAGAGAGCTTCGGCATAGGCGTATGACTATCCATACGCCTATTTCTTCACTCAGCACGCGCCACCGCAAGGCGGCCCACGCCGAAGGGCTACG
>NZ_JBFTKS010000062.1:0-10178 GCF_056396065.1 Allobosea sp. 05T433 | reverse complement strand
CGGAAAACGTCTGCCAGAGTGGCTGACCCAGGCCTCCAACACCCCCTTCAGGGTGCCGGCTTCATCTCGGAATCACATGCCGGCTTCAAATCGGAATGCCCTGCCGGCTTCGCTTCGGAATACCCCGCCCGCTTCAATCGGAATCCGCATCCAGCATCGTCTCGGCATTGATGGCGGCGGCGGCGAGCGCCTCCCGATCCTTGACGGCCGACGTCACGTCGACCGGCGTGTTGATCAGCCCGGCGATCCGGCCATCATCATTCCACAGCGGGGTATAGGCGAAGGTCCAGAAGGTCTGCTCAGGATATCCGTGACGCGTCATCGTCATGGGCATCTCGTCTACCTTGACGCCGGTGCCGGACAAGGCCGATCGCGTCATCGGCAGCACGTCAGCCCAGACGTCCGGCCAGACCGTCGCGAAGGAATGGCCCAAGGCGACCTGGGGACGCTGGCCAAGCATCGGCTTGTAGGCCTGGTTGAAGAACATCAGGAGCTCGGGGCCCCAGAAGAAGCAGATTGGCTGCTTCGAGGTCAGCATCACCCGCGTGTAGGACAACAGGGACTGCGACCAGGACGAGACCGGGCCGACCGAGGTCGAAGCCCAATCGAACTCAAGGACGGCGGAGCCCCTTTCGTCGGCGCCGGGAAAGGGATTGTCTGCAGTCGCGACCAGGGCCGCGAGATCTTTCCAGGCGACGGAGGCTGGCAACGGTAACACTCCTCCAATTGGCGGGACGTTGGCCATGGGCGACCCTGACCTAGTCGTCAATGTCAGAAGATAATTGAGGCGGCTTTTCTTTTATCGGACGAGGTTCCCACCTTTCGGCACTATTCGCGGGGACCCTCACCGAGCTAGCTGGCGACGTCCCATCCCTCCCGCTGGCCTTTTTCCTGATCGAGCTCTTCCTCGGTGTCCGCATGGAAATCCAACGAGGCGCGGTAGACCCGCTTCCCTTCCTCGTTCGCAACCTCGACCCCGAAGTGGGCGGCCTTACCGTCTGGCATATTGTCTCGGGCGATCTCGGCAAGGGCGATCTGTGCGTCCTCCGTTGCCGACTTGAGATCGGGAAACTCCAGCAGATCGTCCGGTGCGTCAGGCTGCTCCGGCTCCGGGCCTTCCCCGGCGTCGGTCGTGACCTTAAATTTCGGCATCGATTTTCGTTCCCGTGACCCCTAGATATCGGAACTACAACCGCCACGCGGGGTTCCCACGCCTCGCTTCGCGGCAGATCGATGATACCGGCTCAGCATCCGCAAAAAGGCCGCGCCAACCCGCGCATAGAATCGTGTGCATTCTGACCGCAGAACGCGTTTTGGCATCGGCCGGGCCCGATTTCGAACACCAGACCCTGCACGTTCCAATGTCTCGCTCTGGGCAGTAGCCGAAAGCCAACGGGATCCGACGCCGCCTTCAGCCGGTTTCGTCCTGCTCCTTTAAGAGCTCGTTGAGCCGAAGCTGTTTCTCGTTGATCTGATCCGCAAGGCGCTCTTCCTGCCCGGAGCCGGAGGATGCGGTGGCCTGCTCCGTCAGGTCCGAAATCTGCCGGCGCAATAGCGCGATCTGATCGTCACGCGCCTCGTGATTGCCGTTTGCCATAATTGTTCTCCCAACGATCTCACTGCGCACTTTGATCGTCAGCGCGCTTGATAGACGACGCTGGAGCAAACCAATCTGTTCCAACCTCCTTGTTTGATCCGGAATTTCGTGATCGCCAGGGAGTGTCTCGGGGCCGGAATCAGCCCTTCTCGGGTTTTGATGGCCGCTCCACTTGACGTTGAGAAACTAACGAAAGCAGCGCTAATTAGTGTCTATACCTGCCAAAACGGGCTCTAAACCGAAACGAACTGAGGCTCCAAATGATTTTGATAACGCAGGCCTGTATAGAAAGCTCCGCCACGTGAGCAATAAATCCCGCGGCTCACCGAAGGCGATCGCGCAGCGACGATCCATGGCATTGAGCAGCGCATAGCGTCATGGATGGGGAGGTCGCACTTGTCGCCCTGACATAGATCTGTCGTGGGGATCGCTAAAAATTACTCTCCGAGCCTGTCACGCTCGATGACAAGTTCGATGACCACGCCCGACGGGTCCCAGGTTCTGCTGATCCGACCTAGCTGGCTTGCCGTCGCCTTGACCAGCCGGCTGCCAAAGCCTTCGCTTGCAGCGTTGGTCGGGGCCGGCCCGCCGCGCTCACGCCAGACGATCACGAATTCCGAGGGCCCGTCCGAACATGTGATCTCGACGACGCCGTCCTCGGCGGAGAGGCTGCCATATTTGGTGGCGTTGGTCGCAAACTCATGAAGCAGCAGCGAGAGCGATGTGACGAGGGTGGAGGGTACTGGAATGTCGGCCCCGCGAGCCTCACTGCGGGCCCGCTCTTCGGCCTGATAGGGAGCAAGTATTGCCCCAATCAGAGCGTGCAGCGTGGTGGCCGCGGGCTCGCCCGCCGCGGCAACGGCGGACATCGTCAGGGCGTGGGCGCGCGAGAGGGTGGCGAGTCGTTCGGAAACCGTTGCCGCGAGCTCAAGCGGGCTGGAGGCCGAGCGCGCACTGAGATTGACGATACCGCTGGTGAGAGCGAACACGTTCTTGATGCGATGGTTCATCTCGCGCAGCAGCATGTTTTGCTGCTCCTTTGCGCGCTGCCAATCCGAAATGTCGCGGGCGATCTTCGATGCCCCCACGACCTCGCCCCTGGCGTCCTTGATCGGCGAAATGGTCAGCGAGATCGCGACAGGCGTTCCGTCCTTGCACCGGCGGATGGTTTCAAAGTGCTCGATGCGCTCTCCAGCGCGAATGCGTGCCAGTATTCCTGGCTCCTCATCCCGCCGGTCTTCCGGAATGAGCAACATGATTGACTGGCCCAGCACCTCCTCGCGCCGATAACCGAACAGTCGCTCCGCGCCGGGATTCAGTCCGTGATACGTCCGTCCATATCCTTGGCGATGATGGCGTCATCGGAGGATTCGACGAGCGCCGTCAGTCGGCGGGCAGCGGCATCGCTGGAGTGGCGCTCGATGGCAAAGCCTAGCTGGCGGGCGACGAGTAACGCGAGATCGCGCTCGTGATCGGTGAACACCCGCGGCGTGTCGTAATAGACCATGAACTTGCCGGCCAGCTCATCGGCTCCGGCGAGTGGGATGAAGGCCAGGGCATGGATGCCTTCGCCGATAATCTTCTCGATGAGTGGCCGTGGCTCTTCGGAGAGGGCAATGTCCGAAACGAAGATCGGGTCGGCCTCTCGATCCTGGCGCTTCCAGGGCGAGTGACCATCGACAGCGGCGCGATACGTATCCGAAAGTCCGCGCCAGGCGACGAAACGCATTGTCCCGCCATCGTCAAAGCGAAGGATGGAAGCCCGGGAGCACATAAGGGCTTCACAGATGGAGTCGAGGGCTGCCCATAAATATCGGCGAGGGTGCGGGCTCGAAACAACCGATCGGTGAAGTGGAAGAGTGTTGTCTGTTCCCGAATCTGGCGTGCGAGGTCGTTCGCAGCCCCTGTGCTCGTGCTGCAGACCGCGGCTTTCGCATGCCGGTCAGTGCTTCGCTCCATAAATCCTCGCGGCTTTGCCAGGCCTTAACGAAATGCAAGTCCCGCCAGACGAATGCGTCATTCGAGCTCCGAAATTGGCTCGTCGCAATGTCAATTGCTTATGGATCAATTCTCCGGTGAGGCCGGGATTTCGTATGCAGTCTGGATCGTCTCAACAGTTAACCGACCCGACTGGGCCTACTGGCTGCCTTCCACTGAGGTCCGAACTTGGCGGACCTCTCACCGCCATTCCGTCATCAATCGGGTTTGGGAGTCACGTTTTGTGTGTCGGTGTCCGCAGCAGCCCGTCTGCATCGAAGGCGTCCCAGCCATCCAACTTTGGCCGTTGGTTGTCTTCTTCTCGCGCCTTCCGAGCGTCGACTGGCTTTTCGGTGTTTTTGCCCGCGCGCTTCAGCGCGGCTCGTCCGGCGGCACGTCGCCGGTTATCGGCGGCCGTTTGCGCATCCTCTTCTCTCCAGAGGGTCGGTAGGTCCCGATCAAGGACGTCCTCGATCTGCCGAGGGTCAAAGAGGTGGAAGGTTACGGCCTTCGCGCGCCCACGCAACTTAACGGTGCGCGTCCCGATGCTCTTCAGCCGGCCGCTCTTCAGCCACTTGTGACGCTCGCTGGACGAGATCGAGAGGATGTCCTCCGCCTCGCGCGGAACCACCGGCAGAGCCCCAATCTGCTCCATCGTTTTAGAGATACTCGTCGCGGCCACCCTGAACTCGTCGATATCGGATGCTGCCATGCGCAGTACAATGCCCCCAGCTTTGGCCGCCACGCACTTTCTCACCGCCCAGGGGAGGCGCGCTCGGATTTCACGTTCGATCCCCTTCGCCCGCACCGTAGACCCGAGCGTGGCCGATGCCGTTAACGGCCACTCGCCAACCAGATAAGAGGGTGTGCTCATCTTCCGTTTGGACCAAATCCGGCCTCACCCTCGAACGCGTAAAGCAGATTTAACCGGAGCAGATCGGAGAGGTCCCCCGAATATTGGACGCTGGCCAGCGCGTTCTGGCCTATGTCTATTTCGAGGATGATGAGGGCAGGCGGTCCGCAAGCGCGGCGCACAAATGGACGCCCGCTGAAGCTGAAGCGATCGCCAAGCAGATAGCCCGCGGTTTGACGGACGCCGCGCGCTGATTTGAGACGCATCAAGGGATAAGTGGCGTTTCGTTGAGCGCACGAAGGCCGGCGGCATATTTCCGCATCAGGCGGTCACGATCACGCACTTTCGACAGTCGCACCTCGTCCATATTGTCCAACAGGTCGGCTTCCTTCACGGACCGGCCTTGTGGATGGCGGCCGGCCCGACGCACGAAAGTGATGTACTCTTCACCATCGCGTCGAGTGAGTGCGTCGACCGCCGACACGACATTCTCGGTGAAACCCTCTCGGCGCAGATCTTCGATCGTCCAATCAGAGTCTTCGACAACATCATGAAGCGCCGCGATGATCGCATTCTGTTCCTGACCGGACGCGAGAAATCGCGCCATCAACCTCATTGGGTGTGCGATATACGGTTCCCCCGCTTTGTCCCTCTGGCCATCGTGCGCTTTCGCGGCGATCTCAATGGCGCGTGCGAGCGTGCTCATTTTCTACATCTCTCCCGCTTATCGTCAGAGATGGGAACGCCCTCTTTGCGTTGCCCGGTCACAATGAGGCCCTGGCCAGAGCGTCTTCAGCTTCTTCTTTGGTTTCGAATGGGCCTGAAAGTTCATCAAACCCGCGATCCTCCCATGACGGAAGGACGTAGACGGGGACAACGCCATCTCTCCATGCAACGACCGTCTCGATAACCCATCCCGGCTCGCCGGGGTCGTCCGGTTGACGGCCGGGCCACGCCTGCGTCGGCATCAGCCCCTGGGGCGGCCGACCTCCGCCTGGAGGCACCGATCGATCCTATCTGCCTCTCCGGACCAGGAACAGGTTAGACTGAAAGATGCCCTCTCGCATGCCTCGGTTGGGCTGTAGCCGAACTGACGCCGGAACGCGCGACTGAACGTCGAATGATCAACGAAGCCAACTTCATCGCTGATGACGTGGATCGACGGAGCATTGCGAGATATGAGGCGGCGATGTGCCTCGATCAGCCGTTCATGATTGATGAAGTGAACGACGCCACCGGCGTTTTGAAACAGACGGTAAAGTTTGGAGCGAGACATCGCCATAAGGTCAGCCAACCGTCCGGGGCCGAATTCGGGCGAGGCCATATTCTGCCGAATGAAGGCCCGCGCACGCTCGATCAGAGGAAAGGACGCCTTCGCAGTGATCGAGCGTTTCCCACGCGGCACAATGCAAGCCGCCACCAGCGAAAGCGTTGCGGCGGCGATTCCTTGGGCGTGCTTCGCAGAAATATGCGGCAATTGCCGTGCCAAATTCTCGAGATAGTCCGCGAGCAATACTCTCAGCTCAGGATTGAGCTCCAGATCGCACGCCCCTCCAAAATCGACGAGTTCCTCTTGGCAAAAGTGCTGAGGCAGGAACAGCGTCAGGACTTCCATGTCTTCAGCTTGGCCTTGCATGGCGAGGGAACGGTAGCCGAGATTGCCTTGCCTCTGCTGAGGGAAAATCGAGTTGGGATCAGGTGAGGCGGGATGGGCGAGCACGACGCATAAGTGAGGTCGAGATCTGTGCCGCCGATGCCGGACTGGAGCTTCGCCATAAAGTGTCCGGGTAAGAACGACGTCACCGAATTCCCACGAGGAAAACTCGAGCTTGAACTGCGCGGACGCTGCCGCCTTGGAGAACCGAGTGCAGCACGCGTCGAACTGATCTTCAGGCAGCACCGTGGTCGAAACGTTCTTTACGAAAGCCCTTCCGCGCGCACTCCCAGAATTGGTACGAGAGAGTGCCGACACGGGCATCCTCCTCCCGACTGCGTTTCGTGCCCGACCGGACTGCTTTCATATTGAGCCTGCACTGGGGTCGGGTCAGCTTCCGGAAACGGGTTTGGCGTTAGCGACCAACGCCGACCCTGTTGACACCGCCGTTGCGATTTCCGGGGCGAGGCGCCGTGACGGCGCCGACCCCGACTGGCCGAGCGACGAGACGAACGCCGGGCCGCGCGACGCATCCGGCGGGGTAACCGATATAGGTGCAATAAACGACGGCATTTGCGACTTCCGTTGTCGCGGCAAGCCCGGTGAAGGCGATTCCGGCCGTCGCCATAACGAATACCGCAAGTTTAATCTTTGCCATGTCAGGTCCTCAGGACTTGGAAGATAACAAGCTGATTAATCCTGCCACTATCGAAGCGGTGCGAAAATTGTACCTGAGGACATCACGTATGACAGGACAAGCAGATGCGCGAGGCCGGCGCACGTCTAGAACATCTGGGTGGGACGGAAAGTCAAAATTGGGACGTAGCAACAAAGCGAGCGCATAAATCCGGTAATTTTTGCCGATTTAGCGCTCCGGTTTCATAAAAACGCGAAGAGAGACCGGAGCAGATAGCACTATACGCGGCAGCAGGTGGCATCGAAATCCCGTGAGCATCAGAATTTGTCTTGTGATGACTGCTTCCATCTGAGCATCGGGCCTCTGACGGTTTTGGCGGGGAGAGGATGAACTCACTGAAGCGCCATGGACATCAAAGCGCGTTTCTAATGTCCCGGCCCCCGGCTCGTTGTGGAAGTCGCAGACCCGCTCGTCCGGGCAAGCAGCACCTCTGACAGTGGACAGTAAATCCGCTACTGCTCCTTCTTGAACAGGTCCTGGAAGATCAACTGGCCCCAAGTGCGGCCGCGTGCGTGCACCAGCGCGCCACCCTCGTTGAGCTTTCCCAGCTTGACGGGTGCGAACCCGAGTTGTTTGGCCAAATCCGCCACGGGAGTGATCGCGTTCTCGTCGTCGCTCGACAGAAAGACGACCCGGTGCCCGCCCTCGACGATCGGATCGGCAGCCAGGGTGGCCGCAATCAGGTGATTGAAACCCTTCACGAACTTGGCGCCGGTGAACGCCTTCGCGACGAAGGCGGAGGACGGGAGACCGTCCAGCTTATCAGGGACTGGAAACGCGTTCATCGCGTCGATGACCGTCTTGCCTTTCCAGCCCGGCAGGGCCTTCGCAACCTCGCGATGTTCCCCGAACGGGACCGCCAAGATGATTGTGTCGGCCTCGAGTGCTTCCCGCAGCGACTTGGCGACGACCGTGGGTCCAATCGCCCGAGCCTGAGGCGCCAACGCCTCGGGCGGCCGGCGGCTCGCGACGGTCACGTCGATGTTTTTACGGGCGAAGGCGTGGGCGAGGGCCTGGCCTATCTTACCGAATCCTACAATCGCATAGCTCATAATACTTCTCCGATCCGTGTTGATATTGATTCCCCGGGCTTCAACGGCGCTGGGTATTCGTTCCGCTGTGTGGCGACCTTCGCGTAGACGTCCTGCCGTGAACGCCTTCCGCGCGGCCGGACTGACCGTACAGCGCGGAAATCGTTCCACCATGGACACGCTGGTTGCCGCCGGTCAGCCGCTTCCCGCGATCCGGCGCAAATTCAGATGGCCGAGAAGCCGCCGTCGACAGACAGCTCCACCCCATTCACGAAGCTCGAATCGTCTGAAGCAAGAAACAGCGCAACCGCCGCAATTTCCTCGGGACGACCCATCTTTCCCCGCGGGATCAGGGATTCGAACATCTGCTTCGCCTCCTCGGTGAGGACTTGGTCCTGCATCGGTGTGGCGATCGGCCCCGGGTGCAGCACGTTCACCCGGATATTCCTGCCCTTCAGTTCGTTGAGCCACCCACGTGCGAATGCGTGCAACGCCGCCTTGCTCGCCGCATACACGGTGTAACCAGGAAAACCTTTCACCGAAGCAACTGATCCGGTCATGAAGATCGATCCGCCATCGTTGAACAGCGGCAGCGCTTTTTGCACGGTGAACAGCGTGCCGCGCGTATTCAGGCCGAATGTCGCATCGAAATGCTGCTCGGTAATCTCGCCCAGTGGGACGGCTTCGCCCCTGCCGGCGCTCGCATACAGGACGTCGATCTTGCCCTTTTCCCGCTTGACTGTATCGAACAGGCGGTCGAGGTCGTCGAGATTGGCCGCGTCGCCGCGCACGCCGGTCACGTTCCGGCCGATCAACCTGACGGCCTCATCGAGCGCTTCCTGCCGACGGCCTGTGATGAAAACATGGGCGCCTTCTTCAACGAACCGCTTGGCGCTCGCCAGCGCCATTCCGCTCGATCCACCCGTGATGACTGCAACCTTACCCTCAAGCTTTCTCATGACTTCTCTCTTCAGGCTCCGTGTTTGGTTGTTCGGGGAGGCCCCCGAGAACCTCAACATGGGTCCGCCTGAGTCAGACGTTGAGTGCGGAAGCGCGCAGATCGGTGGTGCCAAATCGATCCGGCCGGACGACTGACGCCAGCCGCGCAGATCGGTGTCCACCGTTCGGAATTAGGCCGCGCTCGTCGATTTAAGCTATGATGACCGCCCGAACTGCGGTTCGGTGTGTTAGCTACCGACTTTGGAAGGCGCACTCTGCGGTGCGGGATTGCACCATGATCGACTGGGATGACGTTCGCTACTTTCTTGCCGTCGCGCGCGGAGGCTCAGTGCGGGCTGCCGCCAAGCGCCTCGGGGTGAATCACTCGACCGTGCTGCGACGCATCGCCCAGCTCGAGGAACGCCTCGGGGCGCACATGTTCGAAAAGCTGCCTTCGGGCTACCGCCTGACGGCTGCGGGGGAGGAGGTCCTCGAACTCGCGAACCAGATGGAAGCGTCGTCGCACCAACTGGAGACGCGCGTCTTCGGTCGCGACCAGAGCGCGCGCGGGCTTTTGCGGGTGACGCTTCCACCGTTCCTCGCCACACACCTGCTCATGCCGGATCTCGCCGATTTCGCGCGTATGCATCCAGACATCGAAATGGAAATCTCGTCGTCCGGCGAGCTGGCAAATCTGACCAACCGAGAGGCCGACGTCGCGATCCGCATCGTCTCCGACCGCAAGACCCTGCCGCTCAATCTTCACGGCCTGATGGGACCGGAGCTGTTGAGCGGCGTCTACATGTCTCGCGATCGACTAGCCGCGTGGCGTGCGGGCGCGCCTGATCCCATGCGGTGGATCGTCATAGACAGTCATGGACTCCCGGTCTGGACGCGCGAGGGAGAGGTTCACACCACGGGAGTTCCGTTCAGAACCCCGGACGCCGAGACGCAGATCGTAGCGGCGCAGCAAGGGATCGGGATGACGAAACTGCCGTGCTTCGTCGGAGATGCCGACGCTCTATTGGTAAGGGTGCCGGGCATCGACCTGCCCATGCATGGGACGCTCTGGCTTCTCACGCAGGGGGAAACACGCAAGACGAAGCGCGTGCGGCTCTTCACTGAGTTCGTATCCCGCAGGCTCGCCGCGTACGCTCCGCTTCTCGCGGGGCTGTCCATATCGCGCGACTGACGCCCGGCAGGTCGCCGGCGACGCTTGCAGTGGACAAGTGCCTGCAAGCGGACATCCCCAGCGTCCGACTTGGGTCGATTCCAGGCGCSCAGGGGCCTTACCCATTACCAGCCGTTCTGAAGGTCGCTGAGGGGTGGAAAGCCGAAGTTGGCCGCGCGCCTGTCTCACGTCTCTTCAGCAACAACTTCCGACATTGAGGGGTTGCCCAGGACGGACAGCATTGGGGGGTCTCGGTAGC
>NZ_JBFTKS010000061.1:0-10692 GCF_056396065.1 Allobosea sp. 05T433 | reverse complement strand
TCAAATCCATCCACGACAATCATCAGGAACGACCCAGGCAAATCACCTCGCACCTGCCGGCTTCAAATCGGAACAGGGTGCCGGAATGAAATCGGAACAGGGTGCCGAATTCATATCGGAATTGCCCGCCGAATTCGTCGGAATCCGCACCCTTTGTCGGCGTCGAGGTCGATGGGCGCTACATTCGTATCTATGGCGATGACACCGACTAGGCCGTCCGGATTTCAGTCGACGCGAGACTCGCTGGACGGAAATTCGAGCTGGTCCGGATCGATCTTGCCGAAGCGGATCAGTTCCTTTCGGGCATCGACGAAAAGAGGAAAATCGCCGCGTTGAAGCGAGATTTTCATCTTCACGTGGCCATCACGGCTCGAAAGGCCGGGTAAGGGCGCGGCGATCCGGCGATGATCGGTCGAGGGACATCCTTGGGCTTTCGGATGGCAGTGAAGGCGCAGCGTACAACGTTGCTACGCCGCGCACCGACAGGCAATCGTGCCGCCGTATCTGTCCCCCGCCTCAAATCCACGAACCATCATCGCTCGGTTCACGCCGTGTACTGCGGCAATATCCACCAAGCGGCAGAGTGTGGCCGGCGCCAGCGGCAGCGAAGCGGATCATCAGGGCGATCGATTGATGGCCATTGGATCGCGGATCAGCGATGCATGTAGACCGTGGTCTGCTCCGACTTCGTCTGGCCATGCATCATCCCGTGCGTGCCAGATGGCCTGCGCCCACTAGGCCGGCGGAGTGACGTAGCCGCGCTCGGCCATGCAGCCGAGATAGATCGACTTAACGGCCTCGCTCCGGCGGGCGGTAATCTGGTCGGCTGCGTCGCCCCCCACCGCACCATTGGCCCGTATCGTGTTGGCCGGCAGGGGCGCCTTGTTGGCTTTACGAATGCAGGCGGCTGCATCCTTGTTCACCAGCGCCTCCAGCGTCGCATTTCCAATGATTGCCCGGCCATCGACGCGCTGCATCCTGGGAGGAGCGGTGCTCACGGCCTGGCAACTGGTGAGTGAGATCGACGCGACAGCGACGGCGTAGCGAAGCATGAAACCCTCCCTAGTCTCCCAAAGGAGCACAGTCAGCGAGTGGTTCAACGGTGAATGGCGTCTCATGCGCGGCCCGCGTCGAAGCCGCAAGGCGGCCCACGCCGAAGGCCTACGATCCGAACGGTTATTTAACCGTCGATCGGAGGCGGAGCCGCCGACGGGGCTTTCTGGGTTATGCAAGCACGAATTCCGTCGTCGGCCAGGCGAAGCGGCGCAAAAATCCAGATCGTAATTGCGTGATCAAGTGAATCAAGCAAACGCCGATTTGCCCAGCGGCTATTTGAGGCTCCGGCTGGGGGGCTTCCCTTCTCATGGGATCACCGGCGGGTGATATTCTAGGGTGTAGGCTAGGGCCCAGAGCAAGAACAGCACCAGCGGCAGATGGACGAGCAACTGCAGGAATGTGAAGCCGACAATGTCGCGCGCCTTGAGGCCGAGTACGCCGAGCAAGGGCAGCATCCAGAAGGGATTGATAAGGTTCGGCAGCGCCTCCGCGGCGTTGTAGACTTGGACCGCCCAGCCCAGATGCACCTTGAGGTCGTTGGCGGCCTGCATGACATAGGGGGCTTCGAGCAGCCACTTGCCGCCACCGGACGGGATGAAAAAGCCAAGCACCGCGGAATAGACACCGATCACCAGTGGATAGAGGTGCTGGGTCGACATGGCGACAAAGGCATGGGCGATCTGGTCGGAAACGGTCAGCCCGGCATCGTTCTTCGCCATCGTGAGGATCGCTGCAATCGAGCCGTAGAACGGAAACTGGATGAGTACCCCAGACGTCGCCGGCACGGATTTGACGACCGCATTGAGGAAGCGCTTCGGCCGCCAATGCAGCAGCATGCCGAGCATGATGAAGAGGAAATTATAGGTATTGAGGCTCGAAATCGCGATCATCGTGTCTTTGGTCGCGAATTCATGAGCCAGCCAGCCAGCCGCCAGCAGAACGATCAGGATCGTCAGCAATGGCGAATGTTCCAGCCATTCTCCCGGCTGCCGTGGTGGCGGCAGGTCGTCCGTGACGTCCCGTTCGACATTGATGTTCATCGCTTCCGCCGTGACGGCTTTGTCTGGCCCGGGGGCCGACCAAACGGCGATCACCACCGAGACCGACAGCAGGACGACAGAGACGACCACCGACTGCCACAGGAAGATGGTTTCGGAGAACGGGATCACGCCCGTTATCGGCAACAGGGATTTGGGCAGACTTCCCGCATTGGCCTGAAGTTGCGCTGCTGACGAGGAAAGGCCCATTGCCCAGGTTGCACCCAGACCGAGATAGGCCGCCGCAGCAGCGGCGCGATAATCCATTTTCAGCTCGCGGCGTTCCGCGAGTGCGCGCACGAGAAGGCCGCCGAAGATCAGGCTCAGGCCCCAGTTGAGTAGCGATGCAAGCATGCTTACCGCCGCGACAACACCGACGGCGCCCGAGCCGGAACTGGGTATGGCCGCGAGGCGGCGGATGAGCCGTTGAGCCGGAGCGGAGACCGCGACGACATAACCGCCGATGGCGACGAATGCCATCTGCATCGTGAATGTGATCAGGCTCCAAAATCCGTCGCCAAAAGCCCGGCTGACGGCAAGCGGCGAGGCACCATTCAGCATCGCCGCCAGAGAGACAATCACAACCGCGATCGCTACAAAAACGAAGGCATCGGGGAACCAGCGCTCCGCCCAGGTCGTGAACGAGATCGCGATCCGAACCAGCAACCCGTCCTTTTGGTTTGGACCGCTGGATGCTGCATCCGACTTAGCCAAGCTCGCCTGTGACATGCCGCAGATCCCCCGTGTTGTTCTGGTGTCAACTCGATGCGCAATGGACATCGCGAAGCAGGCCGCATAAGGAGCCTGCATCCCAAGGATACGCTGCACCTCCCCCCTCTCGCTGTTCTACCGCCTGCCGTCGGCACGGCTACAGCCGCATCTCCTCGACATTGTCCGGAATGGCGAGCTTCGCCTCGGTCGCCGCAATGACTTGCTCCACCGACACGCCAGGGCCGAGTTCAAGCAGGGTCGCCTGTCCGTCGGGAAATCCGATGACTGCCATTTCACTGACGACAAGGTCCACCGGCCTCACCGAGGTCAGGGGCAGCGTGCATCGGTTGACGATCTTGGGCTTGCCCTTGGCGGTATGCTGCATCGCCACGATCACGCGCTTTGCACCGGTGACGAGGTCCATCGCACCACCCATCCCCGGCACCATTTTGCCGGGGATCATCCAATTCGCCAGCAAGCCATGCGCATCGACCTGCAGCGCACCGAGCACCGTCATGTCGACATGGCCGCCGCGAATGAAGGCGAATGACATCGCGCTGTCGAACGTACTGGCGCCAGGCAATGCGGTCACCGGGCGTCCGCCGGCATCCGTCAGCGTGGGATGCGCCATCCCCTCCTCGGGGATCGGGCCGGTTCCGATCAGGCCATTCTCCGACTGAAAGAACACCGTGATGCCCGTCGGCACGAAGTTCGCCACCATGGTGGGGATGCCAATGCCGAGATTGACCAGCATCCCTGCTCGCAACTCGCCTGCGATGCGCTTGGCGATGATCGATTGTGCATCCATCGTCCTGATCCGTCAGGCGTTGGTGACGAGATAGTCGACCAGCGGCGCGGGCGTCACGACGTGGTCGGGCGATATCAGTCCTACCGGCACGATATTCTCGGCCGTGACGATGGTGGTATCGGCTGCCATCGCCATCACCGGATTGAAGTTTCGCGCCGTGAGCGCGTAGGAAAGATTGCCGAGATAGTCGGCGAGAAAGGCATTGATGAGCGCGAAATCCGCCCGGAGGGCAGTCTCGACGAGGTAGCTCTTGCCGTTGAGGTCGATCCGCTGCTTGCCTTCCTCGACGAGGGTCCCGACGCCTGTCGGAGTGAGTACGCCACCGAGCCCGCTGCCGCCGGCGCGGATGCGCTCGATGAGCGTGCCCTGCGGCACGAGATCGACCGCCATAGTACCCGCAATCATCTGCCGCTGCGTCTCCGGATTGAGGCCGATATGGCTGGCGATGGTGCGGCTGACGAGGCCGGCGTCGACGAGCTTGCCGATCCCCCGTCCGGGAACCGCGTTGTCGTTGGCGATCACGATGAGATTTCGCTTACCCTGGCGCACCAGCTCGTCGATCAGGCGCTCGGGCGTCCCGACGCCCATGAATCCGCCGATCATGAGGGTTGCGCCATCCGGGATCAAATTGACCGCATCCGCGCATGAGACAGTTTTCATTGTCGAATGTTCCGATTTCGATGAAACTAACACATTCAATTTCAAGCTCAAATTGTAAATCGTTCTTGATAAACGTTCTTGAAATCAAAAAACGTCAGTAACATTGTCTTTCTTGAGTCTTTTTTGCTTTTACCAACCCCTTGACCTAATCGATAATGTGGTAACCGCCGTCGATATAGAGCGTCTGTCCGGTGATGAGGCGCGCTGCATCATGCGCCAGGAAGGCGGTGGCCATGCCAACGTCGTCGATGCTGACGAGGTTACGGGCCGGGGCTTTGGTCCTGGCCTTCTCGAGCAGTGCGTCGAATTCCGGGATGCCCGAGGCAGCGCGCGTCGCCAGGGGGCCCGGCGAAATGGCATGCACGCGAATGCCTTTGGGACCCAGTTCGGCGGCGACATAGCGCACCGCGCTTTCCAGCGCTGCCTTGGCCACCCCCATGATGTTGTAATTCTCGACGACCATCTGGCTGCCGTAGAAGGTCATCGTGAAGAGCGTGCCGCCCTTCTTCATCAGGGGCTCGGCCAGATGGGCCATTTGAAGAAAGGACCAGCAGGAAATGTCCATGGTGGCGAGAAAGCCCTCGCGCCCGACATCCACCACGCGGCCATGCAGCGCCTCCTTGGGAGCAAACGCGATGGAATGGACGACGAAATCGAGTTCGCCCCAATCCTTGGCGATGCGCTCGAACACGGCTTCCATCTCGCCCGGCGTGCGCGCGTCGAGCGGCATCACGATCGGGGCTTCGATCTCTTGTGCCAGCGGCTCGACAAATTTCTTGGCCTTTTCGTTGAGATAGGTGACGGCGAGTTCCGCTCCCAGCGCACGAAACGCCCTGGCACAACCCCAGGCGATCGACTGATCATTGGCGATGCCAATGATCAGTCCCTTCTTGCCCTCGAGCAGCTTTGCTTTGACGACAGGTATCATCGAGTGCCCTTCTCAGGTCTTAGGTTTCGCGAACCTCAGGACTCCATTGCCAGGATCGGCCTTTCCAGCGGTTCCGCCGCCGAACAGCCCGACGATACGCTCGAGCCTCTGCGCTGCCTCGCCTGTCATGTCGCCAGCCGCGCTCAACACGCGCCGGAGTGCCGCAAGCGCCTTCTGGCGCGCTTCGTGATCGGGCGGCAGCAGATCGGGAATGGCGCTGAGCGTCGCCTCCTCGTCGATCAGCAGCATGTAGTATTGCTCGCGCACGAGCGCCTTGAACTCGGCCAGGCTCGGTTTCGGCTTGTCATCCTCGACTTCGGCCCGCAGGCCGCGAATGGCCGCAAGGCCGCGTTCGTCGGCACGGCCGCGCGCCATACCGACATGGAGCAGGCCGCGGACCAGGCACTCGCGCAAGCCGCCTCTGGGGATGCGCGATTTCAGTTCGGCGATGCGGGACTGCAGGAGTTCGCGATGGAGCGGGCTTGATTGCGCCTTCCGCAGAGGTCGCGCATCGGTCGGATCGATGCCCACGGCGGCCTGCAAGGCGGGTGAGCCGTAGACCGACAGGAATATGCGCTCGCTCCAAGATTCAGTCGTTTCCCGCCAGGCGTCGAGGCCTGCGACGATCTGCTCGGACACCGCTTGCTGCATCGCGAGAAACGGATTGCCTGCGGCAACCGGCCGCCGATCCTCGCTCGCCCGTTCGGCCATAGCCTTGACCGGCGCCATCAAAGGATTCGCATCGGAGAAGAGTTCGTATTGCAGCCGCAGAGGATGCAGCTTTCGCATGGCGTCGGCGACGGGTGCCGAGGTCATGCTGCGGACCATCGGCTGCGCGAATGCGCGATAGAGGGCGAGGTTGATCTCCGATACTCGTGCGGCAGTGGCGAAGCGGCGCTCATCCTCCGCATCATTGCCGCCGAGCGCACGAATGTCGTCGAGCGTCCGCGCCTCACAACGCATCACCCACTGCCCCGCGACGAGATCAGGGCTGACCGTGTCCGCCTCCTTGGCTTCCAGCACCGCCTCGTACAGCCCTGGCGGCAGCACATCGATCATGTCGATATTGCTGGAGAACTCGTCGTGCTCCTTGCGGGCGACGCCGGCGGAAACAAAAATCCCGAGATGCCCGACGGATTCATGGATCGTGTAGACGATGGTCTGGCCGTAGGCGCGGATTTCGTCGATGTCCTCGTAGAGATCCAGGATCCATCCGAGCGCCTGCTGCGGCGGCGTGATGTTGTCGCCCTTGGAACAGAACACCACGATCGGCGAACGGATATTGCGCAGATCGATTGCCACTCCGTCGGAGGTCCGGATCTCGCCGGCCGCCAGCTTGTTGCCGACGAAAAGGTCGTCGACGATCGCCTGGATTTCGGCGGCGTTCAGATTGACATGCCCGCCCCACCAGCGCTCGAAGCCGAGATAGCGCGGCGCCTCCGTGTCGATCTTGGAATAGAGATTGTAGCGCTTGCTCCAGAGCGTATTGGCCGGGTTCTGGTTCTCGAAGTTCTGAACGAGCCAGGCGCCGTCGAACTTGCCGGCGCCAAGGTCGGAGGTGAGCGCGGTCAGCCAGCTCCCGCCCAACAGACCGCCGCTGTAGCGCATCGGGTTCTGTCCGCGCACGCCCGCCCAATAGGAGAGCGGCGAACCGGCGATGATGATGGGGCCGAACAGCTCCGGCCGCAGTGATGCAAGCATCATGAGCGCCCAGCCCGCCTGGCAGTTGCCGATCACGCAGGGCTTGCCGTCGGCCTGCGGGTGCAATGCGATGACCCGCTCGAGGAAAATCCCCTCGGCGCGGGCGATGTCCTCGATGGTCTGGCCCGGCATGGGCTCGGGCAGGAATCCGACGAAATAGCAGGGATGCCCGGCCTTGAAGGCGACGCCGATCTCGCTGTCGGCCTTGAACCCGCCGATACCCGGCCCGTGCCCGGCCCGCGGATCGACCACCACGAAGGGGCGGCGCATAGGATCGACCGAAACGCCCTCGGGCGGGATAATCCGCACGAGAATGTAATTGACGGGATGATCGAGGTTGCGGCCGTCGAGAACGACCTCCGCCTCATAGTCGAGCACATGCGGAGCGGTCTCGGCGAGATGCTCGCGATACTGGTTTCCGCTCTGGCGCATCACATCCATGAACAGGAGGCTGCGCTGCGCGGCGTCGACCATGTACTCCATCGCAGCGCCAAACGGACCAAAAGCCCCGGTGGTCGCAGGCTTCTCGGGTTGGCCAGGCTTTGACATCATCGCCCTCGCCTCTTCGGTTTTATGCGTTCATATCGGCGGAACAAGCACTTTAGGCTGGTGCCGACGTGCTGCAAGCCTGTATTGAGGCGTCGCGGCAAGGCAATTGACCTTTGGGGCAATCCGCCTCCCGTCTGGACCACCGATTACGCCCAAGCGTGCCTCGACCAGCTTGGGCTCGCCCCATCCGGAACTCCACCCCCGTCGTCCACAATATCCACCGCAACGGGTCAATGGGATCTGGAAAAGCGGCCGTATCCACCCATTCGCTGACTGCCCAGCCCGATGGTGAAGGTGGCACGCCATCGGCTCGGAGCAGGTCCAGAGCGCCATGATCTCCGCACCCGACCCGGGGCTTTGAGGGGACCGCCTGCGCCTGGATAAAGCGGTGCCCAGTGCCCAGCTCCGCGCAAATAGCCACGGTCATGGTTGCAGACATTGACGTTGATCGTTGGCGCAGAGAACAATCGGCCTGCCGAAGCGCGAGCTGCTGAGTTGAACGGCGCTCAGAAGCCGCTCGCTGAAGAGCGAGGCGCATGGCCGGACTCCGTGCCAGACACTCGAATAGGGCAGGAGCTAATTTGGGCATTCCTCATTGGCTTTCCGCCCACGCCCTCAGGGGAGGCTCAGAAGCTGACTGCGAGCAACCTCGAAGCCGCACCGAAAGCACGCGTCTCGCGCCGGCCCCCCAGCATCAAGGAGCCCCGCAATGAACCTCGACAGCGGAGCGGTGGAGATAGCCGCGCGGGCAATGTGTGAGAATGTGTACTCTTCCTGCGAGGCGCCTTCACCAGAGAGCTACGAGGAGCATTGGCACTCAGTGCGCGACCACTACCGAGGGCAGGCCGAAGTCGCCATTCGCGCCTACCTCGCCGCCGAGCCAGCCATCCCGGCGTTGGTCGCCGAGCGAGATGCGGCCGTGACGGGGCTGTTGGGCCTCCTGCGTGACGAGTATTGCGCCGCCTTTGAAGCGGCCTATGCAGTTAGAGACCACGCAATGCTCGCCGCCCCGTCGCCCGCCCACTGCGGAGATAAGCGTGAGTGACACCCCAAGATCAACAGCCCCACGGGATAGCCAGCACGAGCCCCACCAGCACGCGGAGCGCCCACCCCCCGTCAAGGTCGCTTGCCAGCGAGACGATAAGCGTCAATCGCATCGTCAGCCACGCCTCGTCGTCGAAGGCGCCAGCCCAAGGCTCTAAACCCAGCTGCGGATCAGGTTCCGCGACAGGTCGTGTCGGCGGGCGAGGCTATGGAGCGTCTCGCTAGCCAGGTAGTCCTGCGCCACATGGTGCTTGAAATCAGGTGCTGTGGGTGCGGTGCCGGGGCCATGGCTTCCATCCTTCGAAAGCCCGGATCTCCGGTCAATTGCCACGCTTCAAACTGTCTGCCTCAAGGGGCGCACTCCTCATTCGCATCGAAGACGACGACGATCTATGAGAAGCGATCACTTCGGCTTTGTGAGTGTGTTGGCCGTCTCGGCAGCCTTCGCTGCCGCATCCTGCGCAGCCGCGCCCAATTCTTTGAGTTGGGTCTGAAACGCGGCCATCTGAGACTTGAGGAAATCGGACTGGAGCTGCATGACTTCCACCAGGTCTTTCGCCTTGACCAGCTTCTGGGCCAGATCGAGCCCGGCAGAGACATTGTTGTCTGCATAGGCGATGGCCTTGCGGCCGATATCCTGCATGTCGAAAAGCGCAAACCCGGCAGAACCAGGGGCGGCCTCGACCGCTTTCCGCGCAGCGCCGATGAAGCCGTCGAAGGCCTTGCGAGCCTGCTCGACGTTACGTTCAGCGAGTTCACGCATTTGGGCCGGCACTTCGTAGGGTGTCTTGCCATTCATGGAGTTTCTCCCCTATTCAACAATGAACACTTCGATCGTTCTGCGCCACAGTATCGTGCTCGTTTGCGATGACAAAGGCTCAAGGGTCAGCCTGCCCCTCATCACCACGGACGTTCTTGGGCGCCTCTAATGGGCGGTCCACCCGCCGTCGATCGACAACATGGTCCCAGTGATCGACGATGCGGCGTCAGAACTCAGAAAGAGCGCCAGCGCCGCAATTTGCTCCACAGTGACGAACTCCTTCGTTGGCTGCGCCTCCAGCAGCACATCCGCAATGACTTGCTCCTTGGTGAGACCGCGAGCCTTCATCGTGTCCGGGATTTGCTTCTCGACCAGCGGCGTCCAGACATAGCCGGGACAGATCGCATTGACCGTGACGTGATCTTTCGCCACCTCAAGAGCGACTGTCTTGGTGAGGCCGGCAATGCCATGCTTCGCGGCGACATAGGCGGATTTGAAGGGTGACGCGACCAGCGCATGGGCGGACGCTGTGTTGATAATACGTCCCCAACCACGTGATTTCATGCCGGGAACGACCGCCTTGGTCGCGTAAAAAGCGGCGAGTAGGTTGATTCGGATGATCGCTTCCCACTTGTCGTCGGGAAACTCCTCGATCGGCGCCACATGTTGGATGCCGGCGTTGTTGACAAGAATATCGACCCGGCCGAACTCCTGCTCGGCCATCCGCACCATGCCGGTCACTTCCGCGCCCTTCGACATGTCCGCCGGCGAGTACCGGCAGACCACTTTGAAGTCGGTCTCGATGCCCGCGCGCTCCTTCTCGATGGTGGCGGCGTCTCCGAAGCCGTTGATGAGTATGTCGGCGCCCTCCTTGGCGAAAGCGCGCGCCAGAGCAAGCCCGATTCCACTCGTGGATCCGGTAACGACGGCCGCCTTTCCTTGAAGTGACATCTTGCCTCCGATGGCGCCTAAACGCCGTTTGTGTACTGGAACCCTGCCCGTTCGCGACGAACCTCGCGACGGATCTGTGAGATGAAGCGATCAAACCAGTCCGGTCGTGTAATAGACGGCAATGACGACGAACACAGCGAGCGTCTTGATTAAGGTGATCGCGAAGATATCGCGGTAAGACTGCTGATGAGTCAGGCCGGTCACGGAAAGTAGGGTGATAACCGCACCATTATGTGGAAGCGTGTCCATGCCGCCGCTCGCCATCGCGGCAACGCGATGCAGAACTTCAAGCGGGATATTGGCGGCATTGGCGGCAGCAATAAACTGGTCCGACATGGCCGCTAGAGCATTTTCACGTTATTCCGGCTCATATCCGGCAGCCCTGAAGTAGTTTTTGCATTCGTCGGGAGTGAAGGCGTCGAGGATTGTTCCGATGGTTCGCCAGAGGCCTTCGACGGTTCGCTCGGCTGCTTTTCGCAGGAGCGCC
>NZ_JBFTKS010000060.1:0-10698 GCF_056396065.1 Allobosea sp. 05T433 | reverse complement strand
GCCGGGTCGTTCAGAGCGTGGATCGTGAAGGCACGCCGGGCACAGTCAATGTCGCGCGAGTTACGCAGACATGCCGGCCAGAGAACTTCGATATCGACTTGCCGCTGGCGCTCCTGCCAGTGCTGCATGATGAAGCGCATTACACCCATTCGATCAGGGCCTTGGCGGGCGGCAGCGCGTCGAGCACGAGGCTTGCGCCCTTGTGGTCACTCATCGGGCCTTCCGAGAGCAGCAGGATGATCGGGCGGCCTTCACCGTCGCAGACGGTGTGGAGCTTGGAGTTCAGTCCGCCCTTGGTGCGCCCGATACGACGGGGAACAGCCCCTTTTTGAGCAGGCTCGCCGCCGTGCGATGGGCCTTGAGATGCGTGGCGTCGATCATGATCCGCTCGGGTTTCGGTCCGTCGCCGGCCAGGCCCGCGAATATCCGGTCAAACACGCCGAGCCGGCTCCAGCGGATGAAGCGGTTGTACAGCGTCTTATGCGGGCCGTAGCCTTTGGGCGCGTCCTTCCATTGCAGGCCGTTGCGGATGACGTAGACGATCCCGCTCACCACACGCCGATCATCAACCCGTGGCACGCCATGCGACAGCGGAAAATGCGGCGATATCCGCGTCATCTGCCGCTCGCTCAGCAGAAACAAATCATCCATCACGGCATCCTCCAGGACACCGTGAATCACATCTCAAGCAAAATTAATAGGTCCTGAGCCTAGATCTCGGCGATGCGACTTCGTGGTGAGCGCCATTCACCATTGCCCGCGCTGGCGTCAAGGCCGGCCATTCACCGGCAATCGCCACGGAGCGCTCAGTCGGATTGCTGACCGTCACGCGTTGCGCTGAAAACCGGTCATCGTCCGGACATCCTCAACTATCTTGTCGGCGAGGCTTTGCGCCGCGGGCGACAGCTTCTGCTTGCGCAGCGTGATCAGCGCCATGCTGCGCGTAATGCTCGGTTCTGTCAGCTTCAGCACCGCCGTTGCCTTGAGACTGGCGCTCTTCAGCCGGGAGGCCGGCTGCACGGCGACGCCAAGGCCGGCCTCGGCCATCGCGATGACCGTCTCCGACTGGATGAACTGGTATCGTGTGGGCACCTCCAGTCCGAGATTCTGCATGGCATCGTCGAGGAGCCTGCGCACCGCGGTCTCCCGGGTCTGCACGAGCATCGGAAGTTGCGACAATTCGGTCAGGGTGATGCTGTCGCGAGGGCGATCGAGAAAATGATGGGGCACAAGGGCCTGGAGCGGCTCGACCATGATCGTCGTGAAGTCGAACGTCGTGCCCTCGTCCTCGGGGCCTATCGCGAAGTCGACTTCCTTCTGCCGCAGGGCCTCGTAGAGATCCCGGGACGTCAGCTCCCGGACCGAGACGGCGATGCCTGGATAAGTCCGCACGAACTCGGTCAGCACCGGGGGCAGGTGAATGGAAGCCATGTGCGAAGAACAGGCCAGGGATAGCTGCCCACGCTTGGCGTCGCTCTCCTCGCGGATCCGGCGCAGGCCCAGATTGATCTCGTAAAAGGCCTTCCGCGTGCTGTCGCGGAGATGGTTCCCCTCCACGGTAAGCTTCACGCTGCGGGTTGTCCGCTCGAAAAGGCTCACGCCGAGCTGCGCCTCGATCTGCATGATCTGGGCGCAGACGGCCGAGTGCGACCGGTTGAGCGTTTCCGCGGCGACCCGGAAACTGCCCTTTTCCGCAACCACCAGGAAGGTCTGAAGCACCTTCATGTTGATGCCGCCGATGACGTCCATTGCGGCGCTCTCCCGCTGGTCTGAAAACCTGACCAATCCGTAGGATCTTGCGAATTGTTTTACCAGCGGGGAACGCTACGCTCCTTGGGCTGCGAAGCGATTTTCGGATGAAGCCGGCTTGAAGAAATGGTCCGGCACATCCGGCAGGGGAGGACATGATGGGATCGAGGAAGAACGCGAGGGATCGCCGGGCGCGTGCTGCGCGCGCAGCCCGGTCGGCTGCGGCGAACCCGGTGCTCTCATTCTGCGCCCCATCGCGGCGTTCATCTCAGCGCTGAGTGCCACCCTGTTCTTCGCTCCCTGGCGGATGAGCGGGCGCAGCCGGACGCATCTAAGCAACAGCCCCGAACACACGTCCAGGCCGGTCCTGATCATCCCTGGGATTGCAGCCGACTTCCCACAACGCACGCGGATATTGCCCCAATGGTCTATCATCACCTCTATTCGAAATTCGCCAGGGACGGCCATGTGCGGGCCGGCGTCATCGGCGCCGGCAATTATGGCACCGCGATCGTCACGCAGGATCCCCATACCCCGCGTCTCTCGGTCGTCATCGTCGCGGATATTTCGCTGGACGCAGCCAAGGGCGCGTATCTGAAGGCTGGCTTCGAGCCCGCGATGATCGCCTATGCCGATAGTGTCGAGGCTGCGCAGAGCGCAATCGATACCGGCAAACGGGTCTACACCGACAAGCCCCTGATTGTCGTCGATCTGCCTTCGGTCGACGTCGTCTGCGAAAGCACCGGAATTGCCGAGGCGAGCGTCGTCTATGCGCTGAGAGCGATCGAAAATCGCAAGCACGTCGCCATGATCACCAAGGATTGCGACGTCACGGTCGGCCCGATGCTGAAGAAGCTCGCCCGCGAGGCGGGGGTCGTCTACACGCCGGTCGACGGCGATCAGCATGGACTGTTCATCCAGTTCTATGAATGGGCCAAATCTGTCGGCCTGACGGTCATCAGTGGTGGCAAGGCCACGGATGGGGAATTCATCTACGACGATGAAACGGGTGTCGCGCGCGTCATCACGGACAAGCCGATACATTCACCCTATCAAGCCTCGTTCGTCGTCGAACCGGAAGATCGCAAATACCTCCAGATGATTCCCCAGGGACTCACGCAGGACTATGTCGCGCGACGCACCGCAATATTGAATAAACTGCCGCAGCCTGGCTCCTATGATCTTTGCGAGATGACGATCGCGGCAAACTATACCGGCCTGTCTCCGGCGGTCGATACGCTCATTCATGCGCCGCTGCGCATCACGGAAATTCCCGTCGCCTATTGCGAGCAGGCGCATGGCGGCCTGTTCGATCGCGCCGGCAAGATCGACCTCGCCACCTGCCTCCGGGCCCCCACGGAGTCGGGTCTCGGCGGCGGCGTCTTTCTGGTCGTGCGCTGCGACAACGCCTATTCGAACCACGTCCTGACGACGAAGGGGCAGATCGCCAATTACGACGACACTGCCGCAGTGATCTATCGGCCCTATCATCTGTGTGGCGTCGAGACGTCGACCTCGATCTTGATGGCCGGTCTGCTTGGCATTGATACCGGCTCGGACGACTACCTGCCGCGGTATGACCTGGTGAAGATCGCCGCGCGCGACATTCAGGCGGGCGAGATATTCGGCAACGATCACAGCCCGCAGCTGGTTGCGCGCATCGTGCCCGCGCAGCCCGTCGCGGCGGGCAATCTGGCGTGCTCGCATCTGCTCGTCGGGAACCGCGCCTTGGTCGATATCCCGGCCGGGACCGCGATAACCTATGACATGATCGAGGAGCCCGCAGCCTCGCCGCTCTGGAGCCTGAGACGGCGGCAGGACCAGACCTTTCTGACGCAAGGTGAGGCCGTTTCTGCCCCCACGCTGGAACAGGTGTGATGGCAGCTCGCCCCCGGATCGTCCTGTTTCACGCGACGCCCGTCGCGATCGAGCCTGTGATGTGGGCGATGGCGCGGCTGTGGCCGGAGGCGGAACCGGTGAACCTGCTGGACGACAGCCTGACGACAGACCGTGCCAGGGATGGGGCGGATCTGTCTGAAGGGCTGACAGAGCGCTTCGTCGATTTCGGCCGCTATGCCCATCGCATCGGTGCCGACGGCATCCTTGTCACCTGCTCCGCCTTCGGCCCGGCGATCGAGCGCATGGCGCAGACGCTTCCCATTCCGGTGCTGAAGCCCAACGAAGCCATGTTCCGCCGCGCCATCGCCACCGGTGGCCGTGTCGGAATGCTGGCGACCTTCGCGCCTGCCGTCTCCACCATGACCCGCGAGTTCGAGGCCTTCGTGACGGAGGCACGGGCTGCGGCAACGCTCGATACGATCGTCGTCGACGACGCCATCGCCCTTTTGAACAGGGGCGACGCCGACAGCCACAATCGCTTGGTCGCCGAACGCGCGCGCGATCTGGGCGGCCACGACGCGATCATGCTGGCGCATTTTTCGACCTCGCGCGCGGCCGTCGCGGTGCGGGCAGTCGTCGATGTTCCCGTGTTGTCGGCCCCGGACGCGGCCGTTGCCCGAATGCGCGAGTTAGTCAAAGGGGGCTGATGCCGTTTGCCCCCTGCCGTGCCGCTTTCCGATGAAGACCGAAGCCAAGCAGCGCTATCTCGAGACCAAGACCTGATATCCCGCAGATCAAACATGGGGCTCCGATCAACGAGGGTTCCCGACCAAGGAGGAGATGCAAATGCCCGGCTTTTTGAAGACGACCTGTGCCGCGATGGCCCTGGCTGCTTTCGCGGAAACAGCGGCGGTGGCTCAAACGACATCAACCACCTATCCGGCCGCCTACGCGGACGTGGTGGCGGCGGCGAAGAAGGAGGGCAAGGTCGTCGTCTACTCGCCGACTGATTCCGGGCAGGCCAACGCGCTCATCAGTGCGTTCCAGAAGAAATATCCCGGCGTCACGATCGACTATAACGACCTCTCGAACACCGCGATCTACAACCGCGTGGTCAGCGAGTTCGCGGCAAAGCAGGTCGGTGGCGACGTGGTCTGGTCGGTCGGCCTCGATCTCCAGGTTCGCCTTGTCGAGGATGGCCTCGCGGAAAGCTATGTGTCGCCCGAGGCGCCGAACCTGCCAGGCTTCGCGAAGTACAAGGACGCCGCCTATCTGACCTCGATCGAGCCGGGCGTGATCCTCTACAACAAGAAGCTCGTGCCGGCACCGATGGTGCCGAAGAACCTAGCCGACCTGACCCGGCTCCTGAAGGAGCATAAGGAGGTCTTCCAGGGCAAGGTCGCAAGCTGGGATCCGGAGAAGTCTGGGCAGGGCTATGTCGCCATGCAGGACGACATGCGCCACAATCCCGGCTTCTGGGCCTTGATGTCGGCCTTTGGCGAGTCCGGCGGCAAGATCTACTCCAATTCCGGGCAGATGCGCGAGAAGGTGGTGTCCGGAGAGGAGATCATCGCCTTCTACGTCAATGGCGCCTACGCGACCGAATGGGTGAAGGCCAATCCGACGCTGGGCATCATCTATTCCGACGAACGCACGAGCGCTGTCTCGCGTGCGGCGCTGATCGCGAAGAACGCGCCGCATCCCAATGCAGCCAAGCTCCTGATCGACTTCATGCTCTCCAAGGAGGGGCAGAAGGTGATGGGTGAATCGGGACTTCCCTCTGTGCGCAGCGACGTTGACGGCGTGCCCAATTTCAAGAGCCTGAACGAGCTCGCGAATGGCAAGCTGCAGCCGATCGCGCTCGATGCTGCGCTGCTCGAGAATCTCGATAAGACCAAGCGCGCGGATTTCTTCATCCGCTGGAAGCAGGCGATGCGCCGCTGAGCGGCGCCATCACGCCAAGGCAGAGAAGGACTATTTCATGCGTGCCAGGGGCGATGCCTTGGGTTTTCGCGGGATCACGATCGGCCTGCTCGGATTGCTGGTTCTCGCCCCTGTCGGGCTCATAATCTACCAGAGCGTTCTCGACGGTCCGTTCTTCTACGCGACCGCGGGATTCAGCTTCTCGTCCTATGCCTATGTCTTCGCCGACCCGGATTTCTATCGGGCGCTGTGGACGACACTTGCTTTCGCCGTCGGCCTCGTCGTCATCGCGGTGCCGCTCGGGGCGGCGCTCGCCTTCCTGCTGACGCGCACCGACATCAAGGGGCGTGCCTGGATCGAGCCCGTCGTGCTGGTGCCGATGTTCCTGTCGGCCCTGGTCCTCGGCTTCGGCTACACCGTCTCGGTCGGGCCCTCGGGCTTCGTCTCGCTCGCGGTGCAGGATGTGCTGGGTTTCGTGCCGTGGAATATCTACGGGCTGCCGTCGCTCATCGTCATCGGCGGCCTGAGCCATGTGCCTTACGTCTATCTCTATGTCTCATCGGCGATGCGGAACCTTCCGGCCGATCTGGAGGAGGCGGCGCGCACGATGGGCGCCGGCCTGCCGCGGATCGCGCTGGAGGTGACGCTGCCGCTGGTCCTGCCGGCGCTGGTCTACAGCGCGGCGTTGAATTTCCTGCTCGCCTTCGAGAGCTTCGGCCTGCCGCTCGTCCTCGCCGATCCCAGCGGCGTGCTCGTCCTGACGACCTATCTCTACAAGCTCACGACACTGCTCGGCGTGCCCTCCTATCACCTGATGGCGGCGGTCGCCGTGCTGCTGCTGATCGTCACCTTGCCGCTCGTGGCGATCCAGCGCCGCCTCCTCGACCGTTCGCGCCGCTATGCGACCGTCGGTGGCAAGGGCGGCCGGCCGACGCGGATCAAGCTCGGGCGCGCGGGCCAGGTCGTCGCCCTCTCCCTGATCGGGCTGTGGCTGCTGATCTCGGTCGTCCTGCCCATCAGCGGGATTGCGGTTCGGGCCTTCGTCGACTCCTGGGGGCAGGGCGTCGATCTGCGGGAGCACCTGACGCTCGCGAATTTCCAGCAGCTGTTCCGGATCTCCAGCCTGTCGCGCGGCCTCGTCAATACCGGGCTGATCGCGGTTGTCGGCGGTGCGATCGCGGTTGCGGTCTATCTCGTCGTGGCATTGGCGGGGCATCGGAATACGAGCTTTGCCGCGGTGGCGCTCGACTACATGATCCTGCTGCCACGGGCCTTGCCGGGGCTCGTCATCGGCCTCGCATTCTTCTGGCTGTTCCTGTTCGTGCCGTTCCTGTCGCCGTTGCGCGCGACGCTGGTGAGCCTGCTCGTCGCCTATGTCGTGGTCGGCCTGTCCTATGGCCTGCGCCTGATCCAGAGCACGCTGCTCCAGGTCTCGCCCGAGCTCGAGGAAGCGGCCCGCACCAGCGGGGCGAACCTGCGGCGCACCTGGACCGAGGTGGTGATCCCGATCGTCCGTCCCGGCCTCTTCGGCGCCTGGGCGATGATCATGATCATCTTCCTGCGTGAATACGCGACGGGCGTCTATCTCATGACCAGCGGAACCGAGGTGATCGGGTCGCTGATCGTCTCCCTTCTGGCCAGCGGCGATCTCGCCACGATCGCTGCCCTGTCCCTGATCAGCGTCACCTTCACGGCCCTTGGCCTGGCGGTGGCCTTCCGCTTCGGAGCCTATGCCAAATGACGGATCTGCGCGTCGAGAACATCGAATTGAGTCTCGGGGCGACCCCGGTCCTCAAGGGCGCGACCTTCGAGGGGCGCCGCGGCGAGATCGTCGCCTTGCTGGGCGCCTCCGGCAGCGGCAAGACCACGCTGCTGCGGTCGATCGCGGGGCTCGAACACCCGTCAAAGGGACGCATCACCATCGGGGGGAAACCTGTCCTCGATGTCGAGCGCCGCTTCAGCCTGCCGCCGGAGCAGCGCGATATCGGACTCGTCTTCCAGTCCTATGCGCTCTGGCCGCATCGCACGGTGGCGGAGAATGTCGCCTTCGGCCTGAAGCTTCGCGGCGTTGCGGCAGCCGACATCGGCCGGCGTGTCGCCGAGATGCTCGGGCGGCTCGGGCTCGGACATCTGGGCGAGCGCTATCCGTTCCAGCTATCGGGCGGGCAGCAGCAGCGCGTCGCGATCTGCCGGGCACTGGTCTACGAGCCGCGTGCGATACTGCTCGACGAGCCCTTGTCCAATCTCGATGCGAAGCTGCGTGACGAGGCCCGCTATTTCATCCGCAAGCTGATCCTTGACCTCCAGCTCTGTGCCGTCATCGTGACGCATGACCAGAGCGAAGCGCTGGCGATGTCCGACAGGGTGATCCTGCTCAAGGACGGCGCCATCCTTCAGGAGGGAACGCCGATCGATATCTATGAGAACCCGCGCAACCGCTATGTCGCGGAGTTCCTCGGCGCGAACAACCTGCTTCATGGCGAGGCGCGTACCGGGCCTGGCGGGGTGACCTCCATTCATGGCGCAGGCTGGCAGCTGGCCGGCTCCGCGCAGGACGGGGTGACCTCTCAGGCCGCGGTCGCGGTCGTCCGCGTCGACAAGGTGCGGGTCGCCGATGGCCCCGGCCAGAATCGCGTTCCGGTCGAGATCGAAGCCAGCATCTATCTCGGGCAGCACTGGGAATACCGGATGTCGCTGGGCGGCGCGCATCTGCGTGCGTTCGGGCCGCACCCCATCGCTCCCGGGCCTGCCTGGTGCGAGTTTCCGGCCGAGAGCGTGTGGATCTTCGCCGACCGCGCGTCGGCCTGACCCCAGCGTTCAAGCAGGCCGCTTCCAGTGCCGGACGAGCCGCGCGCGGCGAAGGGAACACTGTAGCCAAAGGACGGAAAATGAGATGAAGATTGCAAGCATCAACGCCGTTCTCCCAGTTGACCAAACATCGCCCAGGGGCCTCCTTCCCGGCACACGTCGAACGGCTCCGAGAACCGTCAACTGCTTGAACGCCTCGCGATCAGCTGCTCCGATCTCATGCAGATCCTCCGGAACGCATCAGCAAACTGCCTCAAAGGTTACCGCGATCTCGATGGACCCAAGCGTGGCATCGCTTGCTCTCCGAGGACCGTCGCATCAAATGCATCCATCAGCTCGAAGTCGTTGCCCCCCTCCGGAGCTCCTGAATTTCGCGAGCCGCTTGCGATGATTCCTCACACATTGCGCGAAGTCCCCAGCAGCCTGCCGGAAAGCGGACGTCGCCAGCGTCAACAATGGGGCATCCTTCACCGTTTGGCGGGCTGCCGCGAACGTCTTACTTGGGTCGATTTTGTTGAAGAAGTCGGTGTTGCTGCGAGCCTGAGGTTCTGATTCAGTCGTCCTTGGGCGGAGGGCGGCGCGATGATGGGCGAACGGACGGTTGCGCAGTAGGCACTGTTCTACGAGTTCAGCCTTGAGCGGCATGTCCCGGCCAACCACCTGCTGCGCTCGATCGACCGCTTCGTCGATCTGTCCGGCATCCGTGCGCATCTACGTCCCTACTACAGCGACACCGGCCGGCCCTCGATCGATCCCGAGCTGATGATCCGGATGCTGATCGTCGGCTACTGCTTCGGCATCCGCTCCGAGCGCAGGCTTTGCGACGAAGTCCATCTGAACCTCGCCTATCGCTGGTTTCTTTAGGCGGGCATGTGTCAACTCCGTTTTGCGTGCCGATGCGGATCGGGAGCGCCCGGACGAGTTCAGGCTACTTTGCGTGCTCGACGCTGGCTGCGTCGGCGGACAGGATGGGTTGAGAAGGATCGAACGGCCTAGCTCTGCCTCGCGATTAGACCGGCGAATGCCGTGCCATCGCAACCAGCGATGCGTGCTCGTCCGACCCTCGCACCCTCCCGGGCGCTCTTTTCCGCCGCGGCGACGGAACTATGCAAGTCGATCGCTAAATGGAGTTCCCGCGACGCGGCTAAGCGGCGACCGATCCGGGCGTCGCTGACCAACGGAACTCAGTGCCCTCGGTCCACATGCGGTGCGTGATGACCGCGAGCCGGCGTGCGAGAGCAACCTTCGCGACCTTCACGCTGCCGCGCTTCGCCAGCCGCATGGCCCACGACCTCAGAGAGGACCAGGGACCGTGGTGGAAGAGGACGTGGGATGCCTGGTACAATGCGGTGCGGACCATCTCGTCGCCGCAGCGGCTAATGCGACCATCGAAGTCGGTCTGTCCGGAGCTGTAGCGTCTCGGCGTCAGGCCGAAATGCGCGCCGACATCTCTCGATCGCGAGAAGCGTTCGGGGACGTCGACGCCCGTGCGATAGGTCAGCGCCACGACCACTCCGACGCCAGGTATGGTCATCAGCCGGCGGCAAACAGGATCGCGTCGCGCCAACTGCCGGCACATACGGTCCAGCACCTCGAAAGCCTCGATCATCGCTCGACGAACGCGCAGCATCGGCTCGGTGATCGCGAGCAGGATTGGATGATCCGCGACGAGCTCCAGGACTCGGACCTCGAAGGCGCTCCGCGTGACGATCCCGATCCTAAGCCCAAACACCTTCAGCGAACCACGCATAGCGTTCTCGATATCGTGCGTCTTATTCAAGAGCTGCTGACGGCTGACGAGTGCCATACGCACTTGCTGCGCTTCGTCGCTTTTGATGTGGACCTGCCTGAACCATCCAAGGCGAAGAAGATGGGCGATGCCGCGCGCATCGTTGCGGTCGGTCTTGTTCCGCATCGCACTGAGGCCAGCCTTCACATGGCGGCACCCGAGGCAGATCGCGGGATACCCGGCCTCTCGCAGCGCGCTGTAAAGCCAGGATGATGTTGGACCCGCTTCCAGGCCGACGCGCTTGAAGGGATGACCGAACCTCGTCAGCAGATCCGCGATGACCGCTGGTTCGGCTTCGATCTTCCGTTCGACCAGGACCTCACCCGCGTCGTTGACGATGCAGACGTTCACGGTGTCCAGGGACACATCCAGGCCAGCGAAATAGTCCATCACCCTCTCCATGGCAGAAGTTGCGGTTCAGGCCGCGCGGCGCACTCTCGCCCTGGCGCGACCGCCCGCCTACTCCATCTCTGCCGGCTTGGCCTGGAGGGGGATGTGCCCGACCATTCCACCTTCTCGAAGAACCGGCACGGTCGCTTCCGCGACAGCGATCTGCTGCGCGAGGTCTTCGAGACGACGGTTCGACGCTG
>NZ_JBFTKS010000059.1:0-11898 GCF_056396065.1 Allobosea sp. 05T433 | reverse complement strand
CCGACGGAGCCGCCACCGGAACCACCGCCCGAGCCTCCGCCCGTGCCTCCGACGGAGCCGCCACCGGAACCACCGCCCGAGCCTCCGCCCGTGCCTCCGACGGAGCCGCCACCGGAACCACCGCCCGAACCTCCGCCTGAGCCTCCTACGGAGCCGCCGCCAACAGAGTTGCCATTACCGCCGGCGGCGGACGAGGACGCGGCCCCTCCGCCGCCGTTATTCGCAGTGGCACTTGCGCCGGCGGCGTTGGAGCTCAAATTTCCCTCGCCGCCGCCGGAGCGGTCTGAGGTCCCTGAAGAAATGGCGCCTGTCGTGGTCGGCGGGCAGGTCCAGACTTGACTGCCACCCCGCTGCGTCAGGTAACACGCTGCATTGGGCGCGCGGGTCGGCCGACCATCAGGAGAAACGGCCGCATAGTACAGGACGTTGCCGCCCGCGAGGCCCTGAACGGACGATGCGCGGGCGCCGATAGACGCGGTAGCGCGTGGTGGGCAGACCCACAGACGGTCGCCGTCATACTGCTGAATGATGCAATGGCGGCTGGGCGCACGCGTCGGGCGGCCATTCGCGCTAATGGCCCTGTAGTATCGTACCACGCCGGCATCGCTCCGACCGACCCCAGAGCTCTCGACAGAGCCGCTCGTCCAATGACCAATCGCTGCCGGTGTTGCTGGTCCACCGCGCCCGTTCCGCCGGGCAGGGTCGCATTCCCAAAGCCATTGGCTCCTCACCAGCTTGCGTTCGCAGGAGGGGTAGGGTTGCGGCGTCGGCGAGCCGTTGACTGCAATACCTTCATGATATTCCGGCGAAGAACTGACGGTCAATGCTTGCGAATACGCCAATGTTGACGTAGCTGCAAGCAAACAAAAAATAATAAATCCAGAATTTAAGCGATGCATGACGAATCCATCTTTTTTCAAGTAGATTACTTGCAGTCATTAATAGAACTGAGATATGTTGTAATCAGTTACATAAACCAAACTGTCTGATTCTTACGATAATTCACGCACAGTTTCGTTGTCAATGCTACAGGACTTACTTTAGGCGGCTGATTAATATCCCCTTCGAAGACCTAAGTCGGATGATTTCACCCGCACTTAGTGGATTGACTTCCACGCCGGTTGCGCTTTGGTTGCTGCCGCGATGACTGCGTCGGGGTCGGCTTTCCCGCGGAAGAGCGAAATCACGCCCCACATCGACACAGTGAGCGCCCCGGCACAGCGGGAGCGTCTCGCCGCCATTATCACCGAATTTTGGGCGGAGGGTCCTACCGTCGATTTGGCGTTAATGGCTGACCGTCGGTTCAATAAAACCACACCTGAAGAGCAAAGAGACTCCTGACTGAGTGAAATCTCAGCGAGCCGCGGAACCGTTGGTTTTGCCATGGGTTCGCAATCGCGTGTTGGTGCTCTCAACCAGCGTCGACACGGCCTGGGAGCAGCCCCGCTTACAATCCGCCCCCCCAGCCGGCGGGGCTGCTCTTCGCCAGTGGAGTTGCAGTTGTGTGCGCGCGTCGGTTGTTGCGTGTCGGCCCTGGTGCCGAAATTGTCCGGGGCCCGGCCAGCAAGGCGGGATGCGCACCAACGGTGCGCAACAGACCACCCGCCGCCTCCCGCCAAACGGGACTACCTGAACGAGACTCCCTCCAAGATTAGGAACGGGCCAATGGTGCCCTTGGGCCGGCGCCCCGATCAGAATTCCCGAAAGCCGACGTCCGCCACGTCGGCTAGGGGCCAACTCCGGAAGCTCGACGTCCGGGAGATCCGCGCGTCCATCGCCTCGAGCGACCATCAAGGGGAGATAGGTCGTCGCAGCTCCTCGGCCGCTCGCGAATCCTATGGACGGCGCGCGGGGAGGGGGAAGCCGCTCAAACAAATTATCCGTCCGGCGAAGAACCAGTCGGATGCGCGCAGGTTCTCAGCTGAATTCGCGCTCTTGCACAGGTCGGACTGAATGCTCGCGTCGAAAAAACCGGGCTGCCGGAAACGGAGCGACGCCCGGCAGGGCCGGGCGACGCATGTCAGTTTGCGGAACTTTTCCTACAATCGCGGCAACACTATGCCTCGTTCTTCATTCACCTCGCTCTTCGGGCGATTGGGCATTCGTTCGTCTTCCCCCACGTGTCGCCTGTTGAACAGGCGCCGATCCGCGCCAGTGACAGATTGAATGCCCCGCGGTGACAAAATACGCATGATGGAGAAAGGCGCTGTGCGCCTTGAGAGCGCGTTTGATGCTGCTGCGGTCGGAGTTGCTCCGAATTCCTCTTGTCGTTCAGCGACGAACAAGTCTCTGGCGGACTTTAACAAGCGAAGCAGGCCAACCTCCTATAACCGAACCTGTCGGGAGCCTTCCGGTAAGGTCTAAGGATAAGATGGCAAAAAAGATTGTTCTTGGCTTGTTATGCAGCGTTCTCCTGACATTATCGATCTGGCGGCTTATATATTTGTTAGCTCTCGCTCCCCAGATCGATGACATACTCTTCATCGGGAGTCCGTTGCTCGCAATTATTATCTCCTCATTGCTTGTTCGCTCGACGTACAAGGTGAGCGACCAAACGGACGAAGCTTGAGGTGTATTGAGCCCAGTCCATTGGGGCGATTAGCACCGATTTGAGCGTTTGTTTGAGGTCGCCTCGTCCAATTGCCTGCCAGGGCGAAGCGATGAGAAAGCGGACGGATACGGCACCCCAAGTTGCAAATCTTAATGTGGGCGGTCGTTGATCTGATGGTCTCTGCGGACGATCAGGACCTGGAGCGCTGGAGGTCTATCCGCAGCGGTCGCCGGAGGATGCGCTATTCAGCCTTTGCACCGCGGCGGTGAGGCAGGGGTCGGATGCGGCCTTCAACATTTGCGCCGCAAGGACTACCTGCAGGCGATTGCGAGCGTTCGGCCTGGCCATTAGGGTGGTCATTGAGCCCTTGCCCGTCTTGTCGCTGTACGAAAGCTCGTGAGCGAGCTCGCTGTTACTTTTCCCGAGCAGCAACAGCTTGACGATCTGCTCCCCCGCAAAGTCCGTACATTCCTACAGGCTAAGCGCGCGCGAGCAGCCGCGCAGCACGTGGTCGCTCATTGCGGCCACTGCGGCCGGTCCGTCGCGACGTTCTAGCGCGGCGATAATCCGCAGATGATCGCCCATCGCAATCGAAACCAGAGAATCCGTCATTAATCCGCGTTCCTGCCGGATCAGACTCAGCTTGAGCGAGTTAAGGCGATAGGCTTCCGAGATGATCCGATTTCCGAGCGAATCGACGATCACTGCGTGAAAGGCGCTGTCAACGTCCCGGGCGCGGGCCAGCATGTCGGATTCCGGTTTTCGGCCGTTTGCCCGCAGGCAATCCTGCTCCAGAATCTCCTCATGTTCGCGGCGCATCGCCAGGATGGCCTGGTCGGTCGCCGTCTCGATGAAGCTCGCCGTGGCTTCCTTTTCGATCATCAGCCGGTATTGGAAAGCGTCCTTGACCAAGTCGATGTCGACATAGGCGATCTGCATCCCGCGGCTCGGTACTACGTTGACCAGCCTTTCGCCTTCGAGGCGAGACACCAGTTCGCGGATCGTGCCGATCGGCAAGCCGGTCATGTCGACCAATTCGCGCTGCGAGAGAAATTGGCCGGGCCTGATCCGGTGGGCGAGCAGGTTCTTTACGAAGCTGTCGTAGGCCCGCTGGCGGGAGGATGCCTCGAAGACGACGGCGGGCAGATTTCTCACCATCGATCAGCCTTTCGTGGCACCGAGCATGGCCCCAAAGAACATCTGCTTCTGGACGATCCAGACAAAAATTAGCACCGGGACCATCTGCAGCGTTGCCGCAGCGAAGACCTCACCCCAGTTGGCAGTGCCTTCGCCGATGCCCGACAGCATGTCGGCCAGGACGACTGGGGCGGTTGCGGTGCGCGTCGTCGTTAGCACGAGCCCAAACATATAATCGTTCCAGGCGAACACAGCGACGAAGATGGCGACTGTCAGAATACCCGGCCAGATCAGCGGCAGGATGATGCGTCGAAAGGCCTGAAAACGGCTGCAGCCGTCGAGAAAGGAGGCCTCCTCGATTTCCAGCGGAACGTTGTCGATGAAGGTCTTCAGGATCATCACCGCTAGGCTGACCTCGAAGGCCGCATAGACCAGGACCAGTCCGAGGCGGGAATCATCAAGGCCCACGCTCGAAAAGATCGGGAACAGCGGCACGGTGACGACCAGAGGCGGCAACATCTTCAGCGCAAGCAGGACCGCCGATGAGCGCCGCACGCCGAATTGCGGCAAGCGCGAGAAGGCGTAGGCGGCCGGAAGATTGACGGCCAGCACGAGTAGAATCGACCCGCCGGTCACAGCCGCGCTGTTGGCCAGACCCAGCATGAACTTGCTCCAGCGTTCGCCGAGACTGAAGAAATTCGCCAGCGTGGGCCAGAAAAGCAGGATCGGCCGATAAGAGAAGATGTCCCGGTCGGGTTTCAGGGCCGAGAGCGCGACCACCAGGATCGGGACGACCGAGACGAACACGGCAATTCCGAGCACAATACGATCTATCCAGCCCAGCCTTGCACGCGACGACTCCATCTTAGTGTTCCCGATAAAGCCGGATGACCTGAATGCTGGCGGCAGCGGCCGTCAACAGCAGCATGAGCCAGGCGATGGCGGCGGCCCGTCCGAATTCCCAGTAGCTGAATCCTACCTTGTAGAGATAGATCGAGAGGATCTGCGTGGCCTCGAGCGGTCCGCCCTTCGTCAGTATCCAGACAGTCCCGAAAGCGCGCATGGTGATGATGACGCGGAAGACGGCGGCGATTAGCAACCCGGCCATCATCAAGGGAAGCGTGATGCTGAGGAAGCTCTGGAATGGGCTGGCACCATCGATCTCGGCCGCCTCGTAGATCTCCGGCGACAGCGCCGCCCGGATCGGAAACAGCAAGATGAGGACGTGGGGCATGCCGGCCCAGAATTCGATCAAGGCCACAACCGGAAGCGCGAGGGAATCCGAGGAAAGCCATTGCTGCCGGGGAAAGCCTAGAAGTTCGATGGCGTAGTTGATCGGGCCGACATTGAGATCGAGCAGATAGCTCCACATCGTCGCCGTGACCGCATGGCTCATGGCGATCGGAGCGACGAGACAGGCGATCACCAGCGCGCGAAAGCGCCTCACGCGCACGAGAATGCAGGCGAGCCAAAGTCCGATGGCGAGTTGGAGGCTGACGGCGATCGCGACGAAAACCGCCGTGCGCCAGGTCGAGGCCCAGAAATCGGCGGCGGCGAGGGTCGCGCGATAATTCTTCAGGCCGACGAAATTCGGAACACGGCCGACTGAATAATCTGTAAAACTGAGATAGAGCGCCCAGATTTCGGGCAAGACGATCACGGCGGTGACAAGCGCATAAAGCGGCATCACCAGCGACCAGTTGCGCAAGGGGGCGAGCTTGCTCGCTACGTGGCCTACCGCGCCGGGCTTCAACTCAACGCGCGTCCTGGCGGGCATCCCCGAGTGCTCCCGCCAGCAGAACCCGATCCTGGTAAGGTGCGCGCTGCAGCTCCCTCGGGTCTGGCGCCGGCGAACCCAGCGCCGAGAATTGCTCAAGCGCGCCTTCCCACAAGCGGATCCTGCCGTCCAAATCGCTGAAGGCGACGGCGATACCTATTGGAGTCGCGATCATGTCGGGTGTGACGGCACCATTGAGGTCGTGGCTAAGGATCAGGAAACGGGTCTCCTTTGCGGGCGCTTTGACAAACGCTATCAAGTGCGCGCCGTTCGCGCGCGCCGCCCCGTCGGCGCGGTAAAGCTGAATCTCGTGGCCGTCCAGGATGCGCGCGACCAGTGTTGTCTGGAACGTTCGGCAATCGCTGCGTACGGCGCTAGCCCCAGTCGGGGAGATAGCAATGACGGTCAACTGATCGTCCATGGCTATGCTGCCGCCATCGAGACTCTCGCTCCGCTCAAGCGTCGAGGCGGTAGTTAAACCCGGTTCCGGCAGAAGCTGTAAGGACAAAGGCGCGCGGTCAGAGGCGAGGGCGACCTCACCGCGAAAGGCCATGAGCCGGCCGCCGCCATCGGAGAGCTGCATGTCGAGCAGCCCGTCGCCTGTACTAGCAAATCTGACCAGTCGCGCGGGCCCGGCCAACTGCGTCACGGCAACGGTCGACCAGTGGCGGTGGAAGCGCAGGGAGATCGTGAGTTTCCCGCTGCGCTGGAGGCAGGCGAGATAGGTCCGGCCGTTGCGAGCGCGAACCAGTTTCAGCTCGGCCTCGCCTTCCGCCACGAGGCCGGTGTCTTCGTCGATCAGGCGCAGACAACGGAGATAGTCGCCGTAGGTTGACAGATCGAGACTTTGGCCGCCTGCCTCGATGTCCCGGCGTAGAGTCTTGATGTCGATCCGCTCGATATCGCCGCCGTGCGCTGCGGCGAGCGCTGCCGCTTTACCCGCGCCGAAGCCCATCTGGGCGCATGTCGTCATCGCCCGGTAGGAGCTCAGCGCCAGTTGCTCGCCCGACAGGGAACGCCCGGGGCAAAGAACATTGCTCGCGCCCTGCGGGATCATCGCGCCGAGCGGGATGTGATACGGTTCGACCATGTCGGTGACGCCCGTTCCTGCACGCCGCTCCGTCGCCGGCCAATGGAAGTCGAGGTGATAGGTGCCGACGGCGACAGCGTCGTCGAACACCGCGCCGCTGCGGACATCCGCATCCGTCAAGGTCGCTTTGCCGATGATGCGCCGGCCTTCGCGTTGGCCGATGCTGCGAGCAGTATGAGCCAGCGTATATGTGGCGAGCGGCGCGCCACCATTGATGGTGTGTCGGCCGCCATAGCCTCGCGTCTGAAGATAATAGACTAGGCCCATCATCTGTCGGCGCGCATGGATTTCAGCCTTCGACAGGCTGAAGCCATCAGCCGCATCGAAGCCGACGACTTTCATCTTCACCTCGACCCGGCCATCGGCAAAGCCGTGCAAGGACGTCATAGGCAGCTCGTCGTCTCTCTCCCAACTCGGGCAGCCCTCCGGCAGCAGCGGGCGCACCAGTTGGTGGGTGTTCCAGAGGGTGAAATAGAGGCTCATCGGCAATTGTTCGCGCGCGCCAAGATGCGTGACAGGACAGCCGAGGGCTGAGGCAATCACCGCATTACCGGTCGCATCGATCACAACTCGGGGGCTGACGCGCACGAGGGTCGGCCCACATCGCACCAGAACTTCGGTGACGCTCCCATTCTCAGCCTTGGCATCAAGCGCTGCGGCATGCAGCCAAGTCTCAATCCCGGCCTCGTCGAGCATGCATTGCAAGGCGAAGCCGCAGGATTCGAGATCATAGGCGCGGCGGTCGTCATTGCTGCGATAGGGCTCGATCTTGCCGGCGCGGGTGAGGCGCGCCACCAGATCCGCGAAGATGTAATTGACCCGGGCGGTGTCACCGACAAAGCCGGCGACACCGCCTGCGGTGCCCTGGCCGCCTAGAATATTGCTGGGTTCGACGATGGCGACGCTCAGGTGCGGCGTCTTGGCCGCCAATGCGGCGAAGACACCGGACATCCCGCCGCCGAGCACGAGCACGTCGACATCGCGCAAAACGATGTCGCGGCTCGAGAGCGCATAGGGCGCGTTCATTCCCGGACCCACCCCTGAATTTATCGCCGCGCTGCGACGAGAGGTTGGATTTGCGCGTGCGCATCAGTCATGGCGGCCTGTGCTGACTTACGGCCCATCATGGCGGCGACAGCCTCCTTGACGAAGATGTCGCGTACCTGATTGGCACCTTCGAACACCGGCAGCGGGGAGGCGCCGTTCGCGAGTGCGGCGGCCGAAGCGGCACTATAGGGCGCGGCCGCGACAAAGGCCGGATTGGCGAGTGTCTCGGGATCGACCGGACCATTGCCATTCTGGGCCATTCGCAACTGCACGGCAGGCGAGGCGAGGTAGCGAATGAATGTCCAGGCGGCTTCACGCCCCTCGGCCCGGCCGTTGGCCGGGAATGCTGCCCCCCAGAATGCCATCTTGGCCGGAGCGAAGCTGCCTTCGGCCGATCCGGGGATTGCGAAGAAGCCAACCTTGCCGGCCACGCGGGACGAGGCCGGATCGTTGAAGCGGTTGTAATAGTTGTCGCCGAACAGCGACATTGCAGCCAGGCCCTCGCGCATCATCGTCTGGACGGAGGTGGCGTCCATCGAAGCGAAGTTCGGCGGCAGCGCGCCGCGCTCAACCAGCGTCCTCAACCGTTCGATCGCCTTGATGGTCTTCGGTTCGGTGACCTTTACTTCGTGATCATCCGTCAGAACATTGCCGCCCATAGCCTTGACGGTCGTAATGATGTCTTCTTCGGGCTTGATGGCTAGGCCATAGACCGAGGCGCCGTCCGCGCGCTTGTGCGAGGCCTTCTCGGCGGCAGCTAGGAAATCTTCGAAGGTCTTGGGCGCGGTAATGCCACGCTCCTCGAAGATCTGCTTATTGTAGTGGATGATCTGAGGATTCGAGCGGATCGGCACCGCGCGGAGATCGCCGTCAAGCTGGTAAGCGGCGAGCATGGACGGGAATATCTTGGCGAGTTCGAGCGCCTGGGCCTGCCGCTCCTTCAGCGAAACCAACTTTTCCAGAACGTCGCGTGAGGGCCAACTGCTCTCGATCATCACGACGTCGAACTGCGATGTACCAGATGACAGGGTCCGGAGCAGGTTCTGCTGCATCTGCGGCCACGGCACCGTTTCCCAGACGATCTTGAACCCGGTCTCGCGCTCGAAAGCCGCCTGGAGATTGGTTTCGGGCCTGTTAGGTGTGCCCTGAAACGCCGTTTGATGGGCTGAGTTCGCGAAGACCCGGATCGGCACCTGGGCTGCGGCCTCGCTCAGCCCGGCCAGTCCGAGCAGCGCACCGATGATGAGATGTGTTTTCATTCGATCCTCCCGAAAGGAAGGATTACAGACGCTGCAGCAAGATACAACTGACATGTTATTAGCATTTCGGCACGTTCGAGCTTGGGCAAACCGTGTCAGGAGTCGGAACACTGCGCCCGTCGAAGCTGCGCTTTCCTCATTAGGAGGCAGAACAAGAGCTGCTCGAAAAAGCCCCACCCTGCCACGTGCGGCGCAGTTCTTGGTTGGGGCATGGCTTCGAGCGGATAGTGACGTATTCGCCACCGGCGGGCCCGATGAATCGCCCCCTTCGGGATTGTACGACCGGTCGGCTGACAAATCGAACGGAGCGCGCAGGCAAAAGGGTGATTAGCCGACCCGATTCAGGGCATGACTTTCGCGAGGAACCGAATTCGGTCGACCAAGACATGGGTTGGCGTGCGAACCCGATGACGACCCGTTCAGGCCCTGACGCCCGCCGGCAGTTAACGTGCCAATGCCAGCTGGACTCGAATCACTCCCCCCAACGCATGCGGTTGAGGAACAGATTTTCGTTCGGCGCCGGGGTGAACTGCAGCGGCTTGGCGGCGCCATAGCCGATGACGGTCTGGTAAAGCGGCACGACCGAGGCCATCAAGGTAACCGATCTGCACCGCAGGCTCGAGGCACTCGACGAAGGGGGAGCATGACAAAGCCCAGCAGTTCGCAGCGCAGTTTCATTATCGCAGCGGCGTGAAACGGCACGAACCCCCAAATTCCATGGCGCCGCGGGAATTTGCAACAGAACCATGCCGCTGTTCTGCGGCACTATGTCGTGTCACTTCGCTGACGGCGGATGAAGTCGGGTATCGAGCGCGAACGACTCCTGAACTCGGCGCGCATAGCCCAGCCTGGCGGCCGTGAAGAGCAAATTCCAGCTATGGGTTGAAACCACACTCGGAACAACGACAAATGCATGCCGCCGTAGCAGATCGTCGCCAAAAACCTGCTGGCCGGCACTTGGGATGCCAGGGCGCAGCCAATTCGGATTCGGTACCCGATCCGGCGTGACGATATGGACTGCAGCAATGTCTGAAATAACGGCCGCCGTCATCACATGGGGAACGGTGTCTAGCACCCAGAAGCCCTTGTGGACGGCAACTTCGAGAATGGCCGTCGCAGGATCGAGCGCGCAATATACCGCACGCACTCCGGCGCTATTCCATCGCCCTCCGACCCGATAGGCTCCTTCTCCGCTATCCCAGGTCGATGCATGGATGGCTTGATCGAGGCGCCAAGCTATTAGCTCGGCGCCTCCAAGCACGCTCGGCAATGGCGTCACGCATAGACACCGTAGTCGAGCCGGGTCAGATAGTCCTCTACCAGCTCGACGCCGGCCGGAGTCGCCAGAAGGTCGATCGGGCGACGCTGGTCAAGGCCGATCGCGGGGCGTTCGAACCACTGTTCAGCCTCTGCCTGCGAACCGAAAACATCCGTTGCCTTCGACAGAATCTCGGCGAACTTCCACGCCCGTCCACTCTGCTCCTGGCTCAGCGGTTTTGCGGGCGCGTCCTTGCGCCGCTGATAGGTTCGCAGGCTCATGCCGAACGCCTTCTCCAGCGAATCCGCCTTCTGAATATGGGTGAGCTGCCCGACAAGATGATCCAGTGCCGAAGGCGGTAGGCCTCGTAGCAACATCTCATGCGCGTCCAGGGAGCTAGTGACGCGCCACGCTAGCAGCTTGGCGCCGCCCAGCAGTTCCGTCACCCTGTGCAGGGTTCCACCGGTTTCCGGTGGCATCATCTTCTCAGCCGAAACCACCATGGCTCATCCCCCCCGTTAGTCAACTGTCGCAAAATTATATGACAGGTGACGCGCCGAGTTTCAAGGGCCTGCTTGACTGCGGCCTAACTCGGCTCTGAACGAGTGGCCGGCCGGAGTTTTTGACGTGGACCGGTTTAAGCAGCCCGACGCGCATCATCTGTGCGATGCCGAGCGCGTCATTGCGATCGGTCATGTTGTTCCGGGCCGAAAGCGCAGCGCGCATATGTCGGGTCTCGACGTGGATCACCGGCAGTACCGCCTCGACCAAGCCGGCATAGAGCCACGGTGAAAGCGGTCCTGCCTCCAGACCAATGCGAGCTCAGATGTGGCCGAGGCCGATGGCGCTGATCGCTTCAGGGTGTGCGATACACGACCTTTCCCTGGCGATCGACGATACAGACCGCGGTCTCTTTCACGGAGACATCGAGGCCGACGTGGTGCTGCTGGCTCATGGTGGGGCTCCGACGTTGGATCGGGGCACCATCATGCCGCGGCTTCCGCCGCGCGACCATCGTCGAGGAATGACGATCTATCTTTGGAGCGGCAAGCGCGTTGCGTATCTGAAGAAGAGCAATACCGGGTACGACGTCTACGGCTTCAACGGTGATCATCTCGGCTGGTCGTTACCACTGGCACCCTCGATGATCGCTACGAGATGAGCGGGCTGCTGTCAGAGGAAGAATGGGAAGCAACGTTCGGCATGCGCGAACGATTGGCCAGTTAAGTGCGGCTCCACTTTTTCACACAGTAAGGCGAGTTGGATGACCCGCATCAGGAGAGGTAGCGCTCCGTGTCACTGCGCCTGACCGTGAGGCGCGGTAGTGGCCAAGACTAAGTCGTCGATTGCCTTCTTGAGGGATAGGAGCCCTTCACGGCTACTTTGAAGCTGGCACGAAAGGACCGGGACGATGGGGATAGTCTGGTCGCGCATTACGGTGGGGCGACCGGTAATCAAAACGATGCTGTAGAGGCCGTTCCCGTGCAGAAGGCCGCCGACGCCGTCAAAGGCTATCGTAGGAGCCCCATAGTCGACGGCGGCAGGCCTCGATGACTCCTCGGATGTGGTCAAAATCCACCCCCTACCTTTTGGAACTTTTGCCTGATCCTGCTGCACAGCTACGACAGAGGGCGTTGTCACGTTAACCGCGGACCATTGAAGCGAACTCAACCGGGTGACGGGCTCACGCTGCGAGGCCAGCGACGGCTTTCCATTGTGCCATGGCGCACAGACGATGCAGATGGATGGCGAGGGCGGAGCGACGGGACCGGGGCGGGA
>NZ_JBFTKS010000058.1:0-13614 GCF_056396065.1 Allobosea sp. 05T433 | reverse complement strand
CCGGCTGCTCTCTTTCGACCCTTGGAGCTCGGCTCGAACACGCGCCGTCGTGCGGGCGCTGCCATGAAGAACGCTTCCCATAATGCATCCTCCTCCTGACGACTCAGGATCGATGATGCACCATCAGATTTCGGGACTACACATCTAGGGTCTTAGGGCTTGGAAGACACCGGCCGTAAGTCTCTACCCGCGCACGCTCAGGCTGCATCATGCTCAGGGGCTCCCGCAGCCGGCGGTGATCGTTATGCAACCTGTCTATGACGACCTGATMCTTCGTGCGCGCAAAGCCGTCGTGTTCCTCAAGCAATGTGGTCTCGATCACAGCGCCGAAATCGTCGATGAGATGGTCGACGCGCTCAATGAGCTCACAGGGAGGGTCTCGCTGCTGATTGCCTTGAACGTCTCGCTCCAGACGGGGCAGGACAACGAGGCGGGCCACGGCCAGCTGGGAGAGCCTGGCCCTTTTCCCAATCCGGACAGCTGAGCGCTCTCCCAGGCCAGCCCGGCGCCAAGGCGCATCCCAGGACGTTCCCGAGGACCCCTGCGAGATCGCGGGAGCAAGGGCATCGGGAGCGGAGTGTGCGCGCCTGCGTCAGATCAAGGCGGAGAGGTCCTACCTCATGCCGCCCCATCAGCGATGTAGAATCCGATGGCCGAGGCACATGCCAGTACGATCGATAGCTCGAGAATGCCCATTGTCGCCTCCGAGGTTTGCTCAGCTTCAACTGCGGCAGCACTGCCCAAGTTCCGCCGCATCATCGCCCAAAACAAGTAAATTCGCCACCCCTGCGGCAAGTGGTTCCGATTGCTGGGAGAAATCCAAGACCGGACCGCGAGCGACGCTCGCAGCATGACCGCCCTGCCCGGCACCGTGCTCGCCTCCCGGGTGGCGGCGTCTCACCCGGATCTTGCGTCGGCGCCGGGCCGGGAGCAGATCGTCCCCATCGCGTACGACATAAGGACCGATCGCCATGTCAGACGAAACAGACAGCCTCGATCGCCGTGACTTCATGAGGGCAACTATTGCCTCGGTCGGCGCGTCGGCTGCCCTCGCGGCCCATGCCGGCCCCGCACGAGTTCAGGCCGCTTCGGCGCCGGCGGCACGCTCGGCCCAGGCCGCGTCGCGCGGGACGGTCTTCACCGGAGACGTGATCGGCGGGAAGAGAGTGATCAGCGCACTCGACCTCGAGGACCTCGCGCCCGGCAGGCACCTTTTCTATTTCCAGGGCGTGCAGATGCCGACGGGGCAGCACTGGTACGTGTCCGTTATCGTCGCCAAGGGAGCGAAGCCAGGCAAGCGCATCGCGCTCATCAGCGGTGTGCACGGCGACGAGATCAGCCCGATGCACATGATCCAATCGGTCATGGCCCAGCTCGATCCGGCCACGATGTCGGGCAGCGCCATGGCGGTTCTCGATGTGTCCCGTCCGGCGCTGGAGGGCATGGCGCGCCGCTGGCCCAATTCCGGACGGGGCATAGATCTCATCGACATCAATCGCGAATGGCCCGGAAACGAGAACGGTGACAGCGCGCCCAGCCGGCATGCCGGCTTGCTGTTCAACAGGCTGTTCAGGCCGAATGCCGATTTCGCGATCGACTTCCACACGGGGACCACCGGGATGGATCTCACGGGGTTCCATCTCGCCCGAATGGACCTGCCCGAGGTCAGGGCCATGGCCGAGCTCTATCCGATCGACCAGATTTTCGACAATCGCGCCTATCCCACACTGCTGGCGAACGCCCTGATCGACGCAGGCATCCCAGCCTTCACGCCCGAGATCGGGGCTGCGCGCATTCTGGACCACAGCCTGATCCCGCTCTTCGCAGAGGGCACGATGAATGTGCTGAAGCATCACGGCATCATTGCCGGTCCGATCGGGCGCACGGGTCGCGATTCAGGCGTGTTCCTCGCCAATAGCGGGCACACCATTCTTTCAACCCATGGCGGCTTCGTCGAGCTTCTCGTCAAGCTGAGGGACAAGGTCAAGATTGGGCAGAAGGTCGCCATCCAGCGCAATGCTTTCGGCGAAGTGGTCGCGGAATACATCTGCGATGTGGCGGGCGAGGTCTGTGGCCGGCGCACGGACGCCACAGCCGAACCCGGTACACCGCTCGTGTTCATCTTCTACAACGCTGCGCCCGCCGAAGCCCCCGTCGACTATTCCGAGTAGGCGCCAGCGGCCCCCTGATACCGCTCCGGGCCGAATGGCTTGACGCCGGCAGCCCTGGAGAGGAGGCCGGCTCGCCATCGCGCCCGAGCCGCTCGCGCCTATTTGCCGGTAGCGATCAGCCGCATGACCTCCGACATCACGGGATCCTTGCCGGCGGCATAATCTGCGAAGGTCGGTGCAACCGTCAGCGTCGGCTGGAGCGATCCTGCGGGCACGGCATAGGCATAGTTCAGCAGGAAGCACGTCATGATCTGCGAAAGGCTGCAGCCGTTCTCCCAATCGTGATAGGCCGTCGTATAGCGCAGCGTCAGTTTCGTGTTCGGCAACAGGGTGGTTCCGCCCTCACCCCAGAACTGGGACCGATCGCCCATCGCCTCTCCGATCAGGAGCGCGCGGGAGCCGGCGAAATATTTCAGCCGTGCCGCGGTGCTGATCGCCGCGGAGAAGGTGTTTGCGCTGGTCAGAATGAAGAGCCTGCCACCCGGCGGCAGAAGCTCAGGCAAGCGGCGCGAGAAGTCCGCGGTCAGGACATAATCGCCGCCGCGGTTGAAGCGCAGGTCGACGACGGCGTTTCGAATGGGTTTCTTGCCCGCCTCGTCGAGCATGTCCGATAGATACCGGGATGCGGAGACCGGCCCCTTGTCGCTCATCCGGTTGATCTGGACATAGAGCAGGTCCTGCGCCGGATAAACATGCCAATAGTTCTCTTCAGGGCGCGAGAGATAGAGCGGCAGAGCAACGCCGTCGAGGACGTGCCGCCATTCGGCCGCGCCAGTGACTGGCGCAACGGGGCTGAGATGGCGCTTCGGCCAAAAATTGCTACTCAACGGAGACTGGCTGGCAGGCAGCGCAGCAAGCTTCGCCCGCCTCATGCTGCCATCCGCCGTACGGATGTCGAACGTGCTGCTGCTTGCCGTGTCGGCGAGCCCGGCGGCATGGAGCAGTTCAGGCGAGATCAGGAAATTCGGCACGAACTCCTTCGACAGATTGGTAGGGCCGCCGACATAAGGGCGCAGCGCCTCCACCAGCGCTTCGGTCGGGCGCTCGTTTGCGCCGAGGATCTGCCCTCCGAGAAGATGACGCAGGTTGTCGGCGGCCGCGATCACGAACAATCCGTCAGAAAACCATCCCAGGCGAATGGGCGCGGCGTTGAAACCATGATCCCCTGCCATCCCGACGATGTTGGTATGGCCGTTATCGGCAAGGGCCACGGCCTTCGCCGTCGCCATCGCCATGCCCGCCTTGTCGAGCTCACCTGCCCGCTGCTCGATCGCATCGAGAGCTCGCCCATACGCCGCGCGGGTTTCGCTGGTGAAGCTCCGCTCGACCTCGGGCAGACGCCGCAGATGCGCCAGATCCTGGCGATTCCTTTCGGCCTGGGAAGCGGCGGCCTGAAAATCCGTCTTGGGATAGGGCTTGAGCGTCGGATAAAGAACGAGGCCGAGCGGCAGCAAGACGAGAACAAGCAATGCCGCCATTGCGATGAGGGAGACCTTGATCCAGCGCCGGTGCAACAACCGCTTGGGAGCATCACCGTCTCGTCGCATTGACCTGGCCAACCCTTAAGCACCCTGTCGATCACGTGGCTATGGCATGGCCTCGGTCCGCTCCGCCAGCCTGAACGCAAAGGTTGTGGCTGGAAGCAAAACACGGCTGGCGCGTGTTGCAATAACGACGCGAATCCGTCGCTTCATCGCCGGTCCGCTCAGGTGCGCCGGCCATGGCGGGAGAGCCCCGGCCGATGTCTCCAAGTGCGGGCCGATACGACGTCCGTTCCGGGCCGAACTCGCTGGATCAAGCGTCCCGGAAAAATCGGGTCACGGCATCGGATCCGAAATCATTTCGGAAGGCACTCCACATGATAGGCAATGATGATCTGCCCCGGGCTGGCCTTCCCGATGCTCTTCAAATCCTCCAGGCCACTTCTAATCTTGTCTCCGGCCTCCCTTAAACTGTCGTCAAGCTTCGATTTGGCGGACAGACATCGTTCTTCCGTCGAGAATTCCTGGAACACCACGCTCGGGCGGAGCCTCCATTCGGCCCTGTCGTTTGTCGCGGCAGGGTTGACCGAGTAGGAGAAGACATACATCAGAATCCACATCGGCATGCTCCACTGGTAGCAGATGATCCCCGTGCGGCGGCCAAAGCCGCCTGGATTGCCTTGATCAACGCGCCTCTGTCCGGTCGAGCGCCGACAGCGCGCATGACCATCATGATCTCCGTGGCCTCGTCAGGCGACGTATGCTTGGTCGGTTCCAGACGAGGGAATACAAGGGCTCAGGAACCTCAAGTATATCGGCAGCGAATACCCGAGATATCCGGTGCATCGTTATAGCCCCTCCGGGGACGCATCGTAAGGCGTTTTTCGGGCGCCCCCCCGCAAGGTGAGCCCGCTGAGCCGCAGTGCCGGCTTTCGCTCGAAGAGGATATCCGTCTGCGGCCTGCATCGCATATGTGATGTTGCAGCCGCCTGCCGTGGCGCAGCCCTGGGCTGCTGATTGTCCTCCCTCGACGAACCGGCCCTGCTCCGTCCATTACGTCGGACCGTCGCAATCAGCGCGCGGCTTCCAGCCACGCCAAGGCTTGCGCCCTTTCATCGAAGGGAAATTGCCGAACCTCCGCTGAAACGAAGTGCTTGGCGATATGCGGCATGATCTTCAGCAACTCGCTATCGGTTACCGCCGCGATGCGATCGATCTTGCAGTGGTGATCCCTGACGAAGCGGAGATGGGACACGAGCGCGCCGAAGCTGTCCCAGCCCGGAAAGGCCTTTGCGCAGATCATCACTCCAGCGAGCCTGCCATGGGATGCGATGAACGGATCGACCTCCCGGGCGATCCGCTCAAAATCGGCCTTTTCAATCGGCCCGTCCGGCGAGAGTACAAGGACAGCCTGGGCGCGCAGCAATTCGAACTGGATCATCGTTCCCTCCCGATCTGGCGTTCGAGGCGGTCCCTCGCATCAGGAAAACCCTTGGCGTCTTCCGCGCCAGGATTCTGGGGAGCATATGTCATGGCGCGCATGCGGTTCGCATGAGGCAAGCGGCCCCCCTAGCGGGTCCGGCTCAGATAATCGCTGAATCCCTCCAATGGTTCCATGAGTTTCCGCCGCGCCAGGCTGACTGATCACGGCAACGCGGACAGGCCCAACGCCAATGGCTCTTGCGTTGATCCTGAGACCAGGCCTCCCCTTGGGCCGGCCGCGACCAACGCGAGCGGCCTCTTCCGCGCCGCCGAATTCCGTCTCGACGTCGACCGCAGATCAGGCGGCGCGCAAGGCGCTCTCTATCGACCGGGTCCGAGCGAGGGCCTCGCCCGGACGTCCGATCGGGAGCCTAGAAGCTCACCTTGACCAGAGCCTGTCCGCCGAGGCGATTTGCACTTGCTGCGAGTTCACCATCGAAGCGAGCGCCCAGGGTTACGGCTGGCGTGATCTTCAGATCGAGCCCGGCCGCCAGGAGCGCACTGTTGCGGGGGGCGCGCGCGCCATCGATCGCAAACCCTGAACCCGCGAGACCGCTGATCGTGGCGCTCAATCCGGCTTCGCGCTGATAGTAATGCGCCCAGCCAGCCCGGAGATAACCGGCAACCGGGAGGCCGTTCACAGCGCCACCGACATCAAGCTGCATTCCGAGCTCGCTTCGGCTGGTCACGTCGCTCCGCCGAGCCAGGTTCAACGCGGCGGCGTTGGCGCCATTCCAGCTCGCCTCGGTCAGGGCGGGGCTGCGGACCTGGATGGCCTGCAATGCTGCCACCGGTGAAAGCGTGACGCCGGACCACTCAAACAGAGCGGCGCTGGCCTGCAGGCGCCCGCTCCAGGCGTTGCTGCCATAGGACGATGAAAGGCTGGATGCACCGAGAGCCGGCACGGCCCGGTTCACATCGTTCTCCAGGCGCGCATAGGCCAGGGCAGCAGCCAGGTTGACCGGTCCGAGCTTGGTCATGCCGTAGATGCCGGCCTGGAAAATGTCTGCATCGGCCTTTCCGAGCCCGCCCGAGAGCGATGCGCGGGCGCTGCCGCCAGCCACGGCGAAGCCGACGGTACTGCCAGGGCCAACGCGAAGGTCGGCACCGACGGCGAGATGCACGTCGTCGACATCACGCTTGGCCGAACCGTCCCGGGCTCCTCCGTCATTGCGCCCTACGGAGCCGAGCACCGCCCCCCAGACCGAGTATGCGGGGGCGTCGAGGAAGGCCGGTCGAGCCGGTTCGTCGCTTCCCTTGCCGCCCAGCGCCGAGAACGTCGCGGCGCCAGGGCCGGCCCCGCTTCGCCCGGCGCTCGCCGGGTTCAACATGGCGTGGAGGAACTGGTCCGCGGCGGCATTGGCCATGGCCGGCACCGACGTATGGGCTTCGCCGGAAAGCTGGTTCACGGCAGCGGGTATCTCGGCTGCCGGCAGGTTGTAGATCGTAAACAGCGGCGATGGATCGCCCCCGGCAGCGACGACCCGATCGATCGCGCTGGCAATCGAGAAGCCGCTGAACATCCTGGCGCCAAACATGCGCGGCGACAGGCCTCCCGGGGGAGCTGCCGGCGGCGTGACGATCGGCACCAGCGGTTTTGGCGTCAATGTCAGGAGGACGTCGTTGCTGGTGTAGGAGATGGCCGTGGTGACGCCGTCGCCGAACGTGCCGGATGTTGCCTCGGTGCCGAAGCGGCTTCCTCCGAGCCCGCCCGCGGCCGAGAGCAACGTGTAGGGGCTGGAGAATGTGTACGCGCCGCCAAGCGGCACGATTCTGAGCGTACCGGCGAGTGCTGCAGCGCCCGTGACGTTGACGCGATCCGAGACCGCACCCTGTACCTCGGCGAGATAGCTCGATCCGGCGGCCAGCGTCAGGCTGCCGTTGACGGTAAGCGTGCCGGGCGAATTTCCGGGAGCGAGCGTGCCATTGACGATCATCGCGGGAATCTGGCCGGAGCCACTCAGCGTAGCGCCAGGCGAGACGGTCACGCTCGACGAGGATGCGATCGAACCATTCACGACGAGCGTGCCGCCGGTCACGAGTGTCGCGCCCGTATAGGTGTTGGTGCCGGCCAGGGTCAGCGTGCCGCTGCCCATCTGCGTGAGCGTGCCGCTTCCGGAGATGACGCCGCGATACGAAACGGTGTTCGATCGGTTGACGATCAATGCACCCGCATTGCTGATCGAGCCGACAAAGTTGCCGGTGCCGCCGATCCAGCCGGTCGTTCCGCCATTGCCCAGCTGCAACGTGCTGCCGACTCCGATGAAGACGTCGCCTCGGGTGCTGTTCGTCGCGGTCAGCGTGAGCTTGCTCGACCCAAGATGCGAGAACGTGCCCGGGCCCGAGATGCTCCCGGCATAGGTCACGTCATCGGATCGTTTGAAGATCAGGCTGCCATAGTTCGTCACGTCGCTGGTGATCGACCCCGCATTGCCGTTATTGCCGATCTGCAGGGTGGCGCCACTCGCGATCCCGGCGCCACCGGAGAAATCACTGGCGCCGGTCAGGATCTGGGTGCCGCCATTGATCGAGATTCCGCCGGTGCCGCGGATGGCGCCGGAAAAGATGCCGCTGGCATTGTTGACCATAAGGCTCGCGGTTCCGAGCTGGACCTCGCCGCTGCCGTTCAAGGCCTTGACCTGCGCAGAGGCTGCCCCGCTCACGTCAAAGATACCGTCGACGGTGATGCCGCTCGACTGGTTGATCCGGCCCTGACCTGTCAGGGCAAGGATGCCGCCAGCCGCAACACTCGTCGCGCCCGTATAGGTGTTCATACCGCTCAAGGTGAGGGTGCCGGCGCCGGTCTTGTTCAGGCCGCCCACCCCCGTGATGTCACGGGCGAACGTCGTGTCGAAGCCGTTGGTGTCAATGGTGCCGCCGGCGGAATCAAGGCTAAGCGCCCGCCCCGTCGAGAGGTTGAAGCTCGTGCCGAACCGGAGCGTGCCGCCGTTGAAGATGACCCCATCGCCAGACGGACCGACATCGGCATCACTCGATACCGGCAAGAGGCCCGGGCCAATCGTTATGTCCGCGGCCGACGCACGGGGGGCCATGACGCCTGCAATAATACAGGCGGACAGCAAACTCGCGACAGACGTGGTTGAGCGCAGCCCCCTCGATATCGCCTTCAGGCCGCAAGGTAATATAGGCGAAAACGAAACGTCAGGTGCTGAGGGCACCCGAGAATTACATAGAATCGGCACAGAAAGCCCCCAAAAGACAGCATTTTTCTTTTGGGACTAGCACGCACGTTGCCGTGCAACCAACCTGGAATTAACAAATCGATAACGATTGTGACTGGCTGTTCACAGCCAACCCGACGGAACCCACCTGCCCTGCGGCGAGCACTTCGCGCTGCCGCAGGGGTTTGAGTTCATCCTGTTTCGCCAAGGCCCAGATCTAGGCGCCGCAAGTCATGGCTTGACCGCTTCGAAATCCGCCGGCTTCCAGCTCTTGTCGAAGGCCGCCGCCTCCGGGCCATAGATCCAGGATCGCTATGATAATGGTCCCGGTGAGGCGTTAAGTGGCTGGCAAACCAGCGCGAGAACGGGTCATCCCATGGCGAATACGAGCGGTCATCACGAGTGGTGGTGGACGGGCGCTTCGCTTTGCCTGAGCTCCCACTCCTTCAACGCATGAAACGCCGCGATATTTGCCTGTCCCTCGTCCATTGCCCTCTGCATTTGGCCGCTTTGCATCATGTCGTAGCTTTCATAGATGGCATCCATCGTGCAGCCCTTGGGGCTGTTGCACGAACCCTGACTGGGCAGAGGAACCCAGGCGGCCAATACGACTGTCCCCGCCACCAAGACTGCGCGGTTGATCAGCTTGCTCATCGTCAAAGCCTCCACGCTCGGTCCGCGCATTGAACCTCGCAGGCTGCCGCGCGAGCCGTATCTATTCGTCGCCCTGAGTGAAGTATATGCCTATGTTCGATTTCACCATCTGCGGCGAATTCTCGCAGCTTACTGATCAAGAGCCCTCGATCGGAAGAACACTATCCCAGCTTTCCCTGCTGTCTTTCTTTTCGATCAGGATTTTGCGGAGCGCCATCGTCTTCAGCTACTCGTCTCCGCCCCGCAATGCCCAGAGCGCTGCGCCGACGGGGCTCCAGTCGGATAGCTCGCCGCGACGGCCTAATTCGCATGGGTAAGACGCTGCCGGAGCGGAAAACCGGCGAGCCGGGCACCTTCGATCAGGACGGCGCGATCCTTTTCGTTGAAATTGCGCTTGGCGAGTTCCGCATCGAGATTGGCGAAGAAATCGGGGCGCAGCTTGAGAAACTGCGACCGGCTCGCGGTGGCCTCTACGTCAAGGCCGGCGCGCGCATAGATGAGTGCAGCCACGAAATGATAGAGCGAGAAGCTGGCGAGGTCCGCCCGCCGGATCAGTGAGAGCGCCATCTGGTCGTCATTCAGCATATAGGCAGCGAGCGCCTGCATCCCGACATAGTAGCTCGATCGGACCGGATTTCTTGCAACCGCTTCATCGAGCAGATCAAAGCCGCGCTTCCACTGACCTGCCTGCGCCAGGCGGCTGCCATATTCCCCGAGCAGTTCCATGTCGTTCGGGTTGAGGGCCAGCGCCCGCTCCCCGATCCGCAGTGCCTCGGCCGGCTCCTGGTTGAAGAACAGCATCGTCATCAGAGCCTGTTGAGCCCGCACATTCTCCGGATCGAGCTCGACCGCACGCAGTGCTGCGCTGCGGGCTCTGGAGCTCGCATCGGGCGGTCCTGGCCGACGATTCAGCCGGAAGCGGTCCTCATCGAGATAGAGATAGGACAGCATGGCCCAGCCCGTCGAATAGCTGGGGTAGCGTGCAGTCGTCTGTTCCAGGCATTGCCGCGTCGCGATGTGCTCGTCCGGACCCAGGCTTTGCCTGTACCGGTAGAACCGGAGCATGCACTGATAGGCGTCGAAGCTCTCTGGCCTGCCGTCCTCCGCCTTCACCTGCGAGGTATCGAACACGATGCCATAGGGTTGTGCGACGGCCGTGGCGACCTTGGCGGCGATATCGGATTGGACACCCAGGATGTCGCTGACGCGCAAGTCCGCATCATACACCCGGGACCAGAGGATCGCCGCCGTGGCGCCATCAAGCAGGCGGCTGGAGACCCGGAGCTTTCCGTCAGAGGTGCGTATGCTGCCTTCAAGGACGAACTCCCTGCCCGGCCTGCCTCCGGCCTCCGGCGCGGGGAGTGCGGACGTCGTCTTGCCCGGCGACTCCCGCACATAGACCGACAATTCCTTGAACCTCGCCAGCTGGACGAGCACCTCTTCGGTGATGCCCGCAGCGAGCAGCCCGGCCTCGGAGCCAGGAGAGAGATTGGCGAAGGGCGCCACGACAAGGGCCGGACGGACCGGGCCGTCCGCCCGACCGCTGCGCCAGACCTGCCCCGTCCCGACGCCGCCGACGACGACCAGCGCCATGGCGCCGATCAGCGCCCAGGCCCAGGGTGTCCGCGGCTTCGGCCGGGCCGAGGCGGCTATGGCCGTGTGCTGCGGCCTCTGCCTGTGCACGGTCGATGAATCGAGCGACCGCCATGAGAAATGCGGAACGTAGCCGCCCTTCGGAATTTCGATGAGCACGCGATCGGCCTGCCCCGCGACAAAGTAATAGCGCTCCATCGCGCGCCTGAGACGCCCGGCTTCTATGCGCACGACGGGATCATTCTGAATATCGAAATGTGAATCGCGGCCCAGGACCTGGGTCGCTATCGAATAGGCCTTGATACGCTCGGCCCGGCCCGCAAGTGTTTCATTGGTAACATAACTTAAAAACCGCCTGATCCGGTCGGATACCTTGAACTCTGGACTTGCCAGGATCAGTTCAAGTTGTTCCATAATATCTCTGGATGATGGGCCGCTCCCGTCAGAACTCAGAAAGGCCCTGCCAGAATTTCTCCGCTGCATGGACTTGGCCTCCCCCGACCAACATCTCCACGTACAGGTCCGAAATCCGTAAGAGTTTTAAGAAGCGCGCCGGAAGCTTACGCCTGCCCGACGCATTCGGCCACCATTTTTATGGGGATCTCGTGCGGCTGCTATGGCCTGCGCGAGCCATTGGCCGCGAGCTGCGCATGGCGGGCGCGAGGGACGACGATCGATCGGTGGGCGAGCTGCCGGATCAGTGTCCGGTGAAGACCAGTGTTTGAATGGGCAAGACCAGCGCCTGGATCCTCAGGAGCATGGCATGGACAAGCCCGACCGCATCCACCGCATGAAGGAGGACCTTTTTGACGGATCCAGTTTCTTTGGACTCGATGCGATCGTGATTGCTGGAATAGGCGTTGGCGATGCAGCTGCTGCCTGGCGTCACGCCATCGAGCCCATCGGGATAGAGCGGCTCGAGAAATGTCAGGATCGTGCCGGGCCGGGCGATCTGCTGAACATCGATCAACTGCTCGCCGCCGCGAAACTGCCCGGCTGCGATGAAGTCCTGCACCCCGGTCACCACCATCGGAATGACGACCCAGGGCTTCGAGATGCAGGTGGCTTCGGCTACCATGCCGACCTTCATGACCTGCGCCTCGATCTGGGAGAAACCGGCCTGCAAGGAGGAGCGCCCGGCCTCTTCGGGGATCAGGACGCCGCCGGGGCGCAGAAGCGGATTGACGATGTCGCCGACACGAAGCGCAAATTGTTCGACACGCCCGGACACTCCGGCTCTGATCACGGTCTTCTCGAGATCGACCTGGGCCTGGGCCAGGGCCGCCTGAGCACTTTCCCTCTCCGCCGGCAGCAGGGTCGAGATCCGCGTTTGCGCCGTGTCTCGCGCCGCGGTTGCCGAGTTCACAGCGGCTTCCTTCCCGGCGACGAGGACTTGCAGCCGCTCGATCTCGCGCTGCGCGACGACATCCGCGTTCCGTCGCATCAATTCCTGCTTGGTCCGCAACTCGTCCTGCGCCTGCTGGAGGTCACTCCGCGCCTCCTGGATCTTGGATTCGTTCGAGGCGAGCTCGGACCGGGCGACAGCGAGCGCAGCGTCGGCCTCGATAATCTTGCGGCGGGCGGTTTCGGCCGCCGCTTCCTGCCGGCTGCTATCCAGTCTGAAGATCGGCGCGCCTTTTTCGATCCTGCCGCTGAGCCCGACATAGACCTCGGCGACCCGCCCATTGATCTCGGGCACGATCGGCACCGCCCTGAAGAACAGGGTCGCGTTCGTAGTCGAGGGATGATTGTAGAAGATCACCGTGATCAACCCGATGGTCAGCATCGCGCAGGCCGTGATGCCCCAGCGCAATTCGAACCAGACCGAATAGAGCGTGATCTCCTTGCCAATGCGCCGGCCCTGATAATAGCGGCGAAACAGATAGTCCGGCAGGATCGTCAGAAGCGAGCAGAACATGAGCTCAAGCATGGGTCGGCTCCTTCTTGCGCCCATGCTGCTCCGCCCCGTGATCTGTAGGCATCTCCTGGGAATCGGACGGGTCTGGTGGCTCGGTTGTTGCTCCCCCGCCGCGGCGGGGCGTCGAACCCGCAATGCGCTCGAGAGCGTGAGCCATGCGACCAAAGAGACCGGAGAAGTCGGGCAGGTCGATCAGCGCCAGCAGGAGCCCGGCCACCCAGAACAGGTGGATGTGCGTGAACAGAGCCAGAAGCCCAAGGACCGCGACAATCTCGAACTGGAGCTTCTGCGACTTATGCGCCATCCGCTCCGGCAATGTGTGCAGCCGGAAGAAGATGACGCCAACCGTCAGGATCGCGACGAGGAGCAGCACCGCCATCGCGACCATGAGATAGTCAGTCTCTCCCGGCGCCGTGATGAAGGGCGGCAAATGGCCCGGGGCAGCAGGATGAATGTTCGGCGACGACATGGCTTCCGCATCCAACCCTTTGAAATTATCACGACGGTATCCGTGTCAGGCGGGAAATGCCAGCCCGCGCCTACTCACTTGAGTGTCACCTGGAACGCCTCGGTAAAGACGATCTCGATCATGTCGCCGCGCTTCAGCTTCTGGAGATCGGCAGCGAGGACGGGATCCGCGACCGGCAGCGAACGCCGGCCATCCGGCCCGTCGATCGTGGCAATCTTCTTGGCAGGATCGAAGCCGTTGAATTTCGCCGTCACGGTCGCGGTGCGGGTCACAAACCGTGAGGGCAGATTCTGGAAAACCGCATCCGACTTGCCTTCGGAGTAACGGATGCCGGGTTTGAGTCCCTTCTTGCCCCTGGTGACGGCCGCGATTGCCCCGTCGATCCGCTTGATTTCGAGGTTGTCTCCAACCTTGACCCTGGAGAGATCACCGAAAACCTCCGGCACCTCGACAAGCCAACGGTGGCCTCGCTGCTGCACGATTATGGTGTGATTGGCCCGGTCGACTGCCGCAACCTTGACATTGAGCTCATCGATGGCCGCCGGGCCGACACCCGCGACAATGACCGTCTGCGCTCTGGCCGGCTGGCTGTCGGACCAGGACGCCACGCCGGCAAGCAGGGCGAAAGCAAGCGACCAGTGCTTCAATGTCGACATGTTGTGGC
>NZ_JBFTKS010000057.1:0-13759 GCF_056396065.1 Allobosea sp. 05T433 | reverse complement strand
TGTTCTCCGACACGTAGTCGTCAAGATACTCGGGAAGCAGGACACCCTGCCGACGGTCTTCACTCTCAACGAAGCGCTTCATCTAAGCTCCCGGAGCATCACCTCCAGGAATCCTAGCCGACTCGGCTCTTTTCACACAGCCTCCACCCATCTCAGACGTTGCTGGCGGGCCGCCGTCACTTCCGGAATCGCCCCGTAGCGGAAGTTGAACATCAACCGCGAGCAATAGCCCTACGTCTTTTCGAGCGGATGGCTTAGACTCGTTGCATGGGACAATTGACCTTCAGCATCAACGTCACCCTGGACGGCTGCGTCGACCACCAGGAGGGAATTGCCGACGACGAGACACACGCCTTCTTCACCCGCCTTATGGACGAGAGCGGGGCGATGCTGTGGGGCCGCATCACCTACGAGATGATGGAGAGCTACTGGCCGGCAGTCGCCCGCGGCGACGTGGAGGCGCCGCCGGCGATACTTGAGTGGGCGGTCAAGCTGGACGCCAAGCCGAAATACGTGGTGTCGTCGACGCGAAAGGCCTTCCCGTGGACCAACAGCCACCACATCGCCGGCGACCTGCGAACAGGCGTGCAGAGGCTCAAGGACGCGACCCCGGCCGGCGTGCTCCTCTGTAGCGGCAAGCTCGCGACCGAGCTGGACCGGCTGGATCTGATCGACGAGTACAAGGTCCTCGTCCATCCCAGGATCGCCGGCCACGGCCCAACCCTCTACCAGAGTGGGCTGCCCAGCACGCGACGGCTCGAGCTGATCTCGGCCACGCCGCTCCGCAGCGGCGCCGTCGCCACGCATTACCGGCGCGAGCGCTGACTCGGAGCAGCCTCTAGACGCCCATAGACGTCCGCAGTTGATCTCCAACCTGGGCCATTGTCGTCGGCTTGATCCGGCCCAGTTTCTCCGCGTGGGCTGCCTCGATCGTCGCGATTTTGCATGGGCGAATGACCGATGGCGCCGGCAACCCGACCTCGCCATAAGTCAGGCCCAGCGACACGTCACCCGGCCATGACCGATTCTCGGCGCTGGTGATCATGGCCACCCACAACAGGCCTTCGCCCTCCCCTACGCCGCCATGGCTGACGACAAGCGCCGGCCGATGCTGGCGGGTGTTGCGGTCGTTTAAGGGGAACGGCACACGGACAATGTCACCCTGGCTGAACTCAGAGTTTGGCATAGGCTCTCCGGTCGGCTTCGCTATCCCACTCGCTGAATGTGCCAAACGGGTCTTCGGCCGGGGCTGCTGCCGGTGCCTTGCGGATCACGACCGTGTCGCCCTCGATTCTATAGGCAATCTCGTCGCCCTCGCGCAGATGCAGCGCGGCCCGGATGGGCTGCGGAATCGTCGTCTGCGCCTTTGATGTCAGCTTGCTCGTGATCATGCGGAACTCCTGTAAGGAAGCTCCTTACAGTAAGGAAATTCCTTTCAGACGGCGAGCTAAGAGCGAGTCGCCAGTACGGCGTCTCTCGTTCTGAACCAGGCGGTGGGCGCCTCCCGAGCCCCGGTAAGAGGCGCTGCTGCGCGCCACACGCGGGCATCCGCCACTCCCCGGAAACCGGACGGTCCCGGGCGCCCCTTCCGCCGGCTTCCCAGATCATGCTGACATGGTGCGGCGGCACTCCGGGTTAGCGGAGCTGCCCTGGCATGTGATGGAGCGGGTCGTGAAGGCTTTCTGGGTGAAGACGGCGTCCGCCAATATCCTGTATCAGGACATTCCGGGGACCGGCACGCCCCTGGTATTCATCCACGGTCTCGGCTGCGCGTCATCCTGTGACTATCCGCGCGTGATCGCGGATACGGCCTTGGCCGGGCGCCGGGCGATACTGGTCGATCTGCTCGGCTCCGGCTTCAGCGAAAGGCCGGCAGACTTCTGCTATTCCATCGAAGGCCATGCTCGCTCGGTTGCCGGGCTCATCGGGAGCGTCTGCGAGGGGCCTGTCAGCCTCTTCGGTCACAGCATGGGAGGGGCAGTGGCGATCACCCTGGCTGCGTTGCTCCCCAAGGTCGAAGCGCTCGTGCTTGGCGAACCGAATCTGGAGCCGGGCGGTGGCTTCTTCAGCAAGGCAATCGCCGACATGTCCGAGGGCGAGTTAGTGGCGCGCGGCCATGCGGCGACCGTCGCGACTGCAAGGGCGGTCGGCAATACGGTCTGGGCTGCCTCATTGGCCATCAGCGCCCCGTTCGCAGTCCACCGGGAAGCAGTATCGCTGATCGCCGGATGCAACCCGACATGGCGCGAAATGCTCGGCAGCCTGACCACGCGAAAAACACTCCTCGTCGGAGAGCGCTCGCTGCCAGCCCCCGAATTTGATGGCTTGCCGGATGAGGTATGCGGCGTCGCGATCGTGCCCCAGGCGGGCCATTCGATGGCGTGGGACAATCCGGGCGGGCTCGCCGAGGCGATCGCCAAGGCAACAGGCTGAGCCTTCGTTCGCCGGGCAGCGCCAAGAAAAGCCGCCTCTGAGCGCTCACGGCTCTGCGTGCATGTCGCGGAATAGCCGTGGCGCAATGCCGAAGCGGCGTTCGAAGGCGTCCGCCAGGCGCGCGGTTGGGAAAAGCCCCACTTGCGCCGCAACCGCCTTCAGCGACAGCCCGCGCGACAGGAGCATGCGCGCGGCGTCGAGCCGGGCGATCTCGACAAAGCGGGCCGGCGTCTCGCCGGTCGCTGCCACGAACTTGCGATGGAAGGTGCGTTGCAACAGCCCGGCGCGGGCCGCCAGCGACGGCACGTCCAGCGGCGCGTCGAGATTCGCCTGCATCCACCCGATTAGGTCGGCAAACGGGCTGTCGCCCTTCACCTGCGCCTCCAGCAGCGGACTGAACTGGGACTGGTAGCCGGGGCGCCGGGCATAGAGCACCAGCCGTCTGGCAACCTCGCCGGCGATCGACGCATCGAGATCCTGCGTGATCATCGCCAGCGCCATGTCGATGCCGGTGGTGACCCCGGCCGAGGTCCATAGCTTGCCGTCGACCAGATAGAGGGCGTCAGGATCGACTGCCACCTTCGGAAAGGTCTTCGCAAAAGGCGTGCAGGCATCCCAATGCGTCGCGACACGACGGCCGTCGAGCAGCCCGAGTGCCGCCAGGGCGAAGCCGCCGGTGCAGACCGAGCCGAAACGCTCCGCCTGCCCCGCGAGCTGCGGGAGGCCTGCCCAGAGGGCTGAATCCGCCACCGCCTGCAGGAGTGGCTCGCGTTCGGCCCCTGCAACCAGCAGCGTCTGGGCGTCCCCGGGCCGAAGCTCGGCAATCGGTCGCGTCTCCAGCGCGACGCCGCTGCTGCTTTCGATGGCTCCGCCCGGGGCCGATGCGAGTACGACCCTGTAGAACGCCGGCTTGCCGCGCTGCTGCAGGGCGCGGTTGGCGCCGCTGAAGACCGATGTCGGCCCGGAGACGTCGAGCAGCTCGAAACCGCGATAGACGATGAAGGCGACAGCGTGCATTGGCAGAAATTGCCATCTCTTTGTCATGTCCGCCAGAACTCGCCGCTGCTAGTTTCCGCGGGCATGAGGACGTTCCGGATGAGGCCAACCGGCCCATTCGCGGCGTTCCGCCCTTCTTCCGTTCCGGGAGACGTAAAGCGATGTCGAGATCATACGTCCTGTGGGGTGGTGTCGCTCTCATTCTCCTGTCCCTCGCCGGCTTCGGCGGCTGGGTCTTCAGCCTGCCGTCCGCGAGGGCGGCCACAGAGGCGCCGCCGGTGCCGCAGGAGGAAGCCGACGCGATGCGCGTTTCGCTTAAACCCGCGAAGCGCGAGCGCCCCTGGTCGCGGTGATCGGCATCAACGACGCCACCGAGACGACCGACTACCTGATGCCGGGCGGCATCCTGCGCCGCGCGGACGTAGCCGACGTCATGATGCTGGCGACCGGTCCAGGACCGGTGCGGCTCTTCCCGGCCCTCGTCGCGGAGCCTGACGCCACCATCGCCACATTCGACGCAAGCCATCCCGAAGGAGCCGATTATGTGGTCGTGCCCGCCATGAGCCGTGACGACGATCCAGCCGCGATCGCCTGGATCCGGAGCCAGGCGAAAAAGGGGGCGGCGATCATCGGCATCTGCGCCGGCGCCAAAGTCGTCGCGGCAGCCGGCCTGCTCGACGGCAAGCGCGCGACGACGCATTGGTACTATCTCGGCGCGATGCTGACGCGCAGTCCGACGATCGCCTATGTCCCGGACCGGCGGATCGTCTCGGACAAGGGCGTGACGACCACGACCGGCATCACCGCCTCCATGCCGATGATGCTGACGCTGATCGAGGCGATCGCCGGCCCTGCCAGGGCGGAAGCGGTCGCGCAGGAGCTCGGCCTCGACGCGTGGGATATGCGCCATGCCAGCGGCGCGTTCAGGCTTACCCGTCCGTTCGCGCTGACCGTGCTCGCCAACAGGCTGGCCTTCTGGAACCGGGAGGAACGCGGCATCCCCCTGGTGCCGGGCATGGACGAGGCGACGCTTGCCCTGGTTGCCGATGCATGGTCGCGAACCTACCGCTCCCATGCGACGACCTATGCCGGCGCGATGGAAGCGGTCGAGACCCGCAACGGCCTGCGTATCGTTCCCGACCGCGCGGGCGCGCCCCTGGCGCCAGACCAGCGCGTCGCGACCTTTCCCGACCGCAAGCCTGCCCAGGCGCTCGATCTCGTGCTCGACGCGATCACCGCCCGCTACGGCGCGCGGACCAGCGATGTCGTCGCGATGCAGCTTGAATATCCCAGGCGATAGCGGAGCGATGACGGGGCTGGCCGGTGCTCCGGATTTTTTTTCGGGAGCGCTGTCGAATTCTCACCAGCCCGTTCGTCGTAGATGTGTCGAGCGTGAAGGGCCGCCGGCCGGGAGAGAACCGAACACCCTAAAACCGAACCAGGAGGAGAGATCCATGCCGAGCACGATCCGACTGCACCGCGTCTTCGCCGCCAGGCCCGAGAAGCTCTACCGCGCATTCCTCGAACCGGACGCGATTGCGAGCTGGCTGCCCCCTTACGGCTTTACCTGCACCGTCCATGAGCTCGATGCGAAGGTCGGTGGCCACCACCGGATGTCGTTCCGGAATTTTACCACGGGGCACAGCCACGCCTTCGGCGGAACCTATCTGGAGCTCGTTCCCGGTCAGCGCCTCGTCTACACCGACAGGTTCGACGACCCGAACCTGCCCGGCGAGATGAAGGTCACGGTGATCTTGAAGGCCGTGTTCGTCGGCACCGAGGTGACTATCGAGCAAGAGGGCGTGCCGGACGTGATCCCCACCGAGGCCTGCTATCTCGGCTGGCAGGAATCCCTGCGCAAGCTCGCGAAACTCGCCGAGCCCGAGATCAACCAGTAGCAAACGCGGTGCCGGAACGGCTCCGGGACGATCGCTCGCCCTGAGCCCGATCCGGCCCCGCCGCAGCGAGCGTCGGATGGTTCGGCCCCCCTGCCCCCGCTAACGGTATCGGTGCGCCGCTACGAGCGCGCCCTCCCAGGCGAACTGATCCATCTCGAGATCAGGACGTTCAATCGGTTCACCCCACCCTTTGAAGCGGAATGAGGTAGCAAAGACCACCATCCGCTCCTGGCCCGCCGGGCCACTGCCAATGACCGGACGTTCCGAAGGTCGCAGGAAGGGTGGAAACCGGTCGGTCTGCTTTCGGTTATGGAACCAGGAAAAGTGGACATTGGGCGAGGGCAGAAACGGGAAGGCAGTCATCGACCAAGTTTGGGCAGTCCATGATGGCCGTAAGTCACGGCCTGGCGGCTAGCGCTGGAACGTGAGGTGGACAGTGCCGCTCTCGGCCGTTTCCGACTTGACGGTGTAGCCGGCTTCCAACCCGCGTAACTCGTCCCAGAGGCGTATGCCCCGCCCCAGCAGAATTGGGGTAATGGCTACATGCAGGCGGTCGACAAGCCCGGCCTTCAGATAGTCGCGAACCATGGTTGGTCCGCCACCTATCCGCACATCCTTGCCGTTTGCGGCTGTCACGGCCTGCTGCAGCGCATCAACCGGGTCCGCCGCGAGGAAGTGGAACGTGGTGCCTCCAGCCATCTCGATGGAGGGCCGCCGCTTGTGCGTCAGGACGAAGACCGGGCAGCCGAATGGCGGCTCATCGCCCCACCACCCCTTCCAGTTCGGATCGTCGGGAAAGTTGTGCAGCCCGAACTTGCCGGCGCCCATGATTTCCGCGCCGATGTTGTCGAAGTAGTCCTTTGCATACGCATCGTCCATGCCGGTGGTGCCTTTGCCGCTGGTGTCCTTGAACACACGTTCCCGGAACGTCCTCGTCGCGACATAAGCGCCGACCAGGCGCGACCAGTCCTGGCCGAACGGATTGTCTGGCGTCTGGTCCGTCGTTGTTGCGAAGCCATCGAGCGAGATAACAAGGTCCACACGAACTGCCATTGGTGCACTCCCAAACACTAAGGTACTCACCTTCGTATTCGCAGCCAAACACTAAGGCAAGTGCCTTTTTATTATTGACCGGCACGGCCGGCCGCTTTACCGAGCTATATGCCCTACCACTCGACCCCCCTCGACCTCGCCTTTCACGCCCTCAGCGACCCGACCCGCCGCGCGGTGGTGTCGCGACTGGTCGAGGGCGAGCTGCCGGTGACCGCACTGGCCGAGCCTTTCGACATGGCGCTGCCCTCCTTCGCCCAGCATCTCAAGGTGTTGGAGGATTGCGGATTGATCGCCAGCGAGAAGCGCGGGCGCAGCCGCTGGTGCCGGCTGGAGCGGGCGCGCTTCGCCGAGGCGGCAGACTGGATGGAAGCGGAGCGCCGACGCTGGGCCGAGCGGCTCGACCGGCTGGAAACTTATTTGGACAAGGCGGAAGAGAACGACGATGGAAAAGCTGTTTGAGACCTGGTCGCTCGACCGTGAGATCGTGCTGGTCAAGGTGCTGAAGCACCCGCGCAATAAGGTCTTCGCTGCCTGGATGGACCCGGAAGCGCTGGCGCAGTGGTACGGCCCGGCTGGCCTCAACATCGAGAACCACAAGGCCGATATCCGCGAAGGCGGGGAATGGCGCTTCGACATGGTGGGCGTGTTCGAGGGCCAAAAGCAGCGCTTCCCCAATCTCATGCGCTTCCTGAAGGTCGTGCCGAACGAGCTGATCGTGGTGGACTATGGTACCCCGGACCCCAACGACCCGGAGCGCTTCTACATGACGGTTACCTTCGATGAGCAGACCGACGGCAAGACCGTGCTGACCATGCGCCAGCTTCACCCAAGCCGCGAACGCCGACAGGTGGTCGTCGGTTTCGGCGCGGTGGAATATGGGCTGCAGACGCTGGACGGCCTCGCCACTTGGCTGGATGGTTGAACGCTGCTCATCTGGAGGGTTGGCGGTCGCCGCGCCATAGTGCCCATAAACGACCGCTTTCAGGACTTTGCGGTCCAACCGCGAACGTCCGAGATGGGTCGAATTTGCCCCTTCGGCCTTGGTTCGGAAGCTGGCATTCGATCAGGCGAGATGGGAAGCGGTCGTCCACGTGCTCGTCTTGTTCGATGGAACACGCCCTCATTCGCGTTGCCAGCGATGCTGACTGGCAAGTCTACCACGCTATCCGCGGCGCGGTTCTGTGGGAGGAACGGGGTCTAAGCGGCTACGACGAAGCCCGTCCGGAAGAGCGACTGCCCCACCACCATCCCCTGCTGCTGAAGTTCAAGGGGCAGGGAGCCGGTACGACAAGGCTCGATGATCTACGCGATGGACGGGTATCGTCAGGCTCGTTGCCATCACTGCCGCCATTCGCGGACAGGGCCACGGTCGAATCTTGAACGCGATGGTGGAAGGATACGCGCACAGGCTCGGAATCAGTATCCTGTTCGTGAACGCGGCTTCGGATGCTGAAGGGTTCTATGCCGCGACGGGGTGGAAACGCTTCGAGGGCCATCCGCCGCGGCTGCTTGAACACGCTAACAACTGCGTCCCAATGCAGAAGACGATCATCCGCCAAGGGGCAAAATCGACCCAAGCCGGGCTTGGTGGTCTTTGCGACCGAAGACCGCTTTGAAGGAGGCTAACCAAAGCATCGGCCCGAAAAGTGGATTGCGGCTTTCGGGACAAGGCCGATGCAAACACAGAAGGCTGGATCATCGGGCCGGATGCGATATCCGGTCCGATGATCCAGCCAATTCCCGCTCGAGGAATTCGCGAAGTTCAGATGTCGCGCGCCTGCTCGCCGCCTCGTCGAATTTGCTCCAGTGCCCGTAGATCTGACGCGGCTCTGCGAAAATCGGGAAATTGAATGAGTGGTACACGCCTGGGAACACGGTGAGGCTCAGTCCGGCGGGGCCACCGAGCTGACGCCGGGCGGCTGCTTCGCAGTCAGATGCGAGGGTCCAATCGTCCCTGTCGCCGATGAGAACGAGTGTCGGGATGACCAAGGGCTCGGTCAGGATCTCGCAAGGCGGGTAATAGGTTGCAGCCGCCTTGAACCTGAGCTCGTCGGGCATCTCATAGAGCGTCTTATGCGATTGCATCGCAATCCTGAGCGCTACCCCGCCGCCATGCGAATAGCCCAGGACGGCGATCCGCGATGGATCAACGAAGGGAAGCTTTGAGAGGTAGAACAGCGCACCAAACGCATCTTCGACCCGAGGCGCCTTATCGCGCCTTTCAGGCACGCAGGCGTCTTCAATGCCTCGTGGGGTGAAACTGTCCGGCACCAGCACGACGTAACCCCAATCGCGGATTGCTTCGGCCTCCCGTCGATGGGACGTACTCAATCCGCCGCAGCCATGCAGCAAGACAACCGCCGGGTGCCGGCCTTCCCCGATAGGTTTGGAAAGATATCCGCTGATCACGACCGCGGGATCATTCTCGCTGCTGTCTCCGCGAGCTTTGGCACGCGCTTTCTGGAAATCGCTCAGGCGATAGGTCATCGAGGGGAATTGAACGACCTCTTCAGCATACGAATGTGTCGTCAGCCCAAGAAGGAGCATGGCCAGGGTGGAGAGCATGGCTCGCTTTGGGGACGAAGGCATTTGCGAAGCTCCCAGCGTTCAACCTGTAACGTCGAAAGAGATGCAACGATAGCCGATCGGCGTCACCGTCGCCCGTCATGACCGACCACGGCTCCAGCTCCAAAGCCCATGCCTGCCGCGATCTCGGCCTGCGCCAGATTCCTCCGGCGTCCGCGAGCGCCTGAGCGCATATAACCTTCAACCTGCGCGCGCCCCCTACCCCTCTGAATGGCCCGGCGAAGAGTTGTCGCGACGATGACGACCGGCTCCAAACCCGGCTCCGGCTCGACCGGGAATCCGACACGCTCCGCGAGGATGAGCCAAAGATCGGGAGGGCGGCCGCGCGTGAATGACGAAGCCGTTTATTGAGCGTAGGATCGTGTTCGAAGCCTTCCGCCGAGAACGCGTTTCGAGGAAAAGGGCATGGGGCACGGCAGACGTCCTCGTTGGCGCGCTTATGACAATAGCGGCGCAGGCGGATCTCTGCGCGATCAGCGCAGTGCGCGCCGACATCTACCTCTTTCGAATATTCGGACCCGCGAGTTCGGCATCGGCCCGGAAATGCAATCAATTTTCGAATTAAATTGTTGCAACGACACGCCAACCACTGACCTGAGACGCATCATCAAGTTTTAAATTCCTTATTGATACATAATATCTGTCCTTGGTGGAATTTTGACCATCATAAATTGCAGCAGCTGAAACAAAGGACTTGAGTGACTGCAGCTTGAGCCAGTGCCCGAAGCAGAGGCACGCCTCGAAACAAGGGTGGAATCGACCTATGCCGCTTCTGGAGCTTCAGGGTATCTCAAAACACTTTGGTGCGATCGAAGCACTCAAGGGCATCGATCTGGCGATCGATGCCGGAGAGGTCGTCGGCCTGATGGGCGACAATGGCGCCGGCAAATCGACATTGGTGAAGATTGTCGCCGGCAATTTTCTCCCCTCCGAGGGCGAGCTTCGCCTTGATGGCATCGTCAAGCACTTTCGCCGGCCGGTCGACGCCCGGACTGACGGTATCGAGGTCGTCTATCAGGACCTCGCCCTGTGCGATAATCTGACTGCGGCCGCCAATGTCTTCCTCGGCCGCGAACTGAAACGCCGCATCGGTCCGCTGGTGATCCTTGACTACAAGGCGATGTACGCCCGCGCCGCAGAGCTGTTCAAGGAGCTCAAGTCGGAGACCCGCCCCCGCGATCTCGTGAAACTGATGTCCGGCGGCCAGCGCCAGGCTGTGGCGATCGCGCGGACACGTCTGGCCAACGCGAAGATGGTGCTGATGGACGAGCCCACGGCGGCGATCAGCGTTCGCCAGGTCGCCGAGGTGCTGGATCTGATCCACCGGCTCAAGGATCGCGGGATCGCCGTCGTTCTGATCAGTCACCGCATGCCGGACGTGTTCGCGGTCTGTGACCGGGTGGTCGTGATGAGGCGAGGACGCAAGGTCGCGGACAAGGCGATTGCATCGAGTTCTCCTGAAGAGGTGACCGGACTGATCACCGGCGCCATCCAGGCCGCCTGATGCTGCGCGAGGAGCCCCCTATGTCGAGCGCCACGATCCGCCCGATCCCGAGCAGTGTCGCCATCGAGGACGTCACGGGCCTCAGGGAGCGAAGCCTCCTGCAGAAGCTGCTCGCGAGCCAGCCGTTCTGGGTGACGATCGCGCTGATCGCCATGGTCCTCGTGATGACATGGGATCAACCAGACGCCTTTGCCTCGGCCGACAACTTCTTCAACATCACGCGGAACTTCGCCTTCATCGGCATCATGGCCATCGGCATGACCGCCGTCATCCTCACCGGCGGCATCGATTTGTCGGTTGGCTCCATCATGGGGCTCGCCGGCGTCGTCAGCGGGCTCGTCCTCCAGGCCGAGGGGCATTGGCTGCTCGCGATCCTCGCCGGCCTTCTCACCGGCGCGGCTGTCGGGGTCGTGAATGGCGTGCTGATCTCCTATGTCGGCCTGCCGGCCTTCGTCGTCACGCTCGGGATGCTGTCGGGCGCCCGCTCGCTTGCCATCGTCCTGTCCGAAAACAAGATGATCTACGAATTCGGCCCTTGGGGAGACACCTTCAACGCCATCGGTGGCGGGGCGATCTTCGGCCTTGCCAACCCGGTCTGGGTGCTGCTCGCGCTGGCCATCATCTTCAGCATCATCCTCAACTTCACCGGCTGGGGCAATTATCTCTATGCCATCGGCAGCAACGAGAACGCCGCCCGCCTGACTGGCGTGCCGGTCCGGCGGATCAAGCTGCAGGCCTATATCGTCTCAGGCCTGACAGCCGCGCTGAGCGCCGTTCTCATCGTCGGCTGGCAAGGCTCCGCCATCAATGCGCTCGGACAGGGCTATGAATTGCGGGTGATCGCTTCGACCGTGATCGGCGGCGCCGATCTGATGGGTGGCCAGGGCGGAGCCTACGGCGCCGTGATCGGGGCCGCCCTCATCGAGGTGATCCGCAATTCCCTGCTCATGGCCGGCGTCGATTCCAACTGGCAGGGCGCCTTCGTCGGCCTGTTCATCGTATTGGCGGTTCTGCTGCAGCGGATCCGCGGCAAGGGTTCGGCATGAGGAAGACCGGACGACAATAACCACCAGGAGGAGAGGCTCATGAAAACGCTGACTTTAGGTGTCGCCGCGCTCGCACTGCTCGCCGTTGGAGGAGAAGCCCAGTCTCAGGGCAAGAAATACGTCTTCGCCCTGGTTCCCAAGAACATGAACAATCCCTTCTTCGATCAGGCCCGCGACGGCTGCAAGAAGGCCGAGAAGGAACTCAACGGCGCGATCGAGTGCCTTTATATCGGGCCTGGCGAACATGGCGGCGGCGATGAACAGGTCCAGGTCATCAACGATCTCATTGCCAAGAAGGTCGATGGCATCGCCGTCTCGCCGTCGAATGCCGCCGCGATGGGCAAGGCGCTCGAGGGCGCCAAAAAGGCGGGAATTCCGGTTCTGACCTGGGATTCCGACCTGCTTGCGAAGGACAAGGGCCTGCGCACCGCCTATGTCGGCACCTATAACTACGACATCGGCGTCAATCTCGCGAAGCTCGTCCAGCAGATCAAGCCAAAGGGTGGCACGATCTGCATCCAGTCGGGTGGCGCGGCCGCTGCAAACCATAACGAGCGCATGCAAGGGATTCGCGATACGCTTGCCGGCGCGAAATCGGCCTCCGCGCCTGGGGCAAAGCTCACCGGTCAGCATGGCTGGACCGAGGCCGCGGGTTGCCCGCTCTACACCAATGACGACTTCCCGCTATCGGTGCAGCAAATGGAGGATACGCTCGGCAAGAACCCCAAGCTCGATGCCTTCGTGCCGACCGGCGGCTTCCCGCAATTCATCCCGCAGGCGTATCGCAAGGTCGCCGAGAAGTATAAGGCCCGCATCGATGACGGCTCGCTTGCGCTGGTCGTCGCAGATACGCTGCCCGTCCAGATGGATCTCCTGAAGGCGGGCCTGTCCAAGGGCCAAGTCGGTCAGCGCCCCTTCGAGATGGGCTACAAGACCATGTTCTTCCTGAAGGAGATGAAGGACGGCAAGCCCGCCCCGAAGGATCCCACCTATACCGGCCTCGATGTCTGCACGCCGCAGAATGCCGCGACCTGCGTCGGCGCCGGGAGCTAAAGCATCGGCCCGAAAAGTGGATTGCGGTTTTCGGGGCAAAGCCGATGCAATCACAGATGGTTAGATCATCGGATCGGATACGATATCCGGTCCGATGAACTAAGCCAGGGCGGGATGCCATCCCGCTCTGGCGCTGACTTCGCCCGGCCTCGCAGTCAGCCGCGATACGGAGCCAGGCAGGCGCCCCAGAACAGGCTGGAAAAGTACCATGTTGGCGGCCCGAACCCGGCGGCCTCCAGCAAAGCAGCGACCTCGTTCTCCGAGGCGGGCGGATCCGCGCCCTGCAAAATCTTGGCGCGCTTCGCCTCGACTTCGTCGGGCCTGGCACCGTGCATGCGCCAGCGCTCTGCCCAGGCCGCCAGCAGCAGAGGTTCGGCGGCGTAGGCAAAGCGATTGCCGGCAAGAATGAGAGGAGCGCCGGGTTTCAGCCGTGACGCAATGGCGTCAAGAATGTCGCCCTTGGCCTTTTTTCCCGGGAGAGGATGCAGCACGCCGATTAAGGTCGCGGCGTCGAAATCGCGCCCGGCGGGAAGCTCTTCGACATAGCCGATCGCGATCTCCGTCCGCTCGAGGAACCCGAGCTCCTGCAACCGCCCCGCCGTAACATCCATCATCTGCGCGGACGGATCGACGGCGACAAATCTCCAGTCCGGTTCAAGAGATGCGGCGCTGACAATCTCCTGTCCGCCGCCGCCAGCCCCAACGGCGAGCACGCGAGCTGCGCTGCCCGGACCGAGCGTCGCCGCCAGCATGCAGGCCGAAAGCTCATGGCACGCTTCGTAACCTGCCAGCGCAATGCGGCTCTGGACGAGGTACTCAGCGGCGCGGTCGGCGTCGAATTTTGCGACAGAGATGGACGTGGTTTCAGCCGAGGCCATAGCTACCTAGCGATGCTTTTCGAATGCAGGCGCGCTGTGGGGGGCGTCCCGATGCGCGAGCCTTCAATCGCTCATTCAGTCCGCCACGGCAAGATTTCGACAGCCAGGGGGGCGCTTTTGTGCATGGCGCTTCTGCCCGAGAGCGGACGCCGGTCATGCCGAAATGGGTGGAGGCCGTGTGCAAACGCGCTATTGGGATGCCTGAGGTGTGCGCCGCGTCGTCTGCGGGTGAAGTTGGACAAGAGTCGCGGCGACCCGTTCAGGTCCGCATCGCCAGAATGAGCGGCCCAGCGCCAAGGATGGCGATCACTC
>NZ_JBFTKS010000056.1:0-15815 GCF_056396065.1 Allobosea sp. 05T433 | reverse complement strand
AGGCCTACATCCTGACGAAGGAAGAGGGCGGCCGCCATACGCCGTTCTTCACCAACTACCGCCCGCAGTTCTACTTCCGCACGACGGACGTGACCGGCGTGGTGCACCTGCCTGAGGGCACCGAGATGGTGATGCCTGGCGACAACATCGCCATGGAAGTGCACCTGATCGTGCCGATCGCGATGGAGGAGAAGCTGCGCTTCGCCATCCGCGAAGGCGGCAGGACCGTCGGCGCCGGCGTCGTCGCCAGCATCATCGCCTGATCGACAGCGCGCCATCGCGTTCGGAAGGGGCGGCGGAAACGCCGCCCTTTCTTTTTGCTCACAGCCTTGTCGACATCGGTTCTTTTTCGACTTGAAATGCGCGGCGGGTTGGGGCAAAGCACTGCGCGACTACAGGGGTGTAGCTCAGTTGGTAGAGTACCGGTCTCCAAAACCGGGTGTCGCAGGTTCGAGCCCTGCCGCCCCTGCCAGTCTCGCGATCGTACTGCGATGACGCAGAACATCTACGACGACGAGACTTTTTCCAAGGTTACAGCCAGTTCCACGCTCGATCCACGGTCTTGACGGTGCGCCCGAGTGGGATGCGCTGCGCCGCCTCCTGCCGGAACTGCGCCGACATGGCCGGTCGGGCCCTATCTTGACGAAGGGCCGCGCCGGACGAACTGGCCGGCCGAGGGCATCATCAAGCAGCATAGAACTATCGGAACCTATCTCCAGTTGCTGCTGACGGCCGGATTCATCCTGACCCATCTCGAGGAATGGGGGGGCGGTCCGGATCAGGTCGGCGAACATCCGGAGTGGGCGAGGGAGCGCGAACGTCCGCCCTTCCTGCTGATCGCCTGCCGCAAGCCCGCAGCGCCCCGAGGTTGACGAGAGCGCTCGGATCAAAAGCGCTTGGCTAACGTGCCGGAGCGTTGTAAGAGGCCTCATGACGGCGCGCGGCTCCCTGAGCCCCGCGCCGCGAATCTTTCAGGACGTCCGAATCGGGCGCGGCCCGAAACCGAGGTGACCACTCAATGGCGAAGTCCAACCCCTTCCAGTTCCTGCAGGAGGTGCGCTCGGAGGCCGCGAAGGTTACCTGGCCGTCGCGGCGCGAGACACTGATCACCACCGGCCTCGTCTTGGCCATGGTCGTGGCTGCGAGCCTGTTCTTCCTCTTTACCGATACGATCATTCGCTGGTCGCTCGGTTTCATCCTTGGCGCACGCTGAGCGGAGTTTTGACGTGAGCACCCGCTGGTACATCGTCCACGCCTATTCCAACTTCGAGAACAAGGTCGCGCAGTCGATCCGCGATCAGGCGGCGCAGCGCAATCTCGCCGACAAGTTCGACGAGGTGCTGGTCCCGACCGAGAAGGTCGTCGAGGTTCGTCGTGGCCGCAAGGTGGACGCCGAGCGCAAGTTCTTCCCGGGCTACGTCCTGGTGAAGTGCGAGATGACCGACGAGGTCTATCACCTGATCAAGAACACGCCGAAGGTCACCGGCTTCCTGGGGGCCGACAAGGCCAAGCCCATGCCGATCCCCGAGCATGAGGCGATGCGGATCAAGGGCCAGGTCGCCGAGGGCATCGAACGCCCGAAGCCGACGGTGGTCTTCGAGGTCGGCGAGCAGGTCAAGGTTGCCGACGGCCCCTTCGCCTCGTTCAACGGTGTCGTCGAGGACGTCGATCACGCACGCGCCCGCCTCAAGGTCGCGGTCTCGATCTTCGGCCGCGCCACGCCGGTCGAGCTCGAATACGGCCAGGTCGAGAAGATCTGATCGCGCTCTTGCACGAGGGCCGCATTTTTCTGCGGCAGCTTGTTGGTTAAGGCACTTTTAAGCGATGCTGACGCAAGGTCCGCGCCGAAAATCCGGCGCGGGCTTGCATGTTTCCGAAGAGCTTCAAGGCAACTGTCGGTCAGCGTCTTGCCGTCTGGGGCGCGCTGCTTGGTCTTGTTGCGCTTCTCCTTGCCGCCGCCGATGTCGTCAGCTCGATCCGCCTGACGCAATTCTCGCGGGATCTGGTGGCGTATGCTGGCGCGGGTGATGCGCTCGCCCAGGCCGATTCCGCCTATCAGCGGCTGAACGCCTCGCTTCTGTCCGATAGCGGGCCGCCCGCGGAGAAAGCCGATATCGAAGTGGTGGCGCGGAGCGTCGCCGATATCGCCATGCGCCTTCACGGCTCCGTCCATGCGCGCGCGCAGGAGGCTGTCGATCTTCTCGGAGAGCTGTCGGGGCAGGTCGGATCGGACCATATCGGAGCGCGCGAATCGCTGAAGCGGCTCGCCGCGAAGCGCAACGAACTGCGCGTCGCCTTGAACGAGGGCATGACCGAGGTCAGCGGTCGGCTGGCTCTGCATGTCGACAACGCCCGGCAGAACAAGCTGCTGCTGTCGCTGCTCGGCATGTTGCTGGTCGTTCTCGTCATCGCGCTGGAATATCGCTGGCTGGTGCGGCCGATCACCGGGATGGCGCGCGCCCTGGGCTCGGTCGAGCGGGACCGGGCCTGGATCGGCAAGCTGGCGATCCGGCGCGATGAGATCGGCATGCTGGCGCGGGCGCTGCTGGCCCATCTGCGCGGCGAGCAGGCCCAGCAGGAGGCGGCCAAACAGCGTCTCGAGGTGCTGTCGCACGAGGTCGAGCGGCGTGACCGTCTCCAATTGCAGGGGCAGGCCTTCCAGCAGCGCATCGCTTCGATTGCAACGGTGCTGGAGCAACATGCGGCGCGCATGTCGGGCGCGTCGGGCGAACTCGCACGCTTTTCGGGCTCCGTGGACGAGCGAGCGGCCGCCGCAGCCGGCTCGACGCAGCGGGCCTCGACCCATGTCGATGATGTCTCGCGCTCGCTGATCGATATCTCGCGCCTGTTGACGACGACGGCTGGCGAGGCACAGCGGACGACCGAGGTTGCGACCGCCGCCAAGGTGCTGGTCGAGGAGGCCACGGCCGATACGGTGGTGCTATGCGAGGCGGTTGGGGCAATTTCGGAGATCATCAAGATCATCGGTACGGTCGCGAACCAGACCAATCTGCTCGCACTCAACGCCACGATCGAGGCGGCCCGGGCCGGAGAGAGCGGCCGCGGCTTCGCCGTGGTTGCAGCCGAGGTCAAGCAGCTGGCAAACCGCTCCGCCGAAGCGACCTATCAGGTCCGGAGCGGGCTCGATTCGATCAATGTCGCGGCTCAGCGCATCACCATGCGGGTCGGTGCGCTGGTCACCTCGGTCAACCAGGTGGAGCGCGCTGCCGATTCGATCGCCGATCTGGCGCGCAAGCAGGATGCGAGCTCTCGCTCGATCAGCGAGAGCACAAGCAAGACCGCCGGCGATGTCCGCCTCGTGGCTGATCAGGTCGAACAGGTCGCCGGCATGGTCGAGGACTGGCGTCGGACTGCCGAGACGGTCACGCACGCGTCTGCCGATCTCGGCCGCCAGGCTGCCGAACTCCGTCAGACCGTCGATGGCTTCATGTCTGAGACCCAACGGATGCGCGCATGACCATGTCGATATCGCCGTCCCGGGAGGGGCTTGTGTTGGGCGCCGCCGCGCATCGCGCGGGGCAACGCAGCTTCCCGTTCCTGGCAAAGCTGCTGCACTGGGCCACCGCGGTGCTGGTCCTCGTGCTCTTCTGCTCCGGTGTCTTGATGAAGCAGATCGGCGATGGGCCGATGGCGGACACGCTCTACGCCTTGCATAAGACGACCGGTGCGGGGCTGTTCGGGCTCGTGCTCTTCCGCATGGCCTACAGGGTGCTGGCGCGCCTGACCGGACACTGGCGGGAAGGGGGCGGAGACAGGGCGGTCCACGGCGTGCTCTATGCCGCGCTGATCATCGTGCCGATGCTCGGCTGGGCCGGCGTGTCCGATTTTGGTGCGCGGGAACTCGCCCTTGGCCTGACGCTGCCGGCGATCTGGCCGGAAGGGGCCGGCTATTCCGAGCCACTGCTCAAAAGCCATGCCTGGCTTGCCTTCGTCCTGATGGGGCTGGTCGTCTTGCACATCGGCATTGCGCTCGGCGACTATGTCCAGCGGGGTGCGGGGCGCCCTTCAAGGGCGGCCGCGAAGATGCCGCAGCGCGAAAGCTCTTCCCCTTCGTTCACGAGTATGCCATAGGCCGCGCCTCACATGCGTGGAAGGCGTGCCGGTTTGCCAACCGGAAGTCCTCGCCGCACCACGCTCTGCAACCACCCCGGCCCGGGACGCTTTTTGTCCGGGAGGGGTCGTCGTCGTTCCGGTAGGCACCGGTTCGGACGGCAGGAGCAGCCATCATGGCAAAGAAGATCACGGGCTACGTGAAGCTTCAGGTTCCGGCGGGCGCGGCCAATCCGTCGCCGCCGATCGGTCCGGCGCTGGGTCAGCGCGGCCTCAACATCATGGAATTCTGCAAGGCCTTCAATGCGAAGACCGCGCAGATGGAAAAGGGCATGCCGATCCCGGTGATCATCACCGCGTATCAGGATCGCTCCTTCACCTTCGAGATGAAGCAGCCGCCGGTTTCGTACTTCCTCAAGAAGGCGGCCGGCCTGACCTCGGGTTCGAAGACCCCGGGTCGCGGCGGCAATGTCGGCAAGGTCACCTCGGCGCAGCTCAAGGAGATCGCCGAGAAGAAGATGGCCGATCTGAACTGCGATAACGTCGAATCGGCCGTGGCCATGATCCGGGGTTCTGCCCGGTCCATGGGCCTGGAAGTCGTGGGCTGAGGGGAACGGATCAATGGCACACGTCGGAAAACGCGTCGTCAAGGCCCGTGAGGGCATCGACCGCACCAAGCTCTACCCGCTCACCGAAGCCGTTGCCCTGATCAAGGGCCGCGCCACCGCCAAGTTCGACGAGACCGTCGAAGTTGCGATGAATCTCGGTGTCGATCCGCGTCACGCCGACCAGATGGTCCGTGGCGTCTGCAACCTGCCGAACGGCTCGGGCCGCGTCCTGCGCGTCGCCGTGTTCGCTCGTGGCGCCAAGGCCGAGGAGGCCAAGAAGGCCGGGGCCGACGTCGTTGGCGCCGAGGAGCTGGTCGACATCGTCTCGAAGGGCACGATCGACTTCGATCGCTGCATCGCGACCCCGGACATGATGCCGCTCGTCGGCCGCCTCGGTAAGGTGCTCGGCCCGCGCGGCCTGATGCCGAACCCGAAGGTCGGGACGGTGACCATGGACGTGACCAGCGCGGTTGCTGCCTCCAAGGGTGGCTCGGTCGAGTTCCGCGTCGAGAAGGCCGGCATCGTGCATGCTGCCGTCGGCAAGGTCTCGTTCACGGCTGAGAAGCTCGAAGAGAACATCCGTGCCTTCGCGGATTCGGTTGCCAAGGCGAAGCCCGCCGGCGCCAAGGGCACCTATGTCCAGCGCGTCGCGATCTCCTCGACCATGGGTCCGGGCGTCAAGATCGAGCCGAACACGGTTCTGGGCGGCTGATAGGCTTCCATGCGGCCGGCTTCCCGCCGGCCGCAAGCTCGTCTTGATCTCGCGGGATCAAGACACCACTTGGCAGAAGCGAGGGAAGTCGCTATGACATCCCGATGTTTCCATAAGTGATCAGGGCTTCCGCGTGCTTTGCACGAGGAGGTCCGTTTCGCGTTTTTCGACGGTTTACCGTCGAAGAATGGGTTTTTCGGGCGTGCGGAGCGATCTTCGCGCCGGAATCACCCAGTCCTGTCTGAGACTGCAGGTGCGCTTCGGGTTCGCCCGAGGGCATAATTTCGCCAAGAGGCCTGCATAGACGGTGCAAGAGCTTACCCGAGGTCGAGAGACCTCGAGACGGTTCGAACCATCTCGCCCGACCGTGGCTGATGCCGGGGAAGGGGACAGGGCACTGAGCGTCGCGCATGTGACCGGCCGGTGTCAATCGGCCTAGCCTGCGCGACAAGTGCAACTGGCGGCAAGGTTTCGTCTTGCCGCCTACCGGAGAGAGCCCAGTGGAAAGAGCGGCAAAGAATGATGCCGTCGCGACACTGAACGGCGTGTTCGCAAACACGTCGGTCGTTGTCGTGGCCCACTATGCGGGCTTGACGGTGGCACAGTTCCAGAAGCTTCGTCGTGAGATGAAGGCCAATGGCGCCACTGTGAAGGTCGCAAAGAACCGGCTGGCCAAGATCGCTCTTGAAGGCACCGACGTCGCGTCCATCAGCCCCCTGCTGAAGGGCCCCACCCTGATCGCTTATTCCAGCGATCCGGTCGCGGCGCCGAAGGTCGCCGTCGCTTTCGCCAAGGACAATGACAAGCTTGTCATCCTCGGTGGCGCGATGGGCAAGACCTCCCTGAACCCCGATGGTGTCAAGGCCCTGGCCACGATGCCCTCGCTCGACGAACTGCGCGCCAAGTTGCTCGGCCTTCTCCAGGCCCCGGCAACCAAGATCGCCCAGCTCTCGACCGCGCCTGCTGCAAAGCTCGCTCGCGTGTTTCAGGCATATGCCGACAAGGATGCGGCCTGAGGCCGTCTGCCAACCTGATCAACGTTCGAACCTCTTTATCGTAGGAACATACCATGGCTGATCTTGCTAAGCTCGTTGACGAGCTGTCCTCCCTGACCGTCCTCGAGGCCGCTGACCTCGCCAAGCTTCTCGAAGAGAAGTGGGGCGTTTCTGCCGCTGCCGCCGTCGCCGTTGCGGCTGGCCCGGCCGGTGGCGCTCCGGCTGCCGCTGTTGAAGAGCAGACCGAGTTCACTGTCGTTCTCGCCGCCGCCGGCGACAAGAAGATCGAAGTGATCAAGGAAGTCCGCGCCATCACCGGTCTCGGCCTGAAGGAAGCCAAGGATCTGGTGGAAGCCGCTCCGAAGCCGCTCAAGGAAGGCGTGACCAAGGACGAGGCCGAGAAGCTCAAGAAGCAGCTCGAGGCCGTCGGCGCCAAGGTCGAGCTCAAGTGAGCAGGGCCGGCTGATGCCGGTCCGACCCTAGTCGTACACGACAGTCCCGGGGCGGTCTTCCGCCTCCGGGGCTGTTGCGTCGTTTCCGGCAAGCGGAATGCGGCGCAAGGAATGCAAGAGGCTTTCCGGGGCACGAGCCCCATCGGGAAGGCCAGTTCAGTTGATGTCGGCGCGCCGAAGCGCCGAACGGCTCCCCCGGCGGCCTGTGGCTGCCAAGACTGGTCCGTGAGCGGGCCGCCGGGTGAGCCGTCCGAGAGAGATCGCGAGGAACAACATGGTCAATTCGCTCCAGGGCCGCAGACGCGTCCGCAAGTTCTTCGGAAAACTCAAGGAAGTCGCGCAGATGCCGAACCTCATCGAGGTTCAGAAGGCGTCTTACGACCAGTTCCTGATGGTGGACGAGCCCAAGGGCGGCCGCTCCGACGAGGGCTTGCAGTCCGTCTTCAAGTCGGTGTTCCCGATCGGCGATTTCGCTGGCGCTTCGCTGCTTGAATTCGTGAAATACACCTTCGAGCCGCCGAAATACGACGTCGACGAATGCCGTCAGCGCGGCATGACCTTCTCGGCCCCGCTCAAGGTAACGCTGCGCCTGATCGTGTTCGATATCGATCCCGACACCCAGGCGAAGTCGGTCAAGGACATCAAGGAGCAGGATGTCTACATGGGCGACATGCCGCTCATGACGGATAACGGCACCTTCATCGTCAACGGCACCGAGCGCGTCATCGTCTCGCAGATGCACCGCTCGCCGGGCGTGTTCTTCGATCACGACAAGGGCAAGACCCATTCGTCGGGCAAGCTGCTCTTTGCCGCGCGCATCATCCCCTATCGCGGCTCCTGGCTGGACATCGAGTTCGACGCCAAGGACATCGTCTACGCGCGTATCGACCGGAAGCGTAAGATCCCGGTGACGTCGCTGCTGTTCGCCCTCGGCATGGACGGCGAGGAGATCCTCAGCCGCTTCTACAACCACATCGCCTACGCCAAGGATAAGCAGGGCTGGCGCGTTCCCTATGACGCCGAGCGCATGAAGGGCTTCAAGGCGACGGTCGACATGATCGACGCCGACACCGGCGAGGTCGTGGTCGAGGCCGGCAAGAAGCTGGTCGCCCGTACCGCCCGCCAGCTCGCCGAGAAGGGCCTGAAGTTCCTGCGCGCCACCGACGAGGATCTCTACGGCCAGTACATTGCCGAGGATCTGGTCAATCCGGCGACCGGCGAGGTCTTCGCCGAGGCGGGCGAGGAGATCAGCGAGAAGCTGCTCAAGCTCCTGACCGATGAAGGTTTCGACGAGATCCCGGTGCTGGATATCGACCACATCACGGTCGGTCCCTACATCCGCAACACGCTCAACGTGGACAAGAACTCGCGCCGCGAGGAAGCGCTGTTCGACATCTACCGCGTGATGCGTCCCGGCGAGCCGCCGACGCTCGAGACCGCCGAGAACATGTTCCAGTCGCTGTTCTTCGACTCGGAGCGCTACGACCTTTCGGCCGTCGGTCGCGTGAAGATGAACATGCGTCTCGATCTCGACGCCGAGGACACCGTGCGCATCCTGCGCAAGGAGGACATCTTCGCGGTCGTCAAGGCGCTGGTCGACCTGCGCGACGGCAAGGGCGAGATCGACGACATCGACCATCTCGGCAACCGCCGTGTGCGCTCGGTCGGCGAGCTCATGGAGAACCAGTACCGCCTGGGCCTGCTGCGCATGGAGCGCGCCATCAAGGAGCGCATGTCGTCGGTCGATATCGACACGGTGATGCCGCAGGACCTGATCAACGCCAAGCCGGCGGCTGCCGCCGTGCGCGAGTTCTTCGGCTCGTCGCAGCTCTCGCAGTTCATGGACCAGACGAACCCGCTTTCGGAAGTCACTCACAAGCGCCGTCTTTCGGCGCTTGGCCCAGGTGGTCTGACCCGCGAGCGCGCCGGCTTCGAGGTGCGCGACGTGCACCCGACCCATTACGGCCGCATCTGCCCGATCGAAACGCCGGAAGGTCCGAATATCGGACTGATCAACTCGCTCGCCACCTTCGCGCGGGTGAACAAGTACGGCTTCATCGAGAGCCCCTACCGCCGCATCCGCGACGGCCAGCTCACCGACGAGATCATCTATCTCTCGGCGATGGAGGAGGCGAAGTACAACGTCGCCCAGGCGAACGCCGCGACCGATGCGAGCGGCCGTCTGACCGACGACCTGATCGTTTGCCGCCGCGCCGGTGAAGTCATCGTCACGCCGGTCGACAAGGTCGACTTCATGGACGTGTCCCCGAAGCAGCTCGTTTCGGTCGCCGCCGCGCTGATCCCGTTCCTTGAGAACGACGACGCCAACCGCGCGCTGATGGGCTCGAACATGCAGCGCCAGGCGGTGCCGCTGGTTCGTGCCGACGCGCCCTTCGTCGGCACCGGCATGGAAGCGGTCGTCGCCCGTGACTCGGGTGCCGCCATCGCTGCCCGGCGCGCCGGCGTCGTCGACCAGGTCGACGCGACGCGTATCGTTATCCGCGCCTCCGACGAGATGGACCCGACCAAGCCGGGCGTCGACATCTACCGTCTGCAGAAGTTCCAGCGCTCGAACCAGTCGACCTGCATCACGCAGCGTCCGCTGGTGCGCGTCGGCGACATGATCAAGAAGGGCGACATCGTCGCCGACGGCCCGTCGACGGAGCTCGGCGAACTGGCTCTCGGCCGCAACGTGCTCGTCGCGTTCATGCCGTGGAACGGCTACAACTTCGAGGACTCGATCCTGCTCTCGGAGAAGATCGTCTCGGAAGACATCTTCACCTCGATCCATATCGAGGAATTCGAGGTCATGGCCCGCGATACGAAGCTGGGCCCTGAGGAAATCACGCGCGACATTCCGAACGTTTCGGAAGAGGCGCTGAAGAACCTCGACGAAGCCGGCATCGTCTATATCGGCGCGGAAGTCGCTGCGGGCGACATCCTGGTCGGCAAGATCACGCCGAAGGGCGAAAGCCCGATGACGCCGGAAGAGAAGCTTCTGCGCGCCATCTTCGGCGAGAAGGCTTCGGATGTCCGCGACACCTCGCTGCGTGTTCCGCCGGGCGTGCAGGGCACCATCGTCGAAGTGCGCGTGTTCAATCGCCACGGCGTCGACAAGGACGAGCGCGCCCAGGCGATCGAGCGCGAGGAGATCGAGCGTCTTGCCAAGGACCGCGACGACGAGCAGGCGATCCTGGACCGCAACACCTTTGCGCGTCTGGCCGAGATCCTGACCGGCAAGACCGGCCTTGCTGGTCCGAAGGGCTTCAAGAAGGACACGGTCATCACCCGCGAGGGAATGAGCGAGTTCCCGCGTTCGCAGTGGTGGTTGTTCGCCGTCGGCGACGACGCCCTGATGACCGAAATCGAGGCGATGCGGAAGCAGTACGACGAGTCGAAGAAGCGCCTCGAGCAGCGCTTCCTCGACAAGGTCGAGAAGCTGCAGCGCGGCGACGAACTGCCTCCGGGCGTGATGAAGATGGTCAAGGTCTTCGTCGCCGTGAAGCGCAAGATCCAGCCGGGCGACAAGATGGCCGGCCGTCACGGAAACAAGGGCGTCGTCTCGCGCATCGTTCCCGCCGAGGACATGCCCTTCCTCGAGGACGGAACCCATGCCGACATCGTGCTGAACCCGCTCGGCGTGCCGAGCCGCATGAATGTCGGTCAGATCCTGGAGACCCATCTGGGCTGGGCCGCTGCCGGTCTCGGCAAGCAGATCGCCAAGGCCATCGACGTCTACAAGAAGGCGCATGACGGCAAGGCTCTGCGGGCAAGCTTCGAGGCCGTGTATGGCGACAACGAGATCGTTGCGTCGATGGACGATGCGGAGCTGGTCGAGATGGGCCAGAACCTGCGCCGCGGCGTTCCGATCGCGACCCCGGTCTTCAACGGCGCCAAGGAGTCGGACATCGAGCATCTGCTCGAGCAGGCGGGGCTCAACAAGTCCGGTCAGGTCACGCTCTATGACGGACGGACCGGCGAGCCCTTCGATCGCAAGGTCACGGTCGGCTACATCTACATGCTGAAGCTGCACCACCTGGTCGACGACAAGATCCACGCGCGTTCGATCGGCCCGTACTCGCTCGTTACCCAGCAGCCGCTGGGCGGCAAGGCGCAGTTCGGCGGTCAGCGCTTCGGCGAAATGGAGGTCTGGGCGCTCGAAGCCTACGGCGCCGCCTACACCCTTCAGGAAATGCTGACGGTGAAGTCGGACGACGTGGCGGGCCGCACCAAGGTCTACGAGTCGATCGTGCGCGGCGAGGACAATTTCGAGGCGGGCATCCCCGAGAGCTTCAACGTTCTCGTCAAGGAAATGCGCTCGCTCGGCCTCAATGTCGAATTGATCAGCAACAAGCAGAAGCCGGGCGAATTGCCGCCGGCCGAAGCTGCCGAATAAGGGGGCGGGCCCAAACGGGCCGCCTCGAGACGAACACAGCATGCCGGCGACACTCACGCCGCCGGCTTATTCGCATGATGGCCGGGCAGGGCGGTTCACTCCCCCGCCGGCGGCAGGAGACAGGCGATGAAGCAAGAGGTCATGAACCTTTTCGGCCAGCAGCCGACACAGCAGGCGTTCGACGCGATCAAGATTTCGATCGCGAGCCCGGAAAAGATCCTGTCGTGGTCCTATGGCGAGATCAAGAAGCCCGAGACCATCAACTACCGTACCTTCAAGCCCGAGCGCGACGGCCTGTTTTGCGCCCGCATCTTTGGGCCGATCAAGGACTACGAGTGCTTGTGCGGCAAGTACAAGCGCATGAAGTTCAAGGGCGTGATCTGCGAGAAGTGCGGCGTCGAAGTGACGCTCGCACGCGTCCGACGCGAGCGCATGGGCCATATCGAACTCGCCGCTCCGGTTGCCCATATCTGGTTCCTGAAGTCGCTGCCGTCGCGCATCGGCCTGCTGATGGACATGCCGCTCAAGGAGCTCGAGCGGGTGCTCTATTTCGAGTCGTATGTCGTCATCGAGCCGGGCCTGACGCCCCTCAAGGACCGTCAGCTCCTGTCCGAGGAGGAGTATGTCCGCTGCCAGGAAGAGTATGGCGCTGACACCTTCACGGCGATGATCGGCGCGGAAGCCATCCGCGAGATGCTGCGCGCGCTCGATCTCGACAAGATCAACATGGATCTGAAGCACGAGATCGCGACGACGACCTCGGAGCTGAAGCCCAAGAAGCTGATGAAGCGCCTCAAGATCATCGAGGCGTTCCAGGAATCCGGCAACAAGCCGGAATGGATGGTGATGACCATCGTTCCGGTGATCCCGCCCGATCTGCGTCCGCTGGTGCCGCTGGATGGCGGCCGCTTCGCGACCTCGGATCTGAACGATCTCTATCGCCGCGTCATCAACCGCAATAACCGCTTGAAGCGCCTGATCGAGCTGCGTGCGCCGGACATCATCATCCGCAACGAGAAGCGGATGCTGCAGGAATCGGTCGACGCATTGTTCGACAACGGCCGCCGCGGCCGCGTCATCACGGGTGCCAACAAGCGCCCGCTGAAGTCGCTCGCCGACATGCTGAAGGGCAAGCAGGGCCGCTTCCGGCAGAACCTGCTGGGCAAGCGCGTCGACTATTCCGGCCGTTCGGTCATCGTCGTCGGCCCGGAGATGAAGCTGCACCAGTGCGGCCTGCCGAAGAAGATGGCGCTCGAGCTGTTCAAGCCGTTCATCTATGCGCGTCTCGATGCGAAGGGCTACTCGACCACGGTCAAGCAGGCCAAGAAGCTGGTCGAGAAGGAGAAGCCGGAAGTCTGGGATATCCTGGACGAGGTCATCCGCGAGCATCCGGTGCTGCTGAACCGCGCTCCGACGCTGCACCGTCTCGGCATCCAGGCCTTCGAGCCGGTGCTGATCGAAGGCAAGGCGATCCAGCTTCACCCGCTGGTCTGCGCCGCGTTCAACGCCGACTTCGACGGCGACCAGATGGCCGTGCACGTCCCGCTGTCGCTCGAGGCGCAGCTGGAAGCGCGCGTGCTGATGATGTCGACCAACAACATCCTGCACCCGGCGAACGGCCAGCCGATCATCGTGCCGTCGCAGGATATCGTGCTCGGCCTGTATTACCTCTCGATCATCTCGGATGGCGAGCCGGGCCAGGGCAAGATCTTCGGCGATTTCGGCGAACTCGAATATGCGCTGCACGAGAAGGTCGTGACGCTGCATTCGAAGATCAAATATCGCTGGACCGGCGTCGGCCAGGACGGCAAGTCCTACACCAAGATCTACGACACCACGCCCGGCCGCGTGATCCTCTCGACCGCGCTGCCTGAGCACCCGGCCGTGACCTTCGACGTCGTCAATCGCCTGATGACGAAGAAGGAGATCTCCGGAATGATCGACGCCGTCTATCGCGGCTGCGGTCAGAAGGAATCGGTCATCTTCTGCGATCGCGTCATGGGCCTCGGCTTCAAGCACGCCTTCAAGGCCGGCATCTCCTTCGGCAAGGACGACATGGTCGTGCCGGAGAACAAGTGGGAGATCGTCGACACCACCCGTGCGCTCGCCAAGGACTACGAGCAGCAGTACCAGGACGGCCTGATCACTCAGGGCGAGAAGTACAACAAGGTCGTCGACGCCTGGGCGAAGTGCTCCGACAAGCTCGCCCAGGAGATGATGGCGCGCATCTCGACCGTTAAGAAGGACGAGAACGGCCGCGATAAGCCGATCAACTCGATCTACATGATGAGCCACTCGGGTGCCCGTGGTTCGCCGGCCCAGATGCGCCAGCTCGCCGCCATGCGCGGCCTGATGGCCAAGCCGTCCGGCGAGATCATCGAGAGCCCGATCATCTCGAACTTCAAGGAAGGCCTGGACGTGCTCGAGTACTTCAACTCGACGCACGGTGCCCGTAAGGGTCTGGCCGATACCGCGCTCAAGACGGCAAACTCGGGTTATCTCACCCGCCGTCTCGTCGACGTGGCGCAGGATGCCATCATCTCCGAGGTCGATTGCGGCTCGGATAACGGCATCAAGATGCGCGCCATCATCGATGCCGGTCAGGTCGTGGCTTCGCTCGGCATCCGCATCCTCGGCCGCTCTGCGGCGGAAGATGTCACGGACATCGATGGCAACGTCCTCGTGCCGAAGGGTACGATGATCGAGGAAAGCCATATCGAGAAGATCAACGCCGCCGGCGTCCAGGAGGTGAAGATCCGTTCGGTTCTCACCTGCGAGACCAAGAACGGCGTCTGCGCCACCTGCTACGGGCGCGATCTTGCCCGCGGCACGCCCGTCAACATGGGTGAGGCGGTCGGCGTCATCGCGGCACAATCGATCGGCGAGCCGGGCACGCAGCTCACCATGCGTACCTTCCACATCGGCGGCGCGGCGACGATCGCGGACCAGTCGTTCATCGAGTCCAATTTCGAGGGCACGGTGAAGATCCGCAACCGCAATGCGGCGCGCAACTCGGATGGTGACCTGATCGCCATGGCGCGCAACATCGCCATCGTGATCGTCGGTCCGGACGGCGCCGAGCGCGCGGTGCACCGTGTCCAGTTCGGCTCGAAGATGCGGGTCGACGAAGGCGACAAGGTCAAGCGCGGCCAGCGCCTGGCGGAGTGGGATCCCTATTCCCGCCCGATCCTGGCCGAGGTGGACGGCTCTGTCGGCTACGAGGATCTCGTGGACGGCATGTCGATCACCGAGACGACGGACGAGGCGACCGGCATCAGCAAGCGCGTCGTCATCGACTGGCGTGGGTCGGCCCGGACGTCGGATCTGCGTCCGGCGATCACGGTGCACGGCCCTGACGGCAAGGTTGCGAAGCTCGCCCGCGGTGGCGAAGCCCGCTACATCCTGCCCGTCGACGGCATCATCTCGATGGAGCCGGGCCAGATGACCAAGGCAGGCGACGTGCTCGCCCGTGTCTCGACCGACTCGGCCAAGACCCGTGACATCACCGGCGGTCTGCCGCGGGTGGCGGAACTGTTCGAGGCACGTCGTCCGAAGGATGCGGCGATCATCGCCGAGAAGGCCGGTGTCATCGGCTTCGGCAAGGACTACAAGAACAAGCGCCGGGTCACGTTGACCCCGCATGACGGCTCGGACGGGCTCGAGTACCTGATCCCGAAGGGCAAGCACATCCATCTCCAGGACGGCGACGTCGTCGAGATGGGCGACTACATCCTGGACGGCAATCCGGCTCCGCACGACATCCTGGCGATCAAGGGCGTCGAAGAGCTCGCGGCTTATCTCGTCAACGAGATCCAGGAGGTCTATCGCCTCCAGGGCGTGGGCATCAACGACAAGCACATCGAGGTCATCGTCCGGCAGATGCTGCAGAAGATCGAGATCACCGAGTCCGGTGATACCGACATCATCACGGGCGACCAGATCGATCGGATCGAACTGGAGGAGATCAACGCCAAGATGCGCGAAGAGGGCAAGAAGCCGGCCAGCGGCGTTCCGGTCCTGCTCGGCATCACCAAGGCGAGCTTGCAGACGCGCTCCTTCATCTCGGCGGCGTCGTTCCAGGAGACCACCCGCGTCCTCACCGAGGCGGCGGTCAACGGCAAGTACGATACCCTTGAAGGCCTCAAGGAGAACGTCATCGTCGGCTCGCTCATCCCGGCCGGCACGGGCGCCCAGGTTGCCCGTATCAAGCAGGTGGCGTTGCGCCGCGACGATCTGATCGTCGGCCAGAAGGCGGATGCGGCGGCCAAGGCTGCAGCTGCTGCGGCCGTGCTTCCGGCGGCCGAATAAGGCGCTGCAGAACACGACTTGCGAAAGGGCCGCCTTCGGGCGGCCCTTCTCTTTTGGGGCGGTAGGAGTCAAGCAAAAGCGCCCACGGCGGGGTCATAGAGCCCGCCGTCGATCGCTTTGGGTGATTATCCGACAAGCCTCTGCGCCACGCTGCGCGATAATGAGTTCCCGCCAGGGGTCTGGCTTCTCTGCGAAGTCGGCGCTGAGCCGCTTCATGATCGGGTCGGATGGAGAGGCGTCTCAATCTTTTTATCGAGCTGCCAGCCTGGACTG
>NZ_JBFTKS010000055.1:0-16347 GCF_056396065.1 Allobosea sp. 05T433 | reverse complement strand
GCCTCGGTCGCCGCAATCACTCGCTCACGCAAATCCTGGCTGTAAGCCCGTGCCATCCCGGCCTCCCGCGTCAGACAAGGAAGGAATCGCACTGTTCGCGGCGCTTGGGAATCCCGGCAGAATCGGAAAACCATGAACCTGCTCTAGCTCCATCGCCAGGTCGACGGTTGCGATCGCATGCCGGGCGACAAGATTGCGCCCTATCATGACTTCATTCACCGTCTCGGCGGACGGGGCGTTGCGCGCGACCGTGTCAAGCATCCAACGGTGCGCCAGCTGCGCGGCGCGCAATTCGGTGTCCATGCGGCCAGCGAGGGATAGGTCCGGTGCTGGCTTCTCCTTCGCGATCTCGACGGCGAGATCGCGGGCGCTTTCTGCAACTCCGAGATAGACGGCGTAGATCAGCGGGAAGGCAATCGTTGCGATCGTCTGGAAGACCGGATGCCACTCGCCGGCCTTGCGCGAGAAGGCGACGTTCGCGTCGGGAATGAAGAGGTTGTCGATCACGACGTCGTTCGAGGCAGTGCCGCGCATCCCGAGCGTGCGCCAAGTGTTCTCAATGCTTACAGCAGCGGAGTTCATCGGCGCGCCGAAATGAATGACAGAGCGACTGCCATCTTCCCCCTCGTGAATCGCGCCGGTCATTAGAATGTCGCCGGCCTCGGCGCCGGAGGTGAAGACCTTCCGGGCCGTGATCCGGTAGCCGTCGGCGACCTTCACAGCCTTCCCCGAGCCGCCGATCCAGTCCGAGCCGCCTGACGAGAGAAGGATAATTTTCTCATTCGCGACCCTCTTCAAGAGAGGCTCGACGGCGGCCACCTTCTGGTGACGCCAGCGCCAGGCAGGTATGGCGACCTGATGCGTGTGCATGGAAAAGGCGAGTGCGGTGGAACCGCACGCACGCGCGAGCACGCGCAGCATCTCGGCGAGCTCGGATATTTCGGCGCCGCGGCCGCCGAGTTCCCGAGGGACGCCTGCTTCCACCAGACCAGCCTCCTTCAGCAGGGTGTAGTTCTCGCCGACAAAACTGTCGTTCTGGTCGACTTCGGCCGCGCGTTCGGCGAGCTTCCGCGAAAGATGGTGCGCGGTTTCCACGATACCGTCGGCGCAAACGCCGGAGTTTTCGATAGCTGAGATGGCTTGAACTTTCGAAGCGACGTTCGTCGGCATGGCGTCCTCCGTTCCTGTGACGCTGAAGGATCGGAGTTGAAGCCGTGAGGGTCCAGTTCAGCAACTGTACTGGTGTCGCTTTTGGGATGAAGCTGCTTTGGTACCATTCGCCAGGAGAACAGCGGGGTTCGAAATGGACGAGCGCGGCGGCTATGGCCAATTCTGCCCGGTGTCGATGGCGTCGGAGATCCTGTGCAGTCGCTGGACGACATTGGTGGTGCGCGAACTCCTTTGCGGCTGCACCCGGTTCAATGACCTACGGCGCGGCGTGCCGAGAATGTCGCCGGCGCTGCTGTCCAAGCGCCTGAAGGAGCTGGAGCGAGCCCAGGTGATCACCGTGTTGCGCAAAGCAAACGGCTCGGTTGAGTATCACTTGTCTGAGGCGGGCGAGGAACTGAGATCTTTGATCATGGGCCTCGGCAACTGGGCACAGCGCTGGATGGAGTCGCGGCTCTCATTGAAGAACCTCGACCCGTCGCTCCTGATGTGGGACATGCGACGGAGCCTCAACGCCAAGCTATTGCCTGAACGCCGCTACACGATACAGTTTCTGTACCCAGAGCTGCCAGGGGCGCAAAAGAGCTGGTGGTTGGTGGTGGACGGCGGAACGGTCGACCTCTGCAATTTCGATCCCGGTCATCAGTTAGATCTCCTCGTCACGAGTTCCTTGCGAACAATGACGGCGATCTGGATGGGACTGACGACGATCAAGAAGGAGTCGGACTGCGGACAGCTGGAGATCGACGGCAATCCGACGCTTGCCAGCTCGATGCAACAATGGCTCGGCCTTAGCGCCTTCGCCCACGAACCAAGGCGGGTACAGTGATCGCCAGGAGTGCCTCTCCGGATAGCACCAGTGGACCAACCCGTTCTCGCGTGAGGGCGTTGCAACCGAGGATTGTGGGGTCGTTTCCCCCTGATCTTTGGAGAGCCACATGCCCGGGCTTGCCGCCCGTCCGCAGCGCCAGCGGATGATSGACGRGATGACCATCCGCSGGTTCGGYGAGCACAGCGCGACKACGTYCGGCAGGTCTACGAGTTCGCCATGTTTCTCGGCGCTCTCCAACCGGGCCGRGCCAGAAGATCTGCGKCGCTACCAACTTCCCCTCGTGGGGTGCGAGAGCTATGCCCGGATGGACCCGGCCTGCATGGTGCTGCTTCTTTGGGGCATAGAATTCATTCCCGAAAATGTGGGCGGGCGAAGCGTACGGACGGCACGAGGGGCAAGCACTGACATGGCGCGCAAGCTGCAAATCCAGCTCTCCAAAACCAAGGCTGCACATATCGATGGTGCTCAGTTCCAGTTCGGGCTGAATGAGGTCGATTTGAGCCCGGAGCGGTTCGCGGGACTGTTCTGCGGCGGCCGGATCAAGCGTGTGCACGAGTGGCTGAATGATGAGTTGCCTGTGCCGCCGTGGGTGCCGGCGCTGCTCGCTGCGATGGTCTGGCCGGAAGCGCGGACTCGAGCGATTGCGACTGCCGAGCATCTCATCGCGGCCGGTTCGGCGGATGGAACGAGCGGGGAGCCAGGAGAGTGATTCTTCGACTGACCTTGGCAATGGCGTTGGTCGCCGCTCCAGCACTCGCCGAACCAAGGCGCTCCGCGGTGGAGCAATGCGCTGCATGTCATGGCGACGACGGCATCGCACGGGATAGCGAAGTCCCTCACTTGGCCGGGCAGAATGAACGCTACCTCTTCAATCAGATAATGGCGTTCCGGTCGGGAAAGCGTCAGCACAAGGAGATGCGCTATATGGCGCGTGCGATGACGACAGCCGAAATCGCTGCGCTCTCTGCCTATTATGCGGCGCTCCCGACACGATAGAAATGTCCTGTTATCGACGCATTGCGCCGAAGATCCTGCCTTGGCCTTTCGCAAAGCTAGGGCGTTGGTTGGCCCAGCCGTTCCGCGCAAGTTTACTTGTCTGTGTCCGGATCGTGCGTGACCTCCGCGCCAACCCAACAGCGCGCCGCGGGTGTCGCGGTAATGATGCTAAAACAATAAGACATCCGTCAGGGTATATGCGAACCGGCATTCCATTCGGCTGACCGTTTCGCGTTGCATCTGCCCAGTAGCACGCCGATCTGCTAACAGCGATTCTAGTGCAGAATTGCCCACCACCGGTCTACTTATCCGGTGGAATTGAACTCTTTGATCAGCTTTGCCTTGGGGGACAGATGCGCAGCTTTCTGATATTAATTTGGTGCGTCCTTGCCACCTGGGGAATATCTGGCGCCCGTGCACAGGGGCAAGGAGAAAGCCCTCCACCACAGGCCAAGGAATTGTTGCGCCTGCTCGATGAGCCGAGCGTGCGACGCTGGATCCAGCAATCCGGCGAGGCCAGTCCAGCCGCACTGCCCACAGCAATAGCAACTCCCGAGCCGCCCCTGTCCAGCCGACTTGCGACACGGCTCACCAGCGTACGCAACCATATCGGTTCCATCGCCGCCGCAGTCCCTCAGTTGCCGACGCAACTCGCGCGGGCCGCCGGCTTATTGAAAAATGAGCTGGCAACGACAAGCGCTGCCCGGCTTGCTCTGATGATTTCGACCTTTCTCACTCTCGGTGTCGGTTCCGAGCAATTGTATCGCCGCATGAGCGCCCGCTACCGCGCCTTGCTAGAGAGGAAACCCGTCCTTTCCGTTGAGGAACGATTCCGCACCGCGGGATTGCGCCTGGCCACCCTGGTTGCCGGAATCGCAATCTTCGCTGCAGGCAGCCTCGGCGCGTTCCTGCTGTTCGCATGGCCACCGATCCTGAAGCAGATCATGCTCGCCCTTCTCGTGGCCGTGCTCGTCACGCGGGCTACTCGGTCTTTGCTGGATTTCGCTTTGTTTCCACCGCGGAACACGCACGGCGCCTGGTCGGATCATCAGATAGTTCCAGTTAAGCCGAAGGACGCCATCTACTGGCGGCGGCGCATTGGCTTGTTTGTCAGCTACTTCGCATTTGGGTGGTCGATTGTTGGCATTCTGATCGATCTGGGCTTTCCTCGAGATTTCCGTTTCGCGGCAGCTTATCTCCTCGGACTTGGCCTTCTGACAATTGGTCTGGAAGCCATTTGGAACAGACCGGAAGGCGATAGCAGCTCCACGGCTGGATCCGGCAGAATTGCGAAGAGCGTCGCCATGTCAGCTTATGCTGTGGTCTTGTGGCTTCTCTGGGTTTCCGGCCTTCTGGGCATGTTCTGGATTGCCGTTTTCGTGCTTCTGCTGCCCGAAGCCATCTCCATTGGAAGGAACGCAGTCAGTCACCTCCTGAGGCCGACCGAGACCGGTGGGCTGGTGCCGATCAGGCACAATATCCTTGAGGTGTGCCTTGAGCGCGGGGTGCGGCTGATCATTCTCAGCGCCGCTACGCTTTGGCTCGCTCATATTTGGCAGGTTGACCTGGTCGGTCTTACGAGCCAGGACAGCCTGCCGATGCGCCTGCTGCGCGGTGCGCTGGCAAGCGTCGTCATTCTTCTCCTGGCCGATTTTCTATGGCAAATCGTCAAGGTTTCCGTGGACGGCGCCCTCGCTGATCCAACGGAGAGCATCATTTCCGGTTCCGACGAGGCCATCCGTCGGGCGCGACTTCGCACGCTGCTGCCCATCTTCCGCAATATCCTGCTTGTGGTTATCGCGGTGATGGCGAGCTTGACGGCGCTTGCTGCGCTCGGGCTCGAAATCGGCCCCCTGATCGCTGGAGCCGGCGTCTTGGGCGTCGCCATTGGTTTTGGCGCTCAATCCCTGGTCAAAGACATTATCAGCGGCATGTTCTACCTACTCGACGATGCATTTCGCGTCGGCGAATACATCCAAAGCGGCAGCTTCAGGGGAACAGTGGAGTCATTCTCACTCCGTTCGGTCCGCTTGCGCCATCACCGTGGTCCAGTGTTCACCGTTCCGTTTGGACAACTCGGCGCGGTTCAGAACATGAGCCGAGACTGGGTCATCGACAAGTTCATGATCAATGTCACTTACGATAGCGATCTAGAAAAGGCGCGGAAAATCTCCAAAAAAATCGGTCAGGAGCTTGCCGAAGATCCCGACTTAGCGCCTGACATTATCGAGCCGATGAAGATGCAGGGGGTCGAGCAGTTCGGCGATTATGCCATCCAGCTTCGTTTCAAGATGACGACCCGGCCAGGCCAACAAGCGGTCGTGCGTCGCAAAGCGCTTCTGCGCCTCAAGACGGCGTTCGACCAGGCTGGTATCAAGTTCGCCCATCCGACGGTCCATGTTGAAGGTCGCGACGAAGAAGCAGCTGCTGCCGCCCAGCAGATTCTAACCGCTCAAAAGGTCGAAGCGGCAAAGGTCGAAGCGGCAAGTGCGGCTGGTAGATAGCGCTCGACTAATTTCGGCTGAGGCAAAAGGGTGTTGCGACGCGGGCAGCCGGGTGTGAAGCATGCGCCGTCAGGCATCGGGGGCCGGTCATTACGGCTGGCCGCATGTCGCTCAAGGTAGGGGAGGGGTGGTTGGTGCGAGCCTACGGATGAGGGGGGCGCGCTGGACGCTTAATGTCAATGCTGGTCTCGACGCACTCGCCGGCCTTTTTCCCGAGCGCCTGGCTCCGCTCCATCACCTCCCCGCGGCCGCCGGCGGCAGCCCGTTCCGTGGCGGGGCGGTCACGGACCTCCCTCGCGGTCCCGTCGCTTACGAAATCGGCTTCTTTACTCCCAGCCTCGGCCCAAGCAGGATTGCATCCGCCGGACGTTCGTTACGGCGTTCGCATCAGGGAGGTTTTGCGATGGGCGTGTTTTCGACCGCGGCCGGTGACCTGAATTTTGACAACCAGCCGGAGCGCGATCTGGCGGCACTTGAGGGCAGGCTCGTTGTGATCCGGCATCAGGGGATCGACGACATGGTGGCCGGCCGGCTTATCGGCACGCCTCAGCCCGGCTTTGCCCTGCACCTGCTGACCGAGAGTGGCGCAATCAGCGTCCCGGGCTGGAGGTCGGTGCACCAGGTCACCTCCACGGGTCACGCGAACCAATAAGCGGAGGCGATGCCGGCAAGCCTGCGCGGCGCATTAACCAGGGCGAACCCAGCCGGATGCTCAGGCCATACGAAACCAGCGCTCGAGGGTCGGAATAGCGATCCAACTCCCGATCGCTGATGTCTGCCAGCTTTTGCGCCACGATATCAGTTCTCGGCCGCACCGCGTCTTGCACGGGCAAGGGAAAAATTGGGGAACAGGGCTGAGGACAATAAAACGCCGCCGCCGATAGCAAAGCCGAAGGCGGCAATAAACATTAGGCCAGGCTTCGGCCCATCGGCCACAGCGAGGAATGTTACCAAGGCGCACCCTAACAACACGGAGCTTATCAAGAAGCAAGCCAGGCGCCATGCCTTCGACATAGGCTTCGGTGTATCCGGGTCGTTGTAAATGATCGGGCCGTCCAGGTCGTCGTCAATGATGAAGCGCGGGGCGGGGACTTTCATAGGCCGGGACCATGTGTGACAGGCGCTCGCGAATCCATATTAACCGCAGCCAAGTTCTTGGCATTAACCGCCAAGTTCTATTTCGAAGCACGTGAGGGGTCCATATCGCGCAGGGGCAGCACAAAGTACCCGCTTGGGGGACCGTCCCGCAGGGCCCGGCACGCAGCCACGCGAAAGTCGGCTTTAAGCGGGCCGCACTTGACCCTGCCGCTCAAAGACTGCCGTGCACCCTTGCCGCCCCATGCCGATTTACCACTTCTTAACCACGGCGGGCGCCATTCTGAGGCGTCCGTTAGAGCCGGGGGGCTTGGAAAGGACCGTAACCATGCGAGCGCTCGATGCTGTTCAAGCCGTCGTGGATCAGTTCGTTGGCCTGTCAGTTGCCTTTGTCGAACGCCAGCTGATCCTGGCAACGCTGCGGGAAACCGGCGGCAACCGCACCCATGCAGCCTCACTACTCGGCATTTCCATCCGCACGTTGCGCAACAAACTTACGTTGTACGCAGCGGACGGCTACAATGTACCAGAACCTGTACATCCAGCGACACAATGAGCGCGCGATGTCCCTTGCCTCGCCGCATGGCATTGCCGCAGCAAACCTCGTCTCCTCCGCAACCATGGCCGGCCTCCTGCGCTGCCTGGTGCAGAAAGGCGTTTTGCAAGCCGCCGACATAAGGGAGATCTACGAAATCGTGCTTCTCCTTCTTGAACAGCAGCAAGGCGCTGTGCCGGACGCAGAAGTAACCTTTAAAGCCGCCCGATCCGCAATTGAACGGAACCTGGCATAGCCAGTCAGGCCAAGCAGAGCCTCGCTAATGACTATCGGCCGATGTTCACGACGCTACACAGGCCTCCAAGGCCTAAAAAAACGATTGGCGCACAAGCAAGTCGTCCCCTCGGTCCTGCTATCGGCTGTCGCAGCGCCATGGCATCGGCGGCAATGACGGCTCCTGACGTTGCTTGCGCAGTGCCTCGACCTTCACAGGCTTCGGTGCCTTCGCCGCTGCCGGCCTTTGCGGCTTCGGCTCGCGGGCCGTTCGCGGCGGCTTCAACTCACGCGCCTGTGCCGTCAGCCTCAAAGCCTCGTCCTCGTTGACGCTCCGCCATCGGTCTGAGAGCGAGAACACGTTGACGAAGCGCGGCCCCACCGCGATGTCAATCAGGCCGAGACGATCGAGCAGCGTCAGACTTGGCGACAGCGTCTGCCGTCCGAAGCGGTGGTCCAGCCTGAAGGTATCGTAAGACAGCGCCACGCTGGTGCCGCTCCCGATTTCCGTCTCGATGACAGCGAGCAACCGCCGCGCAGCCTTGGTCAGCACCCAATAGGCCGGTGACACCACGCGTTCAATCATGGCCAGCCTCCCCGGAAGTATGACCCGCTGATTAATCCACAGTGCGCCGCTGGCGGTCAACGATCCGGTCCGAGACGAAACAATGATCAACGTTGGATCGATTACATCGTCATTTTTCTTCGCGTTTGGTTTTTCCTGAAATAAACGCCTGCGTTAATCGCGGATCTAGCCCGTGGCTTGGTAGAAATGCAACGCTCATTTCGCGGCTGAATTGCAATCGAGCGGGCGCGGTCGATAACAATGGTGTCGTCATTGTCGGATGGAGCCATCTGAAGGGAAGGATCTGCATTATTCAACATGTAGCCACGTCCCCAGACAGTCCCGATGTAGTTGGTTCTGCCCGATATGGCCGCAATCTTCTGTCTCACCTTGCAGATAAATACGTCGACGATCTTGAGCGCAGGTTCGTCCATCCCACCATAGAGGTGGTTGAGGATCATTTCCTTTGACAGAGCGAAGCCACGGCGGCTCGCCAGGAACGCAACGAGTTCATATTCCTTGCCGGTCAAACGAACGGGCTTCCCGGCCACGTCAACCGTTTTCGAATCCAGATCGATGCAGAGATCTCCGACCCGGACGGTGCGGTTCTCCGTACCGTTACACCGACGCACCAAAGTCCGCAGGCGGGCAAGAAATTCGTTTCGGTGGAATGGCTTTGTCACGTAGTCATCCGCCCCTGCAATCAGGGAACGGACCTTCTGTTGAATCTCGTTGATGCCCGAGAGGATCATCAGCGGCGTTGTAATGGAAGTTGCTCGGAGTTTCGTGAGCACCTCCATGCCAGGCATGTCGGGCAAGCCGAGATCCAGAACGATCAGGTCAAACCGCGCCGACTGAGCGAGGGCAAGGCCATCGGCTCCGCAGGCTGACTTGGTGACCTCGAAGTTCTCCAGCGTGAGAAACATCTCGATGCTCTGCGCGATCGATGCGTCGTCCTCAATCAATAAAACGCGCATAACAAACTCCGATTCGCAGCGGATATCTTCACAACGTTGGCTGAAGCATGGTTAATAATTCCATATTTTTACGCTGGTCGGTCTTATAATAGGCTTCCCCCGACCGCGGGGAAGACCACCAACTTCATCGCAAGGGTTACGATCAGCCATATCGTCAGCGAGAGTTCTTCGATCGCCATCAAGACATGATCTTTCGCTGGAATTCTTGCGCCGGCCGGGGCCGAAGCGCTTGGTAGATGGCCCCGCGTCGGGGTCGATCTGCTTGTGCGGCTGGGGCGTACAGGGCGTCATCCTGCCGATGTCGACTGCTTTCCCGATGGGCGGCGGCGACGACGGGAAGGGCGACGCAGAACGTGAGGACCTCCGATTTGATGACCCGGATCCGAGAGGTGGAAGCGAGCCTCCGCTCTGAGCCGAAAGCGTTCAGCCGTCCCGGCAATGCCCCGAGTTAAGTTCAGTTGAGGGCACGTCGTTGGCTACATCGAAACGCACGCTGAATAGTTGCGCCTGGATGGGTTGCCCTTGCCCATGCGGCGTTGCTCGAAGCGTGGCCGTCTCAAGGCTAGCGGCCCGCATGGGCAAGGGGCCCCATTGACGGGGGCGCGGGCTGGCCGACGGTGGCGGGGCGCATGCGAGCATTGGCAGGCATCGCACCCCGCTATCACCTCGACCGGCTAGTGACCGGAACTGGGCCTGCGCAAGAAGGCCGGGCGCCCGCCCCATTGCGATGGGCCGGTTCGTCAGACCGGCCCCCCAGCCTCCGACGATCCGACCCGTTTGCTCACACTTACGGAGTGTCCAGACTAGAGCGCCCGTTCGGATCGGCGCGCGTTGATATGGATCAATTTCGGGCATCGATGCCCGAGTGCCCAAGCTGGTGCAGGCCCTCGATGTAATGACGGCAGCGACCGTCGCGCATAGTATGACCGACGGTATTTCCGCGACGAAAAGCTTTAGCTTGGTCATTGCCGCCACGAGTGGCCCGGAGATCAACGCAGCCAAACGCTTCTTCCGACGGATCGAGGCATGAAAGAGCTTTGGCTAATCTTGTCTTCGCTTGACCAGCCTACCTTTCGTGAGCACCATGGGGCATTACACCACCTTGCCCTGAGTCGATTCGACGGCAGGAGCGGGGGTAACGAATAAGCCGATACTGATCCAAGACTCCCCGGCATCGGCCCCCCAGCTTTAGCCGGGCGCAGAAGACCCCGTAGCGCCATCCGCAATCTGGCGTCTACGGGGTTTTTCACGCTGTTGTGCAATTAATTTCACTAGATGTTTGATCCCAGGCTTTGATGGTGCAACGCGGCGACCGACTCACTGACTGCTGGTGTCGTTCTCTAAACGCGCACACCGTCTGGTTCAGCGCCGGCCAGGAGATCTCTTGCGCAACCAGGTACACCCGGAACGAGCGGGCATCCTCAAGCCCGGGCCGGCCCGGGGGGGCGAAATGACGCCGAACTGTCGCGATCGGGATGGCCTATGTTTGCTGCGCTGCAGCATGTTCTTGACATTAATGCTGCAGCGCACAATACGATAACCAGTCCCCGGTGGTTATCTCTTTCACACGAGCTTGGGGCGACACGTCGGGCCGTTCCGGCCCTTCACTAAAGCGCCACCAAAGGTGCACAGGAGAAGACCATGATCCAGAAGTTCGAGACCCTTCAGAAGGCTTCCAAAGAGAACGTCGACGCAGCCCTGAAGGCCTTCGGCGCCACCTCCAAGGGCGTGCAGACCATTGCCGTGGAGGCCACCGACTATGCCAAGAAGTCCTTCGAGGCTGGCACCGCCGTGATCGAGAAGCTCGCTGGCGTGAAGACCTTCGACAAGGCTCTCGAGATCCAGGCCGAGTACGTCAAGACCTCATTCGAGGGCGCGGTCGCCCAACTTACAAAGATGGGCGAGCTCTACGCCGCTCTCGCCAAGGACGCCTACAAGCCGGTCGAGGGCATCGTCGCGAAGGCCGCTCCGGCCGCCGCCGCTGTGGTCGCTGCCGCTACGAAGCAGGCCGCCTGATTTCGGCCAGCCGCCGTAAGGCGGCCGCGCTCCCAGTGAATAGAGTTACGTAGGAAGCCCGGCTGCGGCAGGCTCTATGGAAACCGATTGGAGGCTTCGGTTTGACCGGAGCCTCTTTTCATTTTGCGCATCCATCACCTTCGGGTCGACAGCGCCGGCGCACGAAGTTCGTCGTCGAGAAAGCCGTCTTGGAGATCGAGGTCGACGATGCCAACGCTGGGGCCCGGCGTCCTCCTCTTCGTCCTCATCTTCATCGAAGTCCGCATCGATGTCGATGCCCGGCGAGTTCAGCTCGGCGACGACCCAGCTCTCGTTCATGCTCAATCGCGTGTCGCCGCGGCCCCTGCCGAAACGCACCCTGCGGTGATGGCCGTGCCGCCAGCTCACCCGCATCGGCTTGACGACGAGCGGCAGTTTCTTGTCCTTCATGGTCCACGGCCTTCGCTCAAGTACGGTCACATGTCGCCGTTCCCGAGCCGTTCGTGGGGTGTTCTTCCGGCCCGGAAACGTGTTTCCAATTTCCGGAAGTTTTGTTCGCAATTCTCCCGCCTGACAGCTCCATCTGGGCGCGACGCTCCCCACGCCGCGAAGAGCATCTGCAGTCAGGTGGTGGTCTCAGACATGGGGCCTGACGTGCATCGTCATGTTGCGGTGCCCGGACTTGGCGATGTTCATCTCTTCCCTGACGCGGGCGAGCGCCCTGGCCAGCGGCGAGCGTGCTTCTTCCGATCCCATTGCGCCGGCCGCAGGGCCAGGGCCTTGGCCTCGCCTTCGCTGAAATGGACGATCACCTGGAGCGGGGCATGCGTTCTTGGGTGCGTGAGCGTGTCAGACATGACGGCACACAATGGCAGACCACCTCGGCGGCGACGCGCCTCACCTTGCCGTCCTCGAAGCCGGGATCGATGCGTAGTAGGTAGCTGCCGAAGGCTCTCGCCTTGACGGTGTGCAAGGCTTCGGTGGAACTACCTTCGGACACCGTGCTGTTCTCGACGGCCGGCGTCCAGAACCAGAGCCTCGGTGGATCATTGGCGATCTCAGTGAGCTTGCGTTCGGCCTCGGCCCGCTCAGGTCACGGCGAGTCAGACCAGAACGAAGGCGTCGAAAGCGACGCTGAGCAGGCGGCCCTTTCTACGCATGGAAACGGGCCTCGGACGCGATGCGGAACAGCCTATTCCCGCCGTCCTTTAGGCCAATGTCGCCGCTCAGGGCAGGTTGTAGCGTCGTGGCCTCACCTTCGGCGAAATCTCGCCCGATCTACAGCGATCCCAGCGGATTTGCCGCTTAGCAGCTTCGCTGGCTCCTTGGTGTCCGCACCTCTGGCCGAGTACGGGCACACTCGATGATGGCCACGGGATGAGCCGGTTGCTGACCGAGGAAGAATGGCAAGCAACGTTCGGCATGGGGGAACGGTGCCCACTCTGGGCGCGCGGCTTAGTCCAAATTGTAGTTGCCATCCCGCGCGGCAAAGTCAGCCTCACAGAGCGCCTTCGCTTCAGCGACCGACTGCCTGTGGCCAATCGTCAGCTCATAATGGTCATTGCTGCAAAAGGTGACCCTGTAGAAACAGTCGGTCGCTGCTTCGATGATGTAGCGCTGGGTTTCGTCGCGGTAGCCAACCGTGCCGTTGCTGCGGGCAATCATGGCCCAGATCAAGCTGGTGGTGCTGTTAGTGCTCATCGTCGGCTCTTTTCGCAGCGGTGTGGTTGCACCCCCATGCCAGACCAGCCAACGGTGTCATGCTGAACCGCGCCAAAATATTGCTAAATCACGCCAGGGCAAAGTAGCCATGCTTGACGTTGCCTATGGCCACATCCGACGCTCCCCGGTGACCTCCCCAGGGTCGGCCGGGTGAGGAGACCCCGTAGAGCCAATCTCCAGCTGGTTTTTCCACCCTATGACACGTGGCAAGCGGAACGGTCTGGGAGAGGATGAGCTTTACCCCGATTTATCTGGATCTTCGACCTCTGTATTCGTCTTTTCCTTAGTCACATTGACTTGCACGGTCATGCCGAGAGCATCCGAGGCGAGGCCGGAGTAGCTTCCCGTGAGTGGAATCGCCTGGCGAGGGTCCCGGGCAACGGCGACCCGGACAAGATCCCGATTGCCGACGATGCCGTTGGTTGGATCGAACTCCACCCATCCGGCTCCGGGGAGATAGACTTGGCACCAAGCATGGGTAGAGCCGCCCCCGAGCGTGGTCGAGGTGTCGCGGCTGGGAACGTAAATGTATCCCGTGACAAAACGAGCCGCGAAGCCAAGGGAACGCACCGCCTCCATCATGAACAATGCAAAATCGCGGCAGGTGCCGCGACGTAGGCGTAGCGTGATAAGCGGCGGCTGGGTTCCGGCCTCCAGACGACGCGAATAGGCAAAGCTTTCGTGGATTGCATAGCATAGCGTCATCAACAGCTTCCCGGTGTCAGTCCGCCGGCCAACGTTGACGAATTGCTGGGCCCATCGCCCGACTTCGTCATCGTCGTCGAGGTAGTGACGATCGGTCGTACCAGCCAGATCCGCTGTTTCGTCCGAACTATAGGCGAAGGGATACGTCAGCGCCTCCTCATCCATCTGGAAATCGGGCGTTGCCTGCGGCGTGTGGTCGAGCTGAATCCGGGTTTCGAAGCACAACTCCGAAGCGGGACGAGAAATCCGAACGAGCGCGACGCAATTGCCAAAGACATCGTGAATCCAGCGGATAGTGCTGGGCTCCGGATCAATCACCAGGGTCGCCCTGAGTAGCCTCTGGTCATAACTGTCCCGGGGGCGAAACATCAGTCGGTGCTCACCGAACCCCACCGGTTTTGCATAGTGATAGTTTGTGATGTGCCTGACGGAGAATATGGTCATATCGATCGCTTTCGGCCCGGCAAATTGGACTTGCTTGGCCTCTGTGAACACCCGAGCCAATCCGGCGGGAAAGATAGACCAGCTGCACGCTAGGCGAGAGCGTTTTGGAGAATGTGCCGACCTAAATCACGGCCTGCGGATCGAGAGTTTGCAAGCGCCGCATMGCTTAGGTCGCTACCACCTCTTCGGTGATGACCTCGAAGCGTTGGAGAATGTGCGGGCCGAACGTGTGGATCATCGGGATGTCGGCGGCGTCCCGGCCCCTGCCCACCAGGATGCGACCGATGCAGGGCATATTGTGCCGGGCATCGAAGGTGAACCACTCGCCGCCGTCGAGATACGCCTCGAACCAGGCGTTGTAATCCATTGGCGCCGGATCACGCGGCACGCCGATGTCGCCCAGGTAGCCGTTGCAGTAGCGTGCGGGGATGTTCATGCAGCGACACAGCGCGGCCGCCAGGTGAGTGAAGTCACGGCAGACCCCGACCCGTTCCGTCATGGCCTGCACCGCCGTACGAGTGCCGCGGGCTGACTGGTAGTCGAAGCGAATCTGAGCATTGACGTAGTTGCAGATCTGCTGGACCCGATTCCAACCCGGGGCGCAGTTCCCAAAGAGGCTCCATGCAGTTGCCGAGAGCTCGTCAACCTCGCAATAGCGGCTCGATAACACGTATTCCAAGACCTCGGACGGTAGGTCCCCGGCGAAGACCTCCTGCGCGTTTTGGTCGACGTAATCGACCTCGCCAGAATCTCGGATGATCATGTCGCTGGTGAATTCGACGCCTCCCGGGGGCACAACCAGGCGCCGGCGACGGTTGCCGAACCCGTCCGCATATTTGGCGGTCGGCACGTTGCTGCCGTCGTTCAGGGACCTGACGGCTGTCTTGGGCGTCGTCACCAGGTCGCCATCGCGGCTGGGGTGGGGGTCGAGAAGCAGCAAGGCGGGCGTCGGCTGATAGGTGACGATCTCGATCCGATAGCCGATCCTAATTTCCATGGAAGCCGTCCTTGCGCGCTGGATTAATTAGCGCAAACCCATCGAGCAGCGGCGTAGTTCCGCGCGCATAGAGCCATTTTGGACGTTGTGGCGCGTTTGATGCTGCTGCGGTCAGAGTTTCTCCGAATCCCCCTTGTCGTTCAGCAGAATCAATCGCTGATGCCGTTTGAACTCACGGAGCCCCCCGAGAGGCGCTTACGCCTTGGCCCAAAAAAGCGCGCGTGACGACGAGTGGCTTTTCCGGAGCCGTAGTCGGGCAGGCGATTACCGCGACGCTCCGGCAACATCACACTCAGGAAGCCGGCAGTCGCATAGTCCGGCTTCTGTTCTTCGCGCTCCTCACTTGGCCGGACGGACGAAGGCGTCGGTGGTCGCACCGAAAGTCGACCGTGGTCGAGACCGAGCGGGAAGGGCCCTTGTTGCCGGAACCACTGCGAGCGGAGCTTCTCGACGGAATCCCGGGCGCGCTTGATCGCGAAAGGAGGGGCGTCAAGAGTATTCGGGGGGAGGCTGCCGTCGCCAAGCTTAAGGCAGAGATCGAAAGCCTGCAGCTTATAAAGATGATGGGGTGAGGCTCATTCGAAGGGCGGGCGKAGACCCCGCCGTAGGCGTGGCCAGCACGCAAATGAAACGTACCTGCCTTCTCGGCGGTTCCGTCCGGCGTTAGACTGCTGATCGCCCGCGGCGGCTGCGTTTCCCCACGCCAAATCAGGAACCGATCCCATGACCATTCGCGGCATTTGCGCAGCAACCATCTGCGCAAACCCACGACGATCTTATGGTGAGAATTATTGAAATCATCGATAAACTGGATGAGATGAAGAAGAAAAACGATCAGCTTTAAGGGCGCTCGCAGCGGCTCTAGGCAAATTGTATGACCTAGAGACTACAATAGATAAAAACTGCAAGAAATCGATCTGTTTTTTGGAGGCGGAAGCCTCGGTGCTTCGGATTATGCGCCAGCGTTGGACGGAGAGCCGTGTCTCGGAATCGCAGCGCTGAGTTTCGCCTCCCCCAAGAGAGCTCCGCGGTCATTGCCCCAGCGCCATTCACCCTCGGCAGCATAATTTATCGTCCGAAGAGTTGAATACCTCGTACCGATCGCTGAACTGGCGATCTTCGCAGCGAGTACTGCTTCAGGGGCTGGGACGTCGATTTTGCCAAGAAAAGTTACGGCATCAAGTTCCGCGGGTTCCCACCAATCTGCAATTACGCCGAACACGGCCAAACGTCCGTTGTGGGCAAATCGATGTTCCTTGAGGATTTGCGCCTGTTCGGCCTGCTTCAGCGTCGGGACTTCTCCCCACACGCCGTCCAATACGGCGATGGCTACGTGTTTCTGGTTGGGGCCGATGATCTTGAACGCAGAGTATCGCCCGGTTTCCGCCGGTGCGAGCGTGGAATAGGGCCTGGTTCGAAAAGCGTAGACAGTCCCCGCCGGGGGTAGGCCCTCGTGCGAGGGGGCAGCGACAGGTTCATCCGTGTCGGCGAGTGTGCGCAGGCATGATGTCGCGACCATGGGCATCCTCCGACGGCAGCGTGCCAGAAGGATGCAATGTCCGCCATGGCCCTGTGGGCC